>JAEDNW010000151.1:0-4837 GCA_016302315.1 Lentisphaeria bacterium
GTTAATCTGTGGCAGAGATGCGTCCGGACTTTCTCTTAACCAGTTCGCTTGCCAAAGAGATTTACCAATCCCTTGAGGGGCTCCCCCTGATAGATTGGCACAACCACTTGTCTTGGAGAGATTTGAATGCAAATCGCCGAGAGGAGAACCTAACCCGGCTTTGGGTGACGCCGGATCCCTACAAGCATCGGGTCATGCGCATTTTGGGGGTGCCGGAGGAGAAGATCACGGGTCCAGCCTCGGACTGGGAGCGGTTTCAGGCCTGGAGTGCCGTCCTGCCCCAGTTGGTGGGCAATCCCCTCTACCATTGGTCCCAATTGGAGCTATCCCGATTTTTCCACATTCAGGAGGACTTGACTCCGGAGAGTGCGGAACGGATTTGGGAGCAAACCAAGGAGCAAATGCAGGAGCCGGGCTATTCGGCCCGGGGCTTGTTGCGTCAGATGGGGGTGGAGTATGCCGCCCCTTGCGTCACCCCGGGGGAAGAGATTGAGGATTGGCCGGCGATTCCCGGCGTAGTGCCCTCTTTCCGGGGAGACGATTTGCTCCATCCCCCCCAGGAGCTTTGGCGGAAGCTGACCCGTTTGGCCGGCCATCCCCTGCGCAGTCTGGAAGATCTGCGTCAGGGCATCATTCCTCTCCTGGACGCCCTGCACCAGAAAGGATGCCGCTTTGCCGACCATGCCCTGGACGGGGATTTCCTCTACTGTCCCGCCCGCTCCATGGCCCAGGTTCGGCTGACCTTCGGGGAACAGCCTCCCCCTCCCTCCTCCCAACTCTCCTCCGCCATCCTCCGACTCCTCCTGGAGGAATATGCCCGGCGACATTGGACGGTGCAACTCCACCTAGGAGCTCTGCGGCACACCAGCACCCGGCTGCGAAAGGTGGCGGGGCCGGCGGGAGGCTACGCCGGCATCGGGCAAGGTTGGAATCTGCAGGAGCTCGTCGCCCTGTTGGACGACGCCGAGCAATCCCCCCAGGGCCTTCCAGAATGCCTCCTCTATCCCCTGAATCCTGCCGACTGCCCTCCCCTGGCCAATCTCTCCGGCGCCTTCCCTGGAGAGGGCCTGCCCGGCAAGGTGCAGCTAGGCCCGGCCTGGTGGTGGTGCGACCACCTCCAGGGCATTCGGGCATGCCTGGAGGCCTCCGCCGCCTACGGCGTCCTCTCCGTCTCCCTGGGCATGACCACGGATTCCCGCAGTCTTCTCTCCTTCGTCCGCCACGAATACTACCGCCGTGTCCTTTCCTCCTGGCTGGCGGAGAAGGCGGAGCGGGGGGAGTTTCCTTCCCGGCGTGAGACCTTGGTCGACTTGGCGACCAGGCTCAGCTATGGCAACATCAAAGAACATCTCCGGAGAAAAGAACGATGAAAGAAAAGATGGGGAACGGTGGAGTGGCGGTGGTCACGGGCGCCGGGGGCACCCTGTGCTCCGAAATCGCCAAGGATTTGGCCGCCAAAGGCGCCAAAGTGGTCCTGGTGGGGCGCACCAGGGAAAAGTTGGAAAAGACGGCGTCGGCCATCCGTCAGGCGGGGGGCCTTTGCCGGGTGGAACCCTGTGATGTCACGGAGGAGGCCGCCCTGGCCCAGGTGGGGGAGCGCACCCTCCGGGAATGGGGGCCTTGCCGGATTCTGGTGAATGGCGCAGGAGGCAATGACATCCGCGCTCTCACCACCAACTATACCTACGACCCCCAGGAACTCTCCCCGGACAAGCCCCAGGAGATGCGGGGCTTCTTCGATTTGGACATGGGGGTCTTCGACTCCGTCCTGCGCACCAACACCACGGGAGTGGTCCTGGCCTGCCGGGTCTTCTGCCGCCAGATGGCCCAGGCAGGAGGGGGCTCCGTCCTGAACTTCGCCTCCATGAACACCTACCGCCCCCTCACCCGCGTCCCCGCCTACGCCATGAGCAAGGCCGCCATTGCCAACTTCACCCAGTGGCTGGCCGTCTATTTTGCCCCCGCCCACATCCGGGTGAACGCCGTCGCCCCGGGATTCTTCGTCAACGAACGCAGCGTCAAATATCTCCGCACCCCGGAGGGGGGACTCTCCCAAAGGGGAAAGAACGTGATGCAGCACACCCCCATGGGACGCTTCGGAGAACCCCAAGAACTGCTGGGGTGCGTGGAATGGCTGCTGGACGAGGAGAGGGCCGCCTTCGTCACCGGCATCACCGTCCCCGTGGACGGTGGCTTCCTGGCCTCAACGGGAGTCTGACCATGCACCTGGGATTGATGCTTCCGGCCAAGCCGGATCTTTCGTGGACTCTGGCCCGGCAACTGGGGGTGCGCCATGTCATCACCAAGGCCGCCCCGGAATTGACCGGCCTCCCCGACCCCTCCCATTTCCAGAGTCTGCAGACCATTCGGGACCGCTTCCAGGAGGCGGGCCTGGAGCTCTACGCCCTGGAAGGAGACGAATTTGACATGAGCCGGATCAAATTGGGCCTTCCCGGCGCGGAGGAGGATTTGGACAAATACTGCCGGATGGTGGAGAACATGGGGCGTCTGGGCTTGAAGGTGCTCTGCTATAACTTCATGGCCGGCGTGGGCTGGTATCGTTCCCGCACGGATTTGCAGGAGCGAGGCGGCGCCCTCACCAGCGGCTTCGATCTCCGGGAGGTGGACCAGACCATTCCCCTGAAAATCACGCCGGAGCGCCTCTGGGAGAACTATCGCCGTTTCCTGGAACGGGTGCTTCCGGTGGCGGAGGCCGCCGGCATCCAGATGGCCCTCCATCCCGACGATCCCCCCATTCCCCAACTCCTGGGATACGCCCGGATCTTCATCCACGCCGACGCCTATCGAAAAGCCCTGGCCCTCTCCGCCAGCCCCAGCCACGCCATCACCTTCTGCCAGGCCACCTTCCGCACCATGGGAGAGGATGTCTTCTCCCTGCTGAAGGAATTCGGCCCCCGCATCGCCTTCCTCCATTTCCGGGATGTCATCGGCACCCGGGAATGCTTCCGGGAAACCTTCCACGACAACGGCCCCACCGACATGGCGGAACTGCTGACCCTGGCCCATCGCTACGCCCCCCACTGCCTCCTCCGGCCTGACCACACCCCCACCATGGCCGGGGAAAGCAACGAAAAGGTGGGATACACCATGCAGGGAAATCTCTTCGCCGTGGGCTATATCAAGGGAATCCTGGATGCCCGGGGGATCCCCGTAGACTGACTTTCTCTCCCCCCCCAAAAAAATACACACCCTCCCATCCCATGGATCCCTCTTGGTTCGAGCAACTGCCCCCCATCGACAAAACCCCCGTCCACGACACCCACTGGGAAGAGGTGCTGCGCTACGGAAGCGCCCTCTTCGACCCCAAGGACGACGGATTCTCCGACGACCTGGAACTCCTGGGGGAGATACCCGTCCGCAGCAGCCGCCAAGTGACGGCCTCCCCCCTGGGAGTAGGCTACGAGGTATTGGACCACCGGCAAGGCTATGACTTTGACAAGACCCTGCCCATCATGGAGAAGAGCGGAGTCAAGTGGGCCCGGCTCCAATCCGGCTGGTCCCGGGCGGAGCAGACTCCCGGGGTCTATGATTTCGCCTGGCTGGATCACATGGTGGATTCCCTGCTGGCCATCGGCATCCAGCCCTGGTTCAGCCTGAGCTTCGGCAACGGACTCTACATGGACGCCCAGCCCCTGGGGCCCCACCGCACCTACTTCTACTCCCCCACCCGCTTCGGGCCCGCCTGCCAACAGGCCTGGGAACGATATTGCCAGGCCATGGCCCGCCACTTCCAGGGACGGGTCCGCCACTGGGAAGTCTGGAACGAACCCAACGCCCCCAATTTCTTCCGAGATCCCCGCACGGGAGAGCGGGACACCCCCGAGGAATACGCCAAGCTGGTGGCGGTCACCGCCCAGGCCATCCGCCCCGTGCAGCCGGAGGCGAAAATCATCGGGGGGGCCATCTCTGGAGGAGGCCTCTGCAACTCCTACATCCAGGCGCTCTTCGATGCCGGAATGGGAGAGCACATCCAAATCTTCTCCTATCACCCCTACGGAGCCATCCCCGAACTCTACTGGCCCGAACGCCTCCAATACATCCGGGACTGCATCGCCCGCACGGGAAAGGACATCGCCGTCTGGCAGGGGGAGAATGGGCGCCCCTCCGGCTGGAATCTCACCAACAAAGGCTGGAAATACACCGAGGCCAACCAGGCCCGCTTCCTGGTGAGACGCTATCTCACCGACCTGCGCCTGGGCATCCCCATGACCTCCTACTTCCAGGCCTGCGACCTGGGAAACGGATACAATCCCGTGGGCACGGTCTACCCTCAGGGCGTCATCGACGCCTCCAATCCCCAACAATACCGCCCCAAGCTGGCCTTCCGGGCCATGCAGGCCATGACCGCCCTCTTCGACGACCAAACCCAGCCCATGGCCGCCAATCTCGAACCCATGCCCTACCCCGGCTGGTCTAGACTCACCCTCCCCCTGGACCAGTATCTCCCCCTGACCTGCGCCTTCCGAAAGGGAAACATCCCCCTCTACGCCTACTACCACCCTACCCATATCGACGCCGACTACATGCCCCACGCCGTCATGGTGACCCTCTTCGTGGAAAAAGGCCTCCACTTCCAAACCCCCGTCCTCCTGGATCCCCTCACCGCCAAGATCTACCGCATCAAGCGCATGCCCTCCTACGACGATCACGCCAAAACCAGCGGCATCACCGTGGAATTCTGGCGCATGCCCCTCCTGGACTACCCCCTCTTCCTCACCGACGCCTCCCTCTTCCCCACCCTGGCCTCCCCAAAGGCTTGATTTTCCCTCCCTCCCCCCCCCCCCACACACATCATCCCCCATGCCATCCCTCAAAG
>JAEDNW010000152.1:0-4802 GCA_016302315.1 Lentisphaeria bacterium
TTCCCGGGAGGCCTCGTTGTTCTTCAGCTGGGCCCGGGCGCTGGCCAGGGCGGATTCGTAGGTGTCCGGGTCGATGAGGGCAATGACCTGGTCCTTGACGATCCTGGAGTTGTAGTCGGCGGAAAGGGAGATGATCTTTCCCGTGACCTGGGTGGTGACGGAGACCTCCTTGATGGGGGCGATGGTGCCCGTGGCGGTGACTTCCTGGGTCAGGGAACCCCGCTGGACGACCTGGCTCCGGTAATAGGTGGGTTCGGCGGGACGGGGACGGGTGCGGTACCAATGGACGCCATACCAGATGCCCCCGAGGACCAGGCAGAACAGGACAAACTTCAGGATTTTCTTCAGCATAGTGAGGTGTGCAGGAGAGGGGGAGGAAAAAGGGAGTTATTGGGGGGGCAGGGCATTGCCGGGGCGGGAGGAGTCTCCCAGAAGATTGGCGATGGTGGCCTGGGCCTCCAGGTAGTCAAAGCGGGCGTTGACGGCCTCCGCCTTGGCGCTGGAGTAGGAGACCTGGGCGTCGGTGCGGTCCACGCTGGTGGCCTTTCCGTTGCGGAACTTCTCGTTGATGATTTCCAGATTCCGCTGGGCGGCCTGGGCAGCCAGCTCCGCCACCTCCAGGGAGAGACGGGCGCGGGTGGAGGTGAGGACGGCACTGGTGAGAGAGCGGAAGAGGGCCTGCTCCCCGTCGGCATAGCTGCTTCGGGCGCTTTGGAGGGAAAGCATGGCCTGCCGGATGGCATTGGTGAGGCGTCCGCCCTGGAAGAGGCTCTGTCCCAGGGAGAGTCCGCCGTTGAGATTCCAGAGCCAGGGCAGTCCCGGGTCTCTTCCGGAGAGGCTGCCTCCCAGGGAGAGGGAGAGATTGGGATAGAGGTCGGCGATGGCGGCATCCAAGGCGCCGGAGGCCATCCGCACCCGGTAACGGAGGGCGGCCAGGGTGGGGGAGGTCTCCTGGGCCAGGGCCATGAGTTCCGGGACGCTCTGGGGATATTCCTGAAGGTGGCAGTCCCCCAGGCGGTATTCCGGGACTTCCGTCAGGCCCAGGGAGCGGTTCAGGTCGGTCCATCCCAGGGCCACGTCGTTGGCGGTGGTGATCTCCTTGAGCCTGGCCTGCTGGTAGTCCACCTCCGCCTTCAGCACGTCATATTCCGTGGAGGCCCCCACGGAGCGCTTGGTCTTCATCTGCTCCCAGTGATCCCGGTACTGCTCCACCGCCTCCTGGGCGACGGCATGGAGCTCCACGGCCCGGCGAAGCTGGAAGTAGCTCTGGCGCACCTGATAGAGGGTGGCGCACTCCTGCTCCTCCAGGGATTTCAGGGCGGCGGAGAGGCTGTCCTGGGCCTGTTGCACCTCGGCGGAGGTGCGTCCAAAGTCATAAATGGTGAGGCTGAGGTTCACGCCCCCGCTGTAGCTGCCCCGGTTCCGGGTGCTTTCCCGATGGGGATCCGTGTTCTGGGTGGATCGGGAGTGGGAGAGGGAGGAGGAAAGACTGGGCAGGTAGCCGGAGCGGGCGTTGGCCAGGGAGAGACGGGCACGCTCCACCTCCAGTCGCATCTGGTAGAGGGTCGGCTGGCATCGCAGGGCAATCTGCTCCAGCTGCTCCAGGGTCAGGGTGCACCCCTGGGTGATGCCTGCCTCCTCCGCGGACACCGTCCGTTCTCCCGGGGGAGACACGTGATCCTCCCGCTGGATCTGACGGGCCTCCCGCACCGTGGCGCAACCGGTGGCCAACACCAAGAGCAGGAGGAGGATAAGAAGGAGATTCAGAAGGCGGAGCCGTGGGGGAAGAGAGGGTAGGCGCATGGTCGGCACAGAGGTCGGAAAAGAGGAGAATAAGGATGCGTGATTAACGCAAGCCCCGGTCATTTATTGCTCCGCGAAACGAGCAAAAAATAGAAAAAAAGCCCCCTCCCGCTAGGAGACGGGAGGGGGCCGAAGGAAGAAACTCTCAAGGGAGAGGAACTACCGCAGGTCGCCGCCGGGCATGTTCACGCCGGGATACCAGTAGTAGTCCGTCTTGATGTAGTACTCGCCGTTGTTCATGTTCTTGAGCTTGCTGATGGGAGCGGCTTCCACGTGGCCGTCGGTGAAGGAGAGGTTCACCGCCAGGCTGTGGCGGGCGTATTCCTGGGGATAGTTGTACATGTAGGCGGCGGAGACGAAGATGGCGTCGGCATTGTAACCGCCCAGAGTGCCGCGGACGCAGCCATCGGTGTAGTTCACATGGAGGCTTCCGTATTTGATGGAGCTGATGCGGTGCCAGGTGGCGGAGGCGGCGCCCGTCAGGCCGTTGTAGGTCTCGTGCCAGGTGTAGGAGCGGATGGCGGCGCTGTCACTCATGCCCATGTTGGCCTGGTAGGAGATGTTGCCCATGACCCGGGCGCTGGTGGGGCAGGAGGGGCACAGGGCGACTTTGTGCCAGGCGGACTTGTCGGCCTCGGACTTGGTGCGGTCGGCGGCGGGATCCTTGTCCACCCACGCTTTGCCGGTCATGGGGGTGCCGGGAATAATGGGGTTCAAGGTGAACCAGAAGACCATGACTTCGGGGGTGATCCAGTCGCCGTAGACACCGCTGCTGCTGCCGCCGTCGGTGCGGTAGCTGATGGGGGGCAGGAAATCATCGTAGTCCCCGGCATAGAGGATGTTGCCCAGCTGCAGCTGCTTCATGTTGTTGGTGCAGGAGATGGCACGCGCCTTCTCCCGGGCCTTGGAAAGGGCGGGCAGCAACATGGCCGCCAAAATGGCGATGATGGCGATGACCACCAGCAGTTCAATCAGAGTGAAGCTCTTTTTCATTTGTGGACTCCCGGAAATGGAATGGGGAAACAAAGTGTCAACGTTGGATCCAGGAAAAACCGTGCCTCCGGGGCCCGATCTGCCTGCATCCATAGTATAGGAACTTCAACGGGGCTCCCAAGAGTGGAATTTGTTCAAAATCGTGCATTTTTGATTTTTTGCTCCCCTACAAAAGACACGGGGGGCACGGAGAGGGAAACACGGAAGACAGGTCAGGCCCGGCAAGCCGGGCCCCGGGAGAGCACGGAGGGTTAACACGGAGGGCACGGAAACGCCGCTATGCGGCGCACGGAAGCCACGGAGGGGCGGTCCGTGCTATCCGCACGTCCCGCCCGGGGATTGGGGCTATACCCTTCCCCCCTGGGGGATGGGGGGCAATCCTCCTGAACCCCGGCAGGGGTGGGAGGATCGCTAGACGGGGGGGAAGGGAGGGCCAAAGGCCCGACCGAAACCCCCGGCAAGGCCAAAAATCGAATCCGAACCCCGTAGGGGTGGCAGGCCAGGCCTTGCGACAAAGGTGAAGCGCTAGCGAAACCCTCGGCGCCTGGAGCGCACAGGTCGACCAGGGCAGGGCAGAATCTGCTGCGTAATCCCGCCTCCTTGTAAGAAATCCCGCCTCCCCGGATAGTAAGGGAACTGTCGTGCCTCCTCTCCCTCAATAGGTTCCTCCCCATTCCCTTGCTCCCTATGGACCCCTCATCCCCCAATGAAGAACCCCAGAACAAGTTCTCTCAACAGGATCTCCTGAATCAGGTTAAGTCCTGGTGGAAAACCGTCGCCTGCGTCCTGGCTGTGGTACTCACCTTCGCCTTCCTCACGGGACCCTCCAAGGCCCAGAAGAAGGAGGTGGAACATGTGATGGAACAGGTGAGAGAGTTGGTGATTGATGGTTTTAGAAAAAACATGAGAAAAGGTGGTAAAGATCCTGATCCTGCATTAGCATTTGTTTTATCGTGCATCGTGAATTCTGAAGAAATATACGCAATTTCTGTGGATAAATGTCCTAAAGACTTCCAAAAGAAATACTCGGAATTTATCAATGCTCTTAAAGTTGCAGATGATCAATGGGGAGAGTGGGCGATATATGAAGAAAACAGACTAAATCGAAAAAGTGTAGAAAGAAAAGAGGAGTTGTTAACGTTGGCGAGGGCACGGGGATATGTTGCTTCTGAAGCGTGGATATCTATCGTGTATTTTTCATCGAAAAAATATGATTTGGATCCTACGCGTTTTGATCAATATTGTATGTAACATACCGCATGGGATGATTGCTATGATCAATTTGTCAATCAAAGAGTTGATTCTAGATTTCTAGATTTCTACCTCCCCCCTTTTTTGGGGGGGGGGCTGCATCTCCAATTTCTAAATACGTCTTTACCCCATGGAGTTTTCCTCATGAAGAATAGAGTTCATTTTTCTGTTTCTGTCCTTGGGATTTTTGTGTTTCTTGTCGGGCTGATTTGTCCTGGGGTATATGGGCAGTGGGGAGGGGGGACATCTCGTACCACCCGGGACGGCTTCGGGAATACCACGACCACCACCCAAGGAAATTTCTCCTGGTAGTGTCCCTGGGGCAGAGCTTCCAAGACACAGAGACCCTGCGGGGCCAGGTCGGGCGCTGCCGCTTTAACACGGAAGCCACGGAAAGGGCTCGGCACGCCGGGCCCGGGGAGAGCACAGAGAGGCGGTTCCTGCCCCCCCCCCCGCACATCCTGCCTCGGGGGCGGTTTGGCCGACGGTTCCCGTCTGCCTGTGGTTCCCGGGAGGCGCTCTGGGGAGAAAATGCCCTGCCGGGCACCCTCTCCCCCGGCTTTCCCGGGTCCCCTTTCTGGCCGGGGTGCCCCGCCCAGAACCGCCCCCGCACTGATGTTTGACGGATATTTCCCCCCTTGGGGGATGGGGGGCAATCCTCCTGAACCCCGTAGGGGTGGGAGGATCGCTAGACGGGGGTGAAGGGAGGGCCAAAGGCCCGACCGAAACCCCCGGCAAGGCCAAAAATCGAATCC
>JAEDNW010000153.1:0-4721 GCA_016302315.1 Lentisphaeria bacterium
TTGCCGCAAGGCCTCAATGAAGGCGAAGAAGTAGGCTGGACCGGAGCCAGACAAGGCCGTGACCGCATCCAACTGCTCTTCCGGGACACGCCAGGCCTTGCCCAGGGCGCCCAGCAGCCGGGCGGCGAAGGCGTCGGCTTCCTCGTCCTCCGGACGGGAGAGGGCGTAGGCACTGGCGCCCACTCCTGCCATGAGGGGAGTGTTGGGCATGACCCGCACCATGCGCACATCCCCGAACCACTGGCGCAATTTGGCCAGGGAGAGTCCTGCGCAGATGGAGAGGATCAGGGCGCCGGGTTTCGGAGGAGGGAGGGCGGCAAAGGCTTCCGGTGCGCTTTGGGGCTTGACCGCCAGCACCAGGACATCCGCCCAAGCCATGAGCTCCGGGGTAGCCTGGGAATGCACCGAGGGGCATCCCGTGGCCTGGGCGAAGGCTTCCCGCGCCTGGGGGGCAGGGTCGAAGGCGGCCACCTCTTCGGGGGAAAGGAGGTGGTGGGCGATGGCGCCGGCGGCGATGGCGGTGGCCATCTTGCCGGCTCCGCAGAAGAGGAGTCGGGTCATGGGAGATGCAGGCTAGAGGCCCATGGTGAAGCGGAGGTTATGGAAGGAGCGTTCCAGGCTGCGGAAGGGTTCCAGCTCGCCATTGTCCCGTTCCACGATATACCACTGGACGCCGGCGTATTGGGCGGCATCCAGGATTTCGGGCCAGTCCAGGTTGCCGTCACCCACCTCGGTGATCAGATGCTGGGGGGCGAAGCCCTCCTTCTGCCGGACAATCTTGGCGTCTTTCAGGTGGAGGCAGGGGACGCGATGGGCCAGGCGGCGCAGGAGGGTGGCGGGGGATTTGCCGGCGGCGGCCACCCAGTAAGTGTCCACCTCGAACCAGGTGTTGGCGGGATCCAATTCCCGGATCAAGTGCTCGTATCCCGTCAGCCCGTCGGAGGTCTGGATGAACTCATGGAAGTGGTTGTGGTATCCCAGGACGAGGCCGGCCTTGGCCAGAACCTTGGCGATCTTGGAGAAGCGCAGGGAGAAATCCTTCCAGGTCTTGGCCTTGCTCTCCTCCGTTTCTCCGGGGAAGAAGCCGCCGATGGCGATGTGGGGGCAGTTCCAGAGGAGATGCTCCTCGATGACCGCCTGGGTCTCCTTCTCGATGCGATCCAGGCTCACGTGGGTGGCGACGCAGGCCAAGCCCTCTCCTTCCAAAATCTTCTGGATCTCCTGGGGAGGAATGGGGCCTACCGCCGAAAGCTGCACCCCCTCGTATCCCATCTTGCGGATTTTCTGGCAGGTTTTGGCGAAGTCCTTGGCGGTCTTGGTGAAGTCGCGGACGGTATACAGTTGGGCGGCAAGCTGTTTCATGGGGTGGGGCAAGGAGAGTTGGACAGGAGGGATTGAAAGTAATGCACAGTGGGGGGAAGCCCCTGGTCCAGGGAAAGACGAGGTTCCCATGGGAGAGCCTGGCGGGCCAGGGAAATGTCGGGCCGGCGCTTCTTGGGATCGTCCACGGGCAGGGGACGATAGACCAGGGGGCTGGCGCTGCCGGTCAGGGCCAGGATCTTCTCCGCCAGCTCCCGGATGGTGTATTCCCCGGGATTGCCGATGTTCACGGGCCCCGTGAACTCCTCCGGCGTGGCCATGAGGGCCATCAGCCCTCGGATGGTGTCCTGGCAATAGCAGAAGGAGCGGGTCTGGGAGCCGTCACCATAGAGGGTGATGGGTTCCTGACGGAGGGCCTGGAGGATGAAGTTGGAGACCACCCGGCCGTCCTGGGGATCCATCTGAGGCCCGTAGCTGTTGAAGATTCTGGCCACCTTGATGGCGGTGCCCCGGGTGCGCCGATAGTCGAAGAAGAGACTTTCCGCCACCCGCTTTCCCTCGTCATAGCAGGAGCGGGGGCCGTGGGGATTCACATTGCCCCAGTATTCCTCGTTCTGGGGGTGCTGGAGAGCGTCGCCGTAGACTTCGCTGGTGGAGGCCTGAAGAACCCGGGCATGCCAGCGATCCGCCAGCTCCAGCACCTTCAGCGCCCCTTGGACGCAGGTCAGAGTGGTGGCCAGGGGATCCTGCTGGTAGGCGGGAGGGGAGGCGGGACAGGCCAGATTGTAAATCTCCTGCACCTCCTGGCAAAAGTCCATCTCCCGCACATCCTGGCAAAGGAAGGTGAGCCTCTCCCCATATTCTTTCCGGAGGGGCTCCAGATTCTCCTTTCGTCCGGTCCACAGATTGTCCACCACAAAGACGGCGTGCCCCTCCTTCAGCAGGGCTTCCGTCAAATGGGAACCCAAAAATCCGGCGCCGCCGGTGACGAGGATGCGTTTGGGGGAGGGCATGGCGTGGTGTGCTACAGTATCCCGTCATGCCCCCTTCGCTCCCGCCTTGAGGCGGGACAGGTTTCCAGCAGGGGCTTCATGCACGGGTGTCAGTGGCCCAAAATATAGCACGTTCCCTGGAACTGCTGGAATCCGGGACGGCAGGGAGAATTGCCCCATGGCGACGGTGGAGCGGGAGAGGAAGTTTCTGGTGAAGGATGATTCCTGGCGGAGCCAGGCCCGGAGGAGCGTGGAGATTCTCCAGGGGTATTTTCCTATGGCGGGAGGAGGCTCCTTTCGGGTGCGCATCATAGGAGAACAGGCCAACCTGAACTTGAAGGGGAAGGCCCAGGGAATGAGCCGCCGGGAGTTCGAATATCCCATTCCCGTGGAGGACGCCCGGGAATTGCTGGCTCTCTTCTGCCAAAATCGCATGGTGGCCAAAACCCGGTATTTCGTGCCTGCGGCAGAACCCGGATGCCAATGGGAAATCGATGCCTACCACGGCCCCCTGGAAGGACATTTCACCGCGGAATTGGAGGTCCCCCGGGAGGATTTCCCCTTCGTTCGCCCCCCATGGCTGGGGGAGGAGAAAACCCTGGATGGACGCTTCGCCAACGCCGCCCTGGCCCAGGCCGGACGCTGGCCTGAAGGATAAGGATAAACAGATTCGTGGGGGGGGAGGTGACGGCAATCTTTCCTGGAATACATCCTGTGCCCCCAGGGGTTCCCGCCCCCGGGGGTTCCCGCTAACGCTTCACCCCCGTCTATTGATCCTGCCACCCCTGCCGGGGTTCAGGTTCAATTTTATCGCCTACCGGGGGTTTGGTCGCCACGTTGTGGCTCCCGCACCCCCGTCTAGCGATCCTCCCACCCCGACAAGCGGGGTTCATAAGGATGCCCCCTCCCCCCAGAGGGGGTTCCGCCAAGGCGGGGGACACCCCCGATCCCCCGTTCCCCCGCCCAAGGAACATTCTGACGCCGCCATCAAGCTACGCAACTACGGTGTACGAGCATCATTCCCCGGGGAACCCCCTTGGCGCTACCTCCACCCCCGCTGGCGGGGGACGGGGGGAATTCCTTTTGAACCCCGGAGGGGTGACAGGATCGCTAGACGGGGGTCCCGGCCGGGGGGTGGGGAGTATTGATCCCGTTCCTTCCCTCCCTCCCGGGGGGGATTTTCGGCGGGAAATCCCGGGGTTTTTGCGGTATGGGGGTGGGGGATTTCCCTAGGGGGGGCAGGCAGGCGGAGAGCGGAGCAGGGATTATAGTATGCCCTGTTCTTTTGCGCCTGTCCGGAAGCCGTGCCGGGCGGGTTTTCGTGCTTACAGGATTTGTATCATTGCCAAGCCTTTTTGGCCGGGAAGCGAGGGGGGGCAGGGGAGAGCCGCCCTCCTCTTTTCCTGGCGGAGGCCTCAGGCGGAATCAGGGAGTCAAGGAAATCCATTATGGTTGCCAGCCGTCGATTTGAGATTGCGGAGCTTTTCCCTCAGCCCAAGGAGGTCATTCTGGGGGAGGGCATCAGCGAGCTTGCCAAGGACGTCCGCCTTTCCACTTCCAATGTGCTGCCCATCCAGCGTAAGGCGCTGCGTTCCATTTTGAATCTGGCGGGGGTCCGGGTGGTGGCCAACAAGAAGAAGTATGTGGTGGACGCCCAGGTGCTGGAGGAGTCGGAGTTTGATCTTTCCCGGGTGCCGGAGGCGGTGCGGCAGGACTACTATTCCCTGGAGATCCGGGGAAGCGAGGTGTTTATCCGGACTCCCCACCAGGAGGGCATGGTCTGGGCGGCCCAGACGTTGTCCAGCCTCTTTGCCATGATGTTCCATGGGCGTGCGGTTCCCAATCTGGTGATCCACGACTGGCCTCTAGTGCCCCTCCGGGGAATTCTGGCGGGGGCGGACTGGGGGACGGAGCGGATGGATGCGGTGGCCTGGAACCAGATGCTGGACTGCATGAGTGCCATGCATCTGAATCTGTGCGGGCTTGGGGTCTACGACTGCCGTCCCGACGTGCGTCCCTTCCAGGCCAGCCGTCCCTCGGAGTTTTTGCTGGCGCCCATGGAGGAGGAGGGGGTGCCTTCCTCCCTGGTTTCCCGGAACCGCTATCGCTACTACAATGTGAAGTACGACCGCTGGTATGACCGGGAGGCGGTGCCGGCCCTGGCGGAGGGGGAGGCCTTCACGGAGGTGCTCACCTACGGTAAGGAGCGGGGGGTGACCATCTTCCCCTACATGGAGCTGCTGGGCCATTCCACCCTGCTGCCCCGGCTGCTGCCCTCCCTTTCCGCCTGTGACGAGAAGGGGCGCCCCACGGGGCAGGGGCTCTGCCTCTCCTCTGCCGCCGCCCGCCAGGAGATGGAGAAGGTGCTGGACAGCTTCCTGAGACGGCATTTTGCCACCGGCGTGGATT
>JAEDNW010000154.1:0-4655 GCA_016302315.1 Lentisphaeria bacterium
TTTGTTGTGCCTGTTTAGCCTCAAAACACCCCCCGAAGTGCGAAAGATGGGCTAGGCGTTCACCGCCAGATTGATTTCCTGGGAATCGGACGCCCGGTTGCGGGGATAGACATAGCGGACATAAGCCAGCTTGAAATCCAGGCCCTGGACGGGGCCTTCCCATTCTCCGCCCAGCGTCGGACTCCAGCCCACGGTCCAGTCCAATTCCTCAAAGGTCTGGCGGTGGTCATTCTGGTCCGTGCAGTCCAGCATCCCCGTGACGCCCAGGAAGAAATCCTTCCAGGTGACTTCCAGGTCCTCCTGGAAGATGGGGTCCGTGTTGGCATAGACTCCCTTGTCGAAGTAATGGCTGGCATAGCTGACGGAGAGGGAGACGCCCCACTCCCGCTCTTCGCCCGCCTCCTCCATTTCAGGAAGAGGGGTGCCGGAGGGGGGAACCTCCTGGGCAGACAGACAACCGACCGTCGCAAGGACCGTCAGGAGAAAGAGAAAGAAACGCTTCATCTTGGTTTTGCTCCTATGCGTGATTTGTTTTGGGGGTTGAGGGTCCCTTCTTGACGGTTCGGGAAGGGACCACAGGTGGGGGGAGACTTCCTCCGGGCTTCGCCGCCCCTCCCGGAGAGCGTATCGGGGGAGGGAGAGGCGAAACCCTTTCAGGGGAAGAGGGACAGTGAGGCTAGCAGCCCCATCCCAAGAGGCTGCCCGCCTGGTAGACCAGGAAGGTGGCCAGATAGGCCAGCAGGAAGAGGCCGCATGCCTCCAGGATGCACCATTTCCAGGAGTTGAGCTCCCGTCGGATGACAGCCAGGGTCGCGAAGCAGGGGATGGACATCAGGGTGAAGATCATGATGCAGAATCCCTGCAGAGGCGTGTAGGCCTCCCGGATCTGGGCCCGGAGGCCCTCCGATTCCTCGTCCGCCGTACCCTCGGAGTAGAGGATGCCCAGCTGGGAGACGAAGACCTCCTTGGCGGCCAGGCCGGCGATGGAAGCGGTGACCAGCTTCCAGTCGAATCCGATGGGGCGGAAGACCGGCTCCAGGAACTTGCCCACCCGTCCGGAGATGGTGTATTCCAGCTCCTCGGCGGCCTGGGCATTCTCCAGCAGGGTCAGGGCCTCCTCCCGCTCCTCCCCCTCGGGAAGGGTCTCCTCCAGCTTCTGGGCCTCTCCCTGATAGTCCCGGGAGAAGGTGCTCTTTCTCGGCAGTGTGTTGCACAGGAAGAGGATGATGCTGGTGAGCAGGATGATGGTTCCCGCCTTGTGGAGATACATCTTGCCCCGATCCCACATGTGGAGCAGGAGGGAGCGGAGGGAGGGGCAGCGGTAGGGCGGCATCTCCATGAGGAAGACTTCCCCTTCCCCCTTGAAGAGGGTGGACTTCATCACGCGGGCCGCAATCAGGGCCACCACCACACCCAGCAGATAGATCCCCCACATCACCAGAGGTCCGTGACTGGCGAAGAAGACGGGGATGATCAGGGAGTAGATGGGCAGGCGGGCGCCGCAGCTCATCAGGGGCAGCACCAGGATGGTGGTCTTGCGGTCTCGTTCCGACTCGATGGTGCGGGTGGCCATGATGGCGGGCACGTTGCATCCGAAGCCCAGCACCAGGGGAACGAAGGCCCGGCCGTGGAGGCCGAACTTCCGCATCACTCCGTCCATGACGAAGGCGGCCCTGGCCATGTATCCCGAATCCTCCAGCAGGGCGATGGCCAGGAAGAGGAAGAGGATGTTGGGCAGGAAGACCAGGACCCCGCCCACGCCGGCGATGACGCCATCCACCACCATGGAGCGGAGGTAGGGAAGGGTTTCCTCGGACCAGTGGTCACACACCAGTTCCCCCAGCCACCCGAAGGCCTCCTCGATCCAGTCCATGAAGGGCTGGCCGCAGGTGAAGGTGAAGAAGAAGGTGAGGTAGATCACCAGGAAGAAGATGGGAAGCCCCAGGAACCGATGGGTGAGGATGGCGTCCGCCTTCCGGGAGAAATCCCGTCGGCTCTTTTCCCCGTTGACGATGGCCTTGCGGCAGAATTCCCCCAGGAGGGAGTAGCGGCGGCGGGCCAGGAAGGTGTCGTCCTCGTCTCCCCCCAGGCGCTTCAAACTCTCCTCCGCCAGGGGCAGCAGGGGCGCCATGGCGGGCATCTGCTGCAGGGTGGAATCCCGCTCCAGGAGCTTTGTGGCGAAGAAACGGGCGGCTCCGGGGGCGATTTCCTTGGGAAGATTTCCCTGGACCTCCTGCTGCAGACGGCCAATCTCCTCGTCCACCTCCTGGCCATAGCTCAGGGTGGCGGGGCCGTGTTCCAGACCGTAGTGGAGGAAGACGGAGAGGGCCTCCAGAAGGGGACGCACCCCCTCCTCCGTGCGGCCCACCGTCCGCACCACATGGACCCCGAAGAAATCCTCCATCTTCTTGTGGTCAAAGTGAATCTTCTTCCGGTCCGCCTCGTCGGACATGTTCAGCACCAGCATCATGGGAATGCCCAGTTCCGCCAGCTGGGTGGTGAGATAGAGGGAACGCTCCGGAATGGAAGAGTCGATCACATTCAGGATCAGATCCAGCTTGGGCTCGGCGGCAGTCAGCTCCTGGAACACCACCCGCTCCTCGGGGGAATGGGAAGACAGGGAGTAGATCCCGGGAAGATCCACCACCTCCACCTCCTGACCGTCCAGGAAGAAACGCCCTGACTTGTTCTCCACCGTCACGCCGGGGTAGTTTCCCACGTGCTGCCGGGCCCCCGTCAGGGCGTTGAAAATGCAGGTCTTGCCGCAGTTGGGATTCCCTGCCAAAGCAATGCGATACCGTTTCATGCCTCACCCCCTTCCGAACGCTCCACCATCCGGACCTGAATCTGGGACGCTTCCTCCTTGCTGATGGCCAGGCTGGTTCCCAACAGACCAATGCGATACAAACTCCCGAAGGGAGCATGAGCCTCCATCCTCACGCAAATCCCCGGAATGAGACCCACGTCCGCCAGCTTCTGACGGCTCCGCAGCCCCGAAGGCATTCTCGTAATCTCCCCGCACGCCCCCAGGGGCAGCTGGGAAAGAGGCCCCTCGCCAGAGCCCCCGGGAAAACCCGTAAACGCCGAAGTCTGAAACCGCTTCGGCTCTCCACTCCCCCCGCAACAGCAGGGGCATTGATGTTTGCTCATGTTCCTGTTCCTCTATGGTCTTTGAGGAAGGCTCAGCCTCCCCCGGAAACTTCCGGCCACCCGACCGGACAAAAATCCTATTCCCTCGTTTCTGAGTGAATGATTGAATGACTGCTCATCTATTGGGCAAAAAAAAGGGACGGGGCAGGATTCCGCCCCGGAAAAAGTTTTCCCGGATCGCCGAAAGAAAAGAGAGGAGAAACCCGAATCTCCTGCCTCCCCTGCCCGGCAATCCAGTCCCGAAAACACCTCAGAAAGGGGGAGACCAGGGCAGCCTCCACAACAAAACTGCCCCGGCACTCCCCCTCCCCGTCCTGTCCTCAGGAACAACAGTTGAACGAATACTCATCTATTTAGCGACAAAAAAAATTTCCTCCCCTGGGAGGAAAAACGTTCCGTCCGTTTCTCTCCCCCCGCCAACACCCCCAGGAGAAGGGGGAGAGACTGGCCAGGGCCGCACTCCCCTCCCCCGCCGGCATTTGCCGCCGAAGAAGGAGAGAGGCGGAACGCCCCAGATTCTACTCGCAAAGAGATGAGAAACTATTCAACTATTGGGGAAAGAGACGGGACGGAGCCCGGGGGCTCCGTCCGGAATCCGGGAGTATCCGTCACTCCCGGATGTGTTCAAAACCGGTTTGAATGATGGCCTTCACGTGGTCGTCCGCCAGGGAGTAGTAGATGTTCTGCCCTTCCCGACGTCCCTGGACCAAGTTGGCCAGCCGGAGAATCTTCAGCTGATGGGAGACGGCGGACTTGGTGATGCCCAGGATGGCGGCCAGGTCGCAGACGCAGAGTTCCCGGATCAGGAGGGCATGGAGGAGCTGGGCCCGGGTGCCATCCCCGCAGAGCTTGAAGAGGACGGCCATCTGGATGTACTCCATCTTGGGAGACATCTTTTTCCGCACCTCCTCCACCGCCTCCGGGTGGAAAAGCTGGCACTCCGACTCATTCCTGGGCATTTCTGGGATTTCTCCAATATTTGACCATCTGTTCAATTACTGTACTATATCCCTTGCCCTCGATTTTCCAAGGAGAGGAGAGGGAAATCGACCGTCTAGCGATCCTCCCACCCCTGTCGGGGTTCATGAGGATGCCCCCCGGCCCCCGCCAGCGGGGGGATTCTAGAAATCTAGAAATCTAGAGGTTCTAGAGATTCTAGGACTTTCCCCCAAAAAGAACCCAAGGCGGAGCATGCGCAGCAGGCTCTGCCTTCTCCGTGACTTCCGTGTCGCCGCGCAGCGGCGTTTCCGTGCCCGACCTGTTTGAATCTCCCTGTCCTCCGTGTGTGCGCCGCAGGCGCTTCTGTGGCCGACCTGTTCCCGCGAGAGCGTCTTTTCCGTGATCGGCCTGTCTGACCTGTGAAAATCTCCCCAGGGTAGGAGGACAGAATGGAGGGGAGGGTTTACTTTATTTCCGTGATGCGGGAATTTTACGCATATAATATTATAACATCTTCTACCAAAAGCAGTTATGATATTATATCACCCCCCCCTTTTCCTTTCCCT
>JAEDNW010000155.1:0-4632 GCA_016302315.1 Lentisphaeria bacterium
AATCTAGAAATCTAGAAATCTAGAAATCTAGAAATCTAGAAATCTAGAAATCCCCCCCCGGAGGGAAAGGCCCCGACCTGTGGGCAACAGATTCCGGGGGTTGCGCTAGCGCTTCACCCCCGTCGATTCGGGCCTGCCACCCCTACGGGGTTCGGATTCAAATTTTGTCCCTGCCGGGGGTTTCGGTCGGCCCTTTGGGCCTCCCTTCACCCCCGTCTAGCGATCCTCCCACCCCTGCCGGGGTTCATGAGGAATTTTTCCCACAGGGGCGGGACGTGCGGGGGGCAGGTCCCGCCCCTCTCTGCGTCCTCTGTGTCGCCGGCTTGCCGGGCGTTCTGTGTGCTCCGTGTTTTCCCTCCGTGCTCTCCTTGCCCCGCGATAGCGGGGTTCTGTGTCCGACCTGGCTCCCGCAGGGCATTGACCGGTTCTCTGTGTGCGTCCTAAGCGCTTCCTTCGCCATGCAACGACTCTCCCTCTTCGCCTCCCTGCTCCTCGTTCTCCTGGCCCAGGCCCAAGACTGGGATTTCCGGCGAGAGAATTCCCTCCTGGGTTTCTTGCCCCAGAACTTCATCTCCTACGAACTTGTGCCTGGCCAGGGATTTCACGGCATTGGGCACCACAACGCCTATTTCAACACCCCGGAGGGTCTAGCGCTCTCCGCCGCCGAGTACAACTATGTGGTAGTGGACTACCAGGGGGATGCCCCGGGGTTTCCCATCTACTTTTCCCGCAATGGGGGCGCGCTTTCCGAAAAGACCCGCCTCAATGGCAGGCAGCGTCCCGGGAGGAAGCAGTTGATTTATCCCACTCAGGGCAATCCCCAATGGAAGGACACCATCACCCATCTGCGTTTTGACGTGGTTCTTTCGGAGGGGTGCGAGGCCACCGTCCAGCGCATTCGCCTCTGCAAGGAGTTGCCCGTGGAGCTAGATGGCGGCCAGATTCCCAACGGCGACTTTCAGGAAGGTGGCGAAGGCTGGGAAGGGGATGCCCAATTCTCCTATCAGAACGCCGTCATTCCGCCGGGAGGGACCCTCCTCTCCCCCTGGGCGGAGTTGACCTACGCGGGGAAATATCTCCTGGACGCCGATGGGGAGGGGGAACTCCAAGTCCGCCTGGAATATCGGGACATTCTAGGGCAGTCCCTGCCTGGCCAGAAGGCGGTTCTTCCCGGCACCTTCTTCTCCCCTGAACTGGCGGCAGAGGCCCGGCTCCATCTCCTCAATTCCACGGACAGCCCCGTGACTCTTCATCGTCTCAGCTTGGTGGCCATTCCCGGCGGGATGGAGCTCTCCAAAGCCCGCCAGGAGTTTTTGGCGGGGAAGACCTTCACCGTCGCCCAGGGCGGCGCAACCCCCTGCCAGGGCTCCTGGCTCTGGGAGGAATCCCTAGTGGAAAAGGAACAAGGCTGTGCGGTCTTCCTGCGGAGCTTCACCGTGGAGGATCCCGAAGACCTGAAGGAAGCCTATCTCTACCTCACGGCGGACAACGCCCTCCAGGAGGTCCTCCTCAACGGCACCTCCCTTCCTCTTGCCTTGCCCACGGAATGGCGCCTCTTTGACGTCATTCCCGTAAAATTCCTCCTGAAGAAAGGGGAGAACACCCTGCGGATCAAGGTCCTCAACTGGGATGGCCCCGGCGGATTGCTGGGAGAGCTCCATCTCCTTCCCCAGCACGGGGAGCGTACCATCCTGGCGACGGATGCCCAGTGGAAGGTGCGTCCCCTCGCCCCTGGGGAGGAGAAAAAGTGGAAGACTCTGGCAGTCCAGGGAACCCCGCTTCTCGTGGGTCCCAATGGCATCAGCCCCTGGGGAACCCTCTCCTTCCCCCCCCTCATCCCCAAGAACCTCACCGTCACGCTTCTGGATCTTCCCGCCACCCTTCCAGAGCATGGCCTCTGGAAGCCGGCGCCTCTCCTCCGCTTTGCCGAAAATCCCCCCCAGACCATCAATCTCTCGCTCTCCCTGTCCCTCCGGAATGGGGAACACAACTTCCTGGCGGCCACCTACGAGATTCCCCGGGATGCCCTGGAGAACCGCACCGAATATGCCCTGGAGGAGAGCACCGTCAACCTGGATTTCCTTCCCCCGGGCACCTATCAGCTGGTGGCCACCCTGAACCAGCAGGAGATTCCCATGGAAGGCAACCGCACCCTGGTGGTCCCCCCCAATCCGGAACGGAATCCGGATCCTCTCCCCTCCGTCCAGCTGGTGGAGACCCGGGGCGTCCCCAAGCTCCTCATCAACGGACAAGAGAAGGTCACCCTGACCCAATACCTCATTGACATGGAGGAGGGAGATGACCAATATCAGGAAATCCAGCGATCGGCGGACAGCGGCGTCCCCGGCCTGTGGATGCATCTGCGCCTTCCCTTAGATGGGGAAGGAAATCCCGTCTTCTCCAATCTGGACAACATCTGCACCACCGCCCTGTTGCGCAATCCCAACCTCCATCTGGTGATCATCCTGGGGCTGGATTCCATGCGCCACGCCTCCTGGCTGCCCCATCTCCTGAAGGATCCCCGCACCCTGGTGGAGAATGCCGACGGAGAGCATGCCGTCCGGAACTACAGCGAAACCCGGCAAATCTCCCCCTCCCTGGCCTCTCCCCAATGGCTGGCCTTGAGCGACCGGATTCTTCAGCAGGTGGTGGAACATCTCCGGGAGATGCCCTACGGGAAGCGGGTGGTGGCCCTCCTTCCCAGCGCCGGCATCACCTGGGAATGGATGTATTGGGGGTGCCAGCGGGACGGGGAGTTTGTGGACTATAGCCTTGGCTTCCGGGAAGCCTTCGTCCGCTTCGCCCAGAGGAAGTATGCCACCGTGGAGGAGGCCAATCAGGCTTGGCATACCTCCTTCGCCAGCTTCCAGGAAATCCTGGAAAAGCGGGAGAATCTCCCCATGCCAGACCAGCGAAAGGACTACGGAAACCCGGCATTCCTGCGGTTGCCCGGAGAAACCCAGATGGTCATGGACTACAACCGCTGCATGGCGGAAGTGGTGGCCGACGCCATCATCCACCTCTGCGGCACCGTGAAAAACGCCACCCAGGGGAAACTCCTCTCCGGCGCATACTACGGCTACCTCAACCAAATCACCAACGCCCGCTGGGCCCAGAACAGCGGACATTGGGCCATCTCCAAGACCCTCGCCGCCCCCCAGGTGGAACTCTACCATGCCCCCACCACCTACAACGACCGGGGCCCAGGGGGCGCCGCCGGCTTCATGGTGCCCGACGCCTCCATCCGACAGGCCGGAAAAGTCTTCATCACCGAAAGCGACATCCGCACGCTCCATAGCGGCGCAGGACGGGACTTCGGGGGATGCCTCACCTTGGCGGAAACCAAGGCGGTCCTCATCCGGGAAATGGCCGCCTGCCTCTCCCATAGCGTGGTGATGCGG
Organism: Lentisphaeria bacterium; assembly: GCA_016302315.1. Lineage (GTDB taxonomy): Bacteria > Verrucomicrobiota > Lentisphaeria > Oligosphaerales > Oligosphaeraceae > UBA1724. Next base: position 3,402 of record JAEDNW010000155.1, read on the forward strand.
TACTATGATTTCAGCCAAGGCTGGGTCTTCCAGGATCCCCGCCTGGCCCAGCTGGCCGCTCGCCTTGCCCAGGCGGAACAGGAAGTGGTTCAGGCCAATCCCGTCTTGGACGATCCTGCCCAATCCATGGCGGTGCTGGTCTCCGAGAACGCCATGGAGCATGTCACCTACGGCACCCCCGTCAACTCCCTAGCCCTCACCTCCCAATACGAGGAATTCCCCCGCAGCGGCCTCGCCTTCGCCGACTATGTCATCCCCCGCCTAGAGCAGGTCCCCCTGGAACACAAGCTCTGGTTCTTCGAAACCCCCTACTCTCTCTCCCCCGAGGAAGTGGACTATCTCCAGAAGAAGATTCTGGTGCCGGGAAACACCGTGATCTTCGCCTTGGGAGCGGACGTGGTGCGCCAGGACCACTTCTCCACGGAAACCCTGGAGAAGCTCACGGGAATGACCTTCCGCATCGACCAGCGAAACACCGCCTCCCCCATCGCCAGCCTTACGCCCGCAGGAGAGAAAGCCCTGGAATTCCCCCAGGAAAAGCAATATCCCTCCTCCACTCCCTTCTTCCCCATCTTCCGCCCCATGGAAGGAGGGGAAATCCTGGCCCGGGACGACCAGGGGAATCCGGTGCTGGCCCAAAACACCGTCAACGGATGCCGGGTCCTCTTCTCCGCCCTGCCCCGCTTCCGGGCCTCCTGGCTGCGGGCATTGGGCAAGCAGGCAGGGATCCCCTGCTACAATGACACCCCCGGAGACATCACCTGGGCCGCAGGACGGGTCATGGGATGCCATTTCCCCAAAGGAGGAGAACGCCTCCTCCACGCCCCCTTCCCCTCTGGCGTGGCCCGGGAACTGGTCTCGGGAGAGGAATACCCCATCCAGGAAGGAACCTTCTCCTTCCCCGCCGAAAAAGGATCCTCCGCCCTCTTCCTGGTCCAACCGTAGAACAGAAGAAAAGCTGGTCTAGAATTCTAGAAATCCTAGAGAATCTAGGACTTTTCCCCCAAAAAGAATCCAGGGCGGAGCATGCGCAGCAGGCTCTGCCCCCGACCTGGTCGACCTGTGCGCCGCAGGGGCCGAGGGTTGCGCGGGCGCTCCAGCCCCGTCGCCAAGGCCTGTCCTGCCACCCCTACGGGGTTCGGATTCGATTTTGGCTTTGCCGGGGGTTTCGGTCGGCCTTTGGGCCTCCCTTCACCCCCGTCTAGCGATCCTCCCACCCCTGCCGGGGTTC
>JAEDNW010000156.1:0-4631 GCA_016302315.1 Lentisphaeria bacterium
CTGGACGTGACTCCCACCGTGGCTCCCGATTCCTACTCCATCTACCTGGATATGCTTCCCTCTGTGACCGATCTGGTGGGCTACGACACCACCTATAACACCACCGGTATCCAGAACGGCGTGGAATTCGAGATGCTCTACACCATGCCCATCTTCACCAAGCGGGAAATTAAGACCGCTGTGGTGGTCTACGACAACGAAACCGTGGTCATGGGCGGTCTGATCCAGGAGAAGCTCCAGCGCTTCGAGGACAAGGTCCCCGTCCTGGGTCACCTCCCTGTGCTTGGTCATCTCTTCACCAGCCGTGGCGAGCAGTCCACCAAGACCAACCTGCTGATGTTCGTGAACGTGCGCCTGGTGAAGCCCGATGGCCAGCCGCTCCGCGCCAACGAAGTCCGCGGTCTGCCTGACTTCCGCCACTAATTCTCCCGCCTAGGAGAAACGAAAAAGGGCTGCGAAAGCAATTTCGCGGCCCTTTTCGTTTACTGGGAGCGTTGGCTACAGGATTGCAGTTCCCACACCGCTTCCGGGGGTCCCTGCGGGGATATTCTCGGCCTTCACCCCCGCCTGTCGATTCTGTCACCCCGCCACGGGGTTCACAAGGAAGCCCATTATCCTCGGAGGGAGCGTTGGGGCGGGGGGAAAATCTCCATGCCCCCCATCTCTACGGTGGGCCATACCGGATGGGAAAAAATGAGGGAATCCATCATCCCCGTTAACCGGCACAGGAGGGGGCTGCGGAAACGATATTTCGCCCTCCCGGAGAGCCTTGGCACTACCATTAGCGTGCGTGCGGGGGGGGCAGGCCTACAGCGGGAAGGGAAGGGCCGATGAACCATTACCCCACGTGCGTGCGGCGGGGGAGCCATTCCTCAGGCCCCCGGCAAGGGGGGAGGTTCGTCAAAATATCTCTGGAATGAATCCTGACCCCTGGGCATCCCGGGAGTGCGATGCGCTATTGCTCCAGGCCTTCGGGGGCGGAATTCCCGCCTTGTAGCGTGCGGAGTTCAGCGGCAATGCATGCGGGGCGGTTGTCTCGCCAAAGTATTCCGGAATGAATATCCTGTGGCATCCCGGGGGCGAAAACGCCTCGCCTCCTCGGATTCCGGTTTTCCCATCCCCGTAAACGTGGTGGATGGGATTCCCCTCCCCATTTTCCCCCCCCCCCCCTCGGCTATGTCTATGGTGTGGTGGCGGGGGACTCCTTCTCTGCCACCACGGAGACGCCCTGTTCCATGCGATGAATGACAGCAATGGTGAATACGCCCAGGAGGACGGAGGCGCTGGAGAGGACCATGAGATGGGCCCCGTATCGTCCGGGGGTGTGAAGGATACCCCACAGGTCATTGAGCAGGTCCAGACCATGCAGTCCCAGAAGAATCAGGAGCAGTGTGGGCTGGAAGAGTCCGCATCCGTTTTGGGTCTTTCGGATACGCTGGGCGATTTTCAGGCGGAGGGGAATCCAGAGGAGGAGAGCGGCGGTGGTGAGGATGGTGGGAAGGAGGAAGTATTCCCGGAAGAGAGTAGGCTCACCGCCGGAGCAGAAGAAATCCCGGATTCGGTTCGCCAGGGTCCAGGTGCTCTCATCCAGGGGCTGGATAAGAGGGGCATGGCAGCGCCACTTTCCCTGCCAGAAGGCCACAAGGGGAGTGAGGATGGCAAAGAAGAGGAAGAAGGCGTCGAAGCAATAGAGAGAGACTCTCATTTGGGAGGACGTGACGGGCCGGCAGGGAAGCTGCTCCACATTTTCCCGGCCTTCCGGCATCCAGGGCGCCGGGGCGGCATAACTATGGTAGCCCCCCAATTTTGCCCATTCCCGGTAGAACAGATAAGCCAGGAAGGCCATGAGGAGGATCCAGGGGAGGGACCAGGGCTGGGCCAGTCGGTAGTGCCAGCCTGTTCCGTATTGCAGTGCCAGGGAGCAGGTGTCGAAGTGCTGGGCTACATAGTCGAAGATTCTGGCCACCAGGAGGCCGGCCAGGAGGCCAGCCCAGGAGCGGAGCATGGCCTGCATGGCGCAGAAGGTGCCGTAGCGGGATTTGGGGAAGAGCATCATCTCCAGGGGCTGCTCGCTGACAGTGATCAGGCCGGAGATGAAGAGGTTGATGATGGAGTTGACGATCACCAGATTGACATAGACTTGAGGGGGCATGGTGCCCAGAAGCCATCGGAAGTAGAAGGGAAGGGCAATGATGCAGTTGAAGACGGTGTTGTAGCTGATGATCCGCATGGGATGCCAGCGATTGACCAGGGCAGGCAGCAGGGTGGCCAGCAGGATGCCGGCGGAGAAGACCATGCCGCTGATGCCGTTCATGTGCCCGATGTCGGTGTCCGTCAGCTGAAGCTGCTTGCTCATGAGGAAGTAGCTAAAGACTCCGGCGCCGCCGCTGATGGCCCCCACCAGATGGATGAGATAACGGGTCACATAGACCCGGTGGCAGAAGGTGTAGGTGAGGAACTCCCGGAAGCCGTTGATTTTTGCCTTGATCAGGTCAATCCCCTTGGCGTGCTTCCGCTGCAGCTGCTCCTCGGTGAGGGGAGGATAGTCCCCCTCCTTGACATTGAGGCAGAAGAGAGCGATGCCCACGCCGTAGACCAGACCCACCACAATGAAGATGAGAGAGGCATGCTTCTGGGCGATGGGGAAGAGGAAGTAGTGGAAGAAGGCGGCGGAGAATTGGAGAGCCAGGCGGACGCAGGCCATGATACGCCCGAAGAACTGGGGCGGAATAATGTCGATGAAGATGTACCAGACGACGGAATTGACCCACATCATGAAGAACTGAAAGAGAAGCATGACCAGGCCGATGACAATGGCGATCATGGTGGCCGGGCTGGTTTGCCAGAGGGGCTGCGCCCAGTTGCTCAGGGCATGGCCGAAACGGTGGGTGAAGGCGAAGAGACAGAGAGCCAGCACCACCGGGGGCGCGGAGAGGGCGATGAAGGGGATGCGCCGCCCCCATTTGCTTCGGTAAAGGTCGCTGGCCACACTGATATAGGGGCATACCGTCATGTTGAGGACGGTGCCTATGCAGGAGAGTATGAGCCAGCTGGCGGTGTCGCTGATGCCCAGCTCCTTGATTTGGATCGGGAGGATGGAGCCGGGGAGGGTATTGGCCAGGCCGATGCAGGCTACACCCAGCATGAGCCAGAAAAAGAGGAGATAGAGCTGGGGCAGGGTATAGGTGAGTTTCCCGCAGTGATAGAGTTTCGGTTCCTTCTTCGTGATGGACATGGTGGCGTAGTATGGCGGGGCAAAGGAGGGGAAACTGCGGGAACGAAATGGCCGTTAGCGATTGTCCACTTTTTCCGGGCTCATGTCGTGGGAGCGGAAGCGGAAGGCGGCAAGCTCTTCAAAGGGAGTGCCGGGCTTTCCCCAGTTGGTGTAGGGATCGATGGAAAGCCCCCCCCGGGGAAGGAATTTCCCCCAGACCTCGATGTAGCGCGGAGCCAGCACGTTCTGGAGATCCTGGCGGATGATGTTGACCACAGCCTCATGGAAAGCCCCGTGGTTGCGGAAACTGAAAAGATACAGCTTCAAAGACTTGCTTTCCACAATCCGCTCATCGGGCACGTAGGAGATGGTGATGGTGGCGAAATCCGGCTGCCCCGTCTTGGGACAGAGGGAGGTGAATTCCGGACAATTGAATTTCACCCAGTAGTTTTCCCGGACAGGGCTGGGGACAGTCTCCAGCAGCAGGGGATTGTACTGGGTGGGATACTGGGTGGGGTTTGCGCTTCCCAGCAGAGTCAGGTTCTCCAATCCGGAAGGGGCGGGGCGGCTTGTCTCGGAAGAATGCATGGCGGGACGGAGGATCAGCAGGTGTGGAGGGAGATCTGGGGGGCTTCCTGGGAGGAGACCCAGTGGATAAGGGCATAATGCCCTTCCTCCCCTAAGGCACCGCAGTTGACGACCGTGGTGTTTTCCCAGGAGAAGCACCCTGCCGCCTCATGGATATGGCCGCATAGATGAAGCCGGGGAGCCCTTTGGGTGGAAAAGCGGGCCACGGCGGTGCTGCCCACATGGAGGCCGTTGGGAATGACATCGGCCCCGGAGCCCATGGGCGGGGCGTGGGTCACCAGAATGTCCAGGGCAAAGGGGGGGAGGGCTTCCAGGCGCTGTCCCATCTCCTGGTCATCCCATTGGAAGGGAGTGGGCTTTGGGCAGATATTGCTGCCGGAAACGCCCATGAGATTCAGGGAGTGGCTTTGGTATTGCCGGGGCGGCAGCCAGTGTCCCGTCTCCTCCAGGATATTGTCCGCCTCCCGGGGATCCAGGTTTCCCGCCACCGCCAGAAAACCGGGGAAGCGGGCTTCCACCTGGCGGACGGCTTCCCGGAAATCCTGGGGAGTGCCGAAGTTGGTGAAGTCTCCCCCGATGAGAACCAGGTCTGCTTCGGGAAGCCGCTCCAGGGTAGAGAAATTCTGGTGGATGTCGGAAAAATAGAGGATGCGCATGGGGAGCGGAAAGCGTTCAGGCGGGAAAAGGAGGAAAGACAAAACGGGGTAAATATATCCCGGAAACCGGGGTTGTTCCTAGGAAGGGGCAGGGGGAAAATCCCGGGGGGGCATCCCCATTTCTGAAACACCATTTTATGGAATAAGGCAGGCTTGCGAATTGTTAGATTTCT
>JAEDNW010000025.1:0-20653 GCA_016302315.1 Lentisphaeria bacterium
AATCTCTAGAATCTCTAGAATCTCTAGAATCTCTAGAATCTCTAGAATCTCTAGCTTTCTAGCCTTTTTGGGGGGTGGTAGGATTTATTGGCAATACCCGATGAGCATAATGAGGAGAATCAGGGCGGGGAGGACGTACTTCCAATAGCGTACCAGCAGTTGGGGGATATGCCAGGCTTGTCCCGCCTCCAGTTCCGCCAGGAAGTTTTTCTCTCCCCACCCAGCGGAGGTGGCGCAGAAGAGGATGAAGGAGATGCCGCCCAGGGGGAGGAGATTTTGGCTGACGATGAAATCCTCCAGATCCAGGATGGTGGTATTGGGGCCCAGGGGTTGGATATGACTCCAGGGTCCGAAACCCAGGACGCAGGGGAGGGAGAGGAGGATGACCACCAGGGTGACCACCAGGGCGGAGCAGGGGCGGTTCATCCATTTGGCGTCCATGGGGAAGGCGATGAGATTTTCGAAGACGGCAATGACGGTGGTGAGGGCGGCCATGGCCAAGAAAGCGAAGAACATGGTTCCCCAGAAGTCACCGGCCGGCAATTGGGCGAAGATGTTGGGGAGGGAGATGAAGACCAGGGAGGGGCCGGCGGAGACGTCAATGCCCTGGCTGGCGCAGACGGGGAAGATGATCAATCCGGCGGCCAGGGCCACCAGGGTGTCCAAGGCGATGATGCAGAGGCATTCCCGGGTCATGGAGACCTTCCAGTCCAGGTAGCTGCCGAAGATTTCCATGGAGCCAATGCCTACGGATAGGGTGAAGAAGGCCTGTCCCATGGCGGCGAAGACGGTTTCCATGGGCTTTTGGGCAAAGTGCTCCCAGTTGGGCAGCAGATAGAAGCGCAATCCCTCCATGGCGTTGGGGAGGGAGAGAGCGTAGCCTGCCAGCACCAGCATGAGGAGCAGAAGCACCACCATCAACACCTTGACCACCGATTCCACTCCCTTTTTCACGCCAATGGCGCACACAAAGCCGCCCACCAGACAAGTCACCACCATGGCCGCCACAGCCTGGCGGGGATCCGACACAATGCCTTGAAAAAGCTGGGCGAAGTCCTCCGGCGTGGCACAATGCTGGAAATCCTGAGAGATATATCCTTTGGTGTAGAGAAGGAGCCACCCCGTGACGTTGGTGTAATACATCATCAGGATGAGACATCCCGAAAGAAGGACTCCTCCCAGGACGGCCCATAGGGTCTTGTTCCGGTGGGCCAGCTTGTGGAAGGCGTGGACGATGTTGGCCCGGCTTCCCCGCCCCACCGTCATCTCCGTCAACAGAATGGGGAAGGCCAGAAGCGCCAGGAAGAAGAGGTAAAGGAGAACGAAGATGCTCCCCCCGTATTTGCCCACGATGAAGGGGAAGCGCCACACGTTGCCCAGGCCGATGGCGCAGCCGGCGGAAAGGAGAATGAAGCCAAGGCGGGAGGCGAGAGTTTCTCTTTGGGGATGCATGATGTTTTGTAAGTGGTTTGTTATTAATTAGTTATGATTCTTTATGATCAACTTGCCGAAGGCGGTGGGCACGCGGTACAGATTGGTGTAGGTGGGGAAGAGTCCGTATTGCTGGTAGCGTTCTGGGCCGATTTTCCGATTCCGGTAGAGATTGAAGAGGAAGTCGCAGCGTTCCGGATTTTCCAGTCCCAGATCTCCCCAGGGGATGCGCACCTGCACCAGCCATTGGCCAGGGGTCGCCTCCCATTGATAGTCCAGGGCGGGGTCCCAGGAGAGGTCGTCCTTTCCTCCGTCCTTTCCCTGCCAGGTGCCGTCATAGACATCGCCGCTGGGGGAGAGGATAAGGTGGTATCCCCGGTCTCCCTCTGGGGAGGAGAGGAGGAGTTCCACGGTGTCGTCCTGCCAGATCTGGGGATGGTCGTGGCGTTTTTTCGGGGCGTCGGGAAGGGCTCCTTCCGGCTCCTGGCAGAGGACGGTGAAGCACAGTCCCCGGGGATCCGCGGCCACTTGCACCTGGGTGGAGAGCTCTCCCGGGGTGCCATCGGTGAAGACCATCTCCCGCGGGGCGACCTCCTTCCAGAGGCGTTTTTCCAGGGGGAGGGGTTGGGAGAAGAGCGTCGCCTCCTGGAGGGGACGCTTCTGCAGTTTCAGGAAGGCCTCCATGGAGGGGACGAACTCCGCCTGGATCATCTCCACCCGCTGCCGGTAGCGGCTCTTTTCCGGGGTGGCTTCCCGGGCCTTCTCCAGCAAGGCGCAGAGGGCGATGGCCGAATCCGGATCATACTGGTAGAAGGGGTGGATGGCGGGCCGTTCCATGGTGAGGGTCTCCACCATGGTCCAGAACTCCTTCATGGGCTGGCAGGCCGGGCCATAGAAGCGGAGGTAGTAGTCCTCCAGGAGAGCGTTCACATCCAGGCTGGGATTCCAGAGGAGTTTGGAGGAGAGGTAGGCGGTGAGATGATTCAGGGCGGGATAGCGGAAATGGTATTGCCACCGGATTTCCGCCGCTTCCTCTCCGTCAAAGGACTCCGACTCCAGGAACTCTCCCAAGACGCCCAGCTTTTGATTCTCCCGGATGTCCTCCGCCAGAATCTGGGGATAGAAGCGGGGGAATCCCCGCCAGGGACGCCAGTAGTTCAAGTGGGGATAGGTCCAAAGGTAGACACCTCCCGTCTTGGCGCTCCACTTGGCAATGGCATTCCGGATCAGGGCCTTGCCCTCGGGGGTGCGCTCCTGCTGTCTCTGGTAGCAGATCATCACCACCAGATTGGGGGCCAGTTCCTCCAGACAATCCGGCACCTCCCGGTAATGGGAGTAGGCGAAGCAGCCAATGCGCTTGCCCGGCATGCGCTCCGCCAGTGCCCGGGCCACCTTGTCCGCAAATCCCCAGATGTAATTGGAGAATTTCCCGGTCTCTCCCAGATGGGGAGCAAGCTGAGCCTGGCAGTCGGCGCATTGGCAGATCTGCTCCAGGCAGTCATTGGGGCATAGGGGGAAGATGTCCAGCCCGGGATGTTCCCGGAAGTATTGGCAGGCCAGCTCCACCCAGGCCTCCACTTGTCCGGGGGCGGAGAGGCAGAGATTCCCTCCCCCCATGGTGGAGAGATTGGTGGTGTCCCGCTGGCCGTTGATCCAGGCGAAGTATTCCGGGTGTTCCTGGCTTTGGGGGAGCATCATCCAATAGGAGTGGCCGATGACCACGGGAGCGGGGGCGCCGTAGCCGATGCGCCGATACCACAGGGCGTCCCGGGGGGAGTTGGAAAAGTTGCCAAGCCAAGCATACCGATAGGGGAAGGCGGGAGCCACGGTGCGCTCTCCCTCCTCCAGACGTATCTCCTCCAAGGCGGGAATCTCCGTGCCCGCCTTGCCGGGCATGTACCAGCGAAAGCCCAGGGTCTCCAGCAGCTGATGAACCCCATGCCAAGTGCCCATGTCCCCAAAGGCGCAAAGGCGCAATTCGGAGTTCCAGGCCTCCACCGCCCGGAAGGGATGAAAGTCGGTGGTGGTGTCCCCTCCCTGTCCATCCCGTCCCGCCAGACGGACTCGTCCATCCTCCTCCAGGTGGAACCAATAGGCATCGTGGGGCAGAGTGTGGAGGGCAGGGGCTTCCACCCCTTGGCGCGCCACCGGCCCAATCAGGAAGGCCGGCCCCTCTTCCGGCGCTTGGGAGGAGACCTTCCAATCCTCTCCGGTGGCCAGGGTAAGCCACTTGGACAGGGCATCGGCGGCCTGCCGGGCAGGCTCGGGAGAATCCGGGGTCACCACAATGGGCAGGGGCGGTTCTCCCTGATGCCAGAGAAGGAGTTCCCGGGCTGCGAGGGGCAGGAGGGCGGACAGCAAGGCCGCCAGGAGAAGGAGGGGTTTGGGCATGGCGGAGGGTAGGGTAGGCTAGGGGAGACGGACGCCGTGGCAGCGGGCATGCATGTCCTCGGCGCCATAGAGGAACCAGAGATTGAAATCCCGGGTGATGTCCAGTCGGTCTTCCTGGAAGACCAGACGGAATTTGGCCAGGGTGGGTTCGTTGAGGAAGGCCATATGGAGGAGGAGGACGGCGGGGCTTTCCCAGGCGGCGGAGAGCGCCACTTCTCCTCCCAGGGGAGTGTGGACATCGTAGAGGCCCGGGGCCTGGCACCGAGACCAGTCTCCATAGCGGAACTCCAGGGGGAAGGAGCGCCCCTGGCGCAGGAGGGTGAGGCGCCCCCCGTTGGCCTGGAACTGGCAGGACACCTCCTGGAATCCCAGGGGATTTTCCTCCAGACGATAGCGTCCCCCTGGCACATCGCCATGATAGCTTCCCTGAGGACGGGGTATTTCCAGGCGGGCCAGCCGCTCCGCCAAGGCCTGGCATCCCTGGGGATCCGGAGGCAGGGGGGCGTTTTGGAGGGCGGGCAGGAAGTCGTCCCACAGGGCGATGAGGATGCGCCCCATCTCCGCCATGCCGGCATGGGTGGTGATGGCCAGCTGGTGGTCCGGAATCACCAGGGAGTATTGGCCGTAGGCCCCATCTCCCCGGAAGGCCCCGGGATGGCTGCAACGCCAGAACTGATAGCCATACCCGCAATCCCAGTCCCGCCGGCAGTTGGCGGCGTTTTCCGATTGGAAGGAGGTGGCTTCCCGAAGATAGTCGGCGGGAAGAATCTGCTTCCCCTCCCATTGTCCGCCAGAGGCCAGCAACTGGGTGAAGCGGTTCAGTTCCTCCAGGGGAAGATAAAGTCCCCAGCCTCCCAGGCAAATGCCCTGGGAACACTTCTGCCAATGGGGAGGACGAATCCCCAGGGGGGCGAAGAGACGGGGCTGGAGATACTCCGCCACGGTCTGCCCCGTGACCTTCTGGAGGACGGCGGAGAGCATGTAGGTGCTTCCGCTGTTGTAGACGAAACTCTGCCCCCCCGGGGTGACCATGGGCGCCTGAAGATACCGCTCTACCAGGGACTGCTCCGTGGGATGGAAGAGGAAGGGGCCTAGATGGCAATTCTCCTGGCCCCCCCGCATGGTCAGCAGATTCCGTAGGGTGACCTGTCCCGCCAGGGGAGAGACGCCGGGCTGGGAAGCTTCCCGGGGAAAGAACTCCGCCAGGGTCTGCTCCAGGCGAAGACGCCCCTCCTGGAGGGCAAAGCCTATGGCGCAGGAGACAAAGCTCTTGGAGAGGCTGAACAGGTGGTGGGGCGTCCGTCCGTCGTAGGGCTTCCAGCTGGCCTGGAGGAGGATTTTGCCATGACGCTGGAGGATCAGTCCATGGAGCTGATCCATGGCATCCAGTTGGTCAAGGAGATGGAGGAGGGCTTGGGAGGGGACGCCCTGTTCCTCGGGCAGGGCGAAGGGGAGAGGCAGGGAGGGAGTCATGGGAGAGGGGTGGGGTGAAGACAGCGGCAGCGATGGCCGGGAGAGGGGGAGACCCAGGAGGGGGGCTCCTGGGCGCATTCCGGGGTGGCGCGGGGACACCGGGGATGGAAGGGACAACCCGGGGGCGGAGACAAAGGAGAGGGCACCTCCCCGGAGAGAGGCGCTCCCGGAGAGGTGGGGCGCAAACCTCCTTGGACATCCTCCTCCAGGCGCGGGGCGGCCGCCAGCAGAGCCTGAGTGTAGGGATGGAAGGGATGACGGAGGAGCTCCTCGGCAGGCCCCTCCTCCACAATGCGCCCGAGATACATCACGGCCACCCGATCCGCCAGGTAGCTGACCACGCTAAGGTCATGGGTGATGAAAAGGTAGGCGACTCCTAGCTCCCTCTGAATGTCCTTCAAAAGGTTGAGAATCTGGGCCTGGACGGAGACATCCAGGGCGCTGGTGCATTCGTCGCAGAGGATGAGGCGGGGTTCGGCGGCCAGAGCCCGGGCCAGGCCAATGCGCTGTCGCTGCCCCCCGGAGAATTGGTGGGGATAGCGGAGGCGGTCCTCCGGGGAGAGCCCCACCTTCTGGAGGAGGGCTTCAATGCGTTGTCGCCGCTCCTCTGCGGAGGCCCGGGGATGGCTTGTCTCCAGGGCCTCCGCCAGGCTTTCCCCGATCATCAGCCGGGGATCCAGGGAGGAGAAGGGATCCTGGAAAATCATCTGGACGCGACGACGCAGGGGGCCCAGGCCCGATTCCGGCAACTGGGCGCAGGAAAGCTTTCCCTCCAGAAGAATTTCTCCCTCCGTGGGCTTCAAGAGCCGAAGCAACGCCTTCCCCACGGTACTCTTGCCGCAGCCGGATTCCCCCACCAGGGCCAAGGTCTCCCCTTCCCGCAACACCAAATCCACCCCGTCCACCGCTTTGAGCCAACGCCGAGGACGAAACAGCCCCCCAGAGGAGACGGGAAACCAAAGGCGAAGCCCCTTCGCCTCCAAAAGAACCTCCCGAGGAAGCTCCCCCTCCCTACTGGGTAGACGTCCGGAGGTGACTGCCTGGGGAAGGGGCGTGCCCGCCCGATGGCAACGGCAACCGTGCCCCGGGGAAAGGGAGACCCAGGCGGGCAGGGAATGGCGGCATTCTTCCTGGGCCAAGGGACACCGGGGGGCGAAGCGACAGCCCGCCAGGCGGCTCCAGTCCCGGGGCACCATGCCGGGAATGGTCTGCAAGTCCCGCCGACGCAACTCCTGGCGGGGAAGGGACTGGAGCAACATCCGGGTGTAGGGATGGGCCGGGGAACGGAAGAGCTCCCGGGTCTCCCCCTCTTCCACCACCTGCCCGGCGTACATGACCAGACACCGATCCGAACCCTGGGCCGCCAAGGCCAGATTGTGGGTGATGAGCAACACGGAGGTACCATGTCGTTTCTGCAGCCGGGAGAGCAGGGCGATGATCTGCGCCTGGACGGTCACATCCAAGGCGGTGGTGGGCTCGTCGGCCACCAGCACCTCCGGCTCCCCCGCCAGGGCCATGGCAATGACCACTCGCTGGCGCAATCCTCCGGAAAGCTGGTGGGGATAGGCCTTCAGACGACTCTCAGGATCGGAAATCTCCACTTCCTGCAAAAGCGCAAGGCAACGACGACGCAAGGCGGCTCCCCTCAGGGAAAAGTGAATCCGCAACACCTCCCCCAATTGCTCCCCAATGGTCATCACCGGATTTAGGGCGGTCATGGGTTCCTGAAAGACCATGGCCACCCGACGCCCCCGCAAAGGCTGCCATTGGGATTCTTCCAAGGAGTAGAGCTCTCGCTCCCCAAGCCAGGCCCGGCCGTGAGTCAGACGACCCCCAGGACGGGGCACGAGACCCAAAAGGGATAGGGCCGTGAGACTCTTCCCACATCCACTCTCCCCCAATAACGCCACCATCTCCCCCGCCTTCAGGGAAAAGGATACCCCGTCCACGGCAGGCACAAGCCTCCTCCCCTGCTGGAAGGCAATGCCTAGGTCCTCGACGGTGATACGTGTCTCTGCTTCGTCCATAGGACAAATAACGTAATCTCCGTTTCCGGTACGTAGCCTGCCCAAGGTAGACTTTTGACGCAAAAATCCCCCGGGAAAGAAAATCCCCCCGCCCGACACTCTCCTCCTCAGCAGAAATACTCCCCTACATAACCCGTTGGCTATCAGATGGTATCCGAGGCGGGACTCGAACCCGCACGGGGTCACCCCCTAGAGATTTTAAGTCTCTTGCGTCTGCCATTTCGCCACTCGGACCCGAAGCATGGGCACGTTGCCAATATAGAGCCCAGGGGAAAATTTGGGGGAGGAGGTGGGTGGGAGAGGTGAAGATTTCGGTCTTGGAGGAGGGGAGGGTGTTGGGTCAAGGCTATATTAGCCGGGTGTTTTCGGGAGGAGAGAATGAGGGATTTTCCTTGCTCCTCTTTTTCTTTTCGTTATTTCTGTCTCTTCTTTCCCGGAAGGTCGGGGGAGGGGGGCAGGGAGGGCGTCTTTTTCCGGGCGCCTTTTTTCGGTCAAAAAATTCCAGCATAGGAAGCAAGCAGGCATGGAACCGGTAAAAGTCGGCATTATTGGTTTAGGCAACATGGGGTCGAGCATTGTCCGTATGATGCCTCAGGTCCCTGGGGCGGAATTGACGGCGGTCTGTGACACCAATCCCCAGGCGTTTGAGCGTCTGGATCCCGCCGTGCGGGAGAAGGTGGCGAAGTTCACCACGGACGAGGAGTTCTTTGAGAAGTCCGGTGTGGAGCTGGCGATGATTGAGGTTCCCCACTTCCAGCACGCGGACCTGGCCATTGCCGCCATGAACCACGGGATGCACTTCAATGTGGAGAAGCCCCTCTGCGTGGAGAAGTCGGATGCGGAGCGTCTTCTGGCGGAATGCGCCAAGCATCCGGAGTTGGTGAAGGGGATCATGCTGAACCAGCGCACCCGGGACGCCCACATCAAGATCAAGCAGCTCATTGATTCCGGGGAGCTGGGAGAGATTCGCCGGGTGAACTGGATCATCACGGACTGGTATCGGACCCAGCAGTATTACGATTCGGGGGACTGGCGTGCCTCCTGGCGGGGCGAGGGCGGCGGTGTGCTGACCAACCAGTGCCCCCACCAGCTGGATCTGATGACCTGGCTCTTCGGCATGCCCACTCTGGTGGACGCCCACATCTTCCTGGGCAAATACCACGACATCGAAGTGGAAGACGAGGTCAATGCCTACCTGGAATATCCCAACGGGGCCACGGCCAACTTCGTCACCACCACGGGAGAGGCCCCCGGAACCAACCGTCTGGAAATCGCCGCCGAGCATGGCCGGATTGTCTTCGAGAACAACCGCCTCCTCTATAAGCGGCACGCCATGACCACCCAGGAGCATATCCGCACCGCCACCTCCGGCTTCACTCCCCCGGAAACCTGGGATTGCGAAATCCACTTTGCTCCCGATGACTACGGCCAGAGCCAGCACATGCGGGTGCTGGCCAATGTGGTGGACGCCATCCGCAACGGAGTGCCCCTGAAGGCCCCGGTGGAGGAGGGCATCCGCGGCCTGGAACTGGCCAACGCCATGATGCTCTCCGGCTTCCTGAAGAAGCCCGTGAGCCTGCCCTTGGATTCCCGCCTCTATGCGGCGAAGCTGAAGGAGCTGATCGCCACCAGCCGGTATCCCAAGAAGAATGCGCCGACGGCGGGCGCCAATGCCGTGGACTTCACCAAGTCCTTCTAGGCAGAGGAGCCGAGGGGGGGGAACGAGGGGGGGTGACCCATGTTCGTGGAGGTTGCGTTCAATCTGGCCACGGGGCGGTGCTTCGACTATAGCGTGCCGGAGGACTGGCCCCCGGGAGCCGTGTATCCGGGGTGCCGGGTGCGCGCCTCCTTCCATGGGGGGGAACAGTCCGGCTATGTCCTGGCGCTGAAGGATACTTCCTCCTATCGGACCCTGCCCCTGCTGGCGGTGGAGGATGCCTCCCGCCAGTTCCCTCCTCAGCTACTCCGGCTGGCGGATTGGATCTGCGACTACTATTGCGCCAGCCATGAATGCGTGATCTGGAATCTGCTTCCGGCGGTGGTGCGCCGGGGGGAGATGCAGCACCGGGAGGTGACCTACCTGGATTTGACGGACAAGGGGCGGGATCCGGGAAGCGAGGCCTTCCAGACCCTGACCCCGAAACGCCAGAAGGTGCTCCGCACCCTGATTCGCCTGGGAGGAAGCCTGCCCCTGAAGGAGGCCCTGGGCACCGTGGATGCGGGGCAAAGCGTCATCCAGGCCCTGGTGGCGGAGGGATGGCTGGCCAAAAGCCGCCGGGTGGAGGAGCGGGATCCCTTCCGCAACACCCTTATCCAGCGGGATGTCCCCAAGACCCTGACGGAGGAACAGTCTTCCGCCCTGGCGGCAATCCGGGAGGCCTTGGAGACCCCCCGCCCCAAACCCATTCTTCTCCACGGCGTCACGGGCAGCGGAAAGACGGAGGTCTATCTCCAGGCCATTGCCCATTGCCTGGGCCAGGGGCGCAATGCCATTGTCCTGGTGCCGGAGATTGCCCTGACCCCCCAGACGGCTCTGCGCTTTCGCCAGCGTTTCGGGGAGCAGGTTTCCGTGCTGCACAGCGGCTTGACGGACGGACAGCGCTTTGACGAGTGGACCCGGATTGCCGGAGGACGGAGCCGGATTGCCGTGGGGGCCCGTTCCGCCCTCTTCGCCCCCTTCCGGAATCTGGGGCTCATCGTGGTGGACGAGGAGCATGAGGCCACCTACAAGCAGGATGAGATGCCCCACTACAATGCCCGGGATGTGGCGGTGGTGCGGGGGATGCTGGAGTCCTGCGCCGTGGTTTTGGGGTCGGCCACTCCCTCCCTGGAATCCTACCATAACTGCCACCTGGGGAAATACCGTCTGGTGGAAATGCCCAGCCGGGTGGATGGACGCCCCCTGCCGCCCGTGGAGGTGGTGGACATGCATCTGGAGCGCTCCGCCCAGAAGGAAGCGGGCAAGGCTTCCTTCTTCTCCCGCCGCCTGAAGGAGCTCATCGACCAGACTCTGGCCCGCCATCAGCAGGTCATCCTTTTCCTAAACCGGAGGGGATACGCCACCACCCTCTCCTGCAGCCAGTGCGGCTACACCGCCAGCTGCGAAAATTGCAGCGTCACCTATACCTTCCACCGGAAGTTGAACAAGCTGATGTGCCATCACTGCAACACCATGCTGGACGCTCCCTCCCGCTGCCCGGACTGCGGCAACCCCGATATCCGGATGGGGGGATACGGGACAGAACGGGTGGAGGCCGTGACCCGCGCCGTCTTCCCCCAGGCCATGGTGGCACGGATGGATTCCGATACCATGACCAACGCGGAATCCTACCGTAAGGTGCTGGAGGCCTTCCGGGGACGCCGCATCGATATCCTCATCGGCACCCAGATGATTGCCAAGGGCCTGGATTTCCCCGATGTGACCCTGGTGGGCATCATCCAGGCCGACATTGGACTGAACCTCCCGGATTTCCGCTCCGCGGAACGCACCTTCGACTTGATCACCCAGGTGGCCGGACGGGCAGGACGGGGAGAGGAGCCCGGACGGGTGGTGGTGCAGACCTGTACGCCGGACAACTATGCCATCGCCACCGCTCAGCGCCACGACTACGGGGCCTTCGCCAGCCAGGAGCTGCCGGGCCGCCAGGCCCTGGCCTTCCCTCCCTTCAGCCATCTGGTGCTGCTGCAGTTCCGTCACGAGGACGAGGCTGTCGCCTCCCAGGCGGCGGAGCGGTTTTCCGCCCTGCTGCCCCCCCTGCTGCCTCGGGGCACCCTGAGTCTGGGCCCCATGCCGGCGCCCCTGGCCCGCCTCTCCGGCAAGTTCCGCTTCCAGATTCTTCTGCGCGGGGAGAATGTCCGGGGCATGGTGGCCGCCTGTCGCCAGGGGATGGCCTCCCTTTCCCCGGCCCAGTGCCGGAAGGTGCCGGTGGAGGTGGATGTGGATCCCCGCTTCCTGCAGTGACGGAGGGCACATTCCTCAGCGCATTTTCCCTGGGGGGATTTCCTCATTTCCCGTTGCCGGGGGAGGGGAGGGGAAAAGCCGTGGGGCTATAGTAATCCACCCGCCTGCCCTCCGGCCCTCTTCCCCCCTCCCTTTCTCTTCCTTCCCTTCCCGTAAACCTGCCTCCGGAGAAGCCCTCCCGTTCCCCTTCCGGACAGGATGCCATCATGTTCCCTTCTTCCATATTGATTCATCTGGATCGACTGAAGGCGAATTATCGCCGCATGGCGGAGAATTTCCCCCGCCACGCCCTGGCGCCGGTCATCAAGGCGGATGCCTATGGCCATGGAATCCTTCCCTGCGCCCGGGCCCTGGAGGAGGAGAAAACCCCCTATCTCTGTGTCTTCACGGTGGATGAGGCCCAACTCCTCCGGGACAACGGGGTGAAAACCCGCCTGATCCTGCTGGGCGGCGCCTTGCAGCGGGAGGAGTGCCGGGAACTGGTCCACCTGGAGAATGTGGCGGTGGCGGCCTGGAATCTCCCGGAGATCCAGGAGATTTCCCGCCAGGCGGCGGCCGCCGGAAAACAGGTGGATCTCCACTTGAAAATCGATTCGGGCATGAGCCGTCTGGGATTCTTTCCCTGGGAGTGTCCGGAGGTCGTCCGGCAGATCCAGGAGTTGCCAGGGGTGCGCCTGACGGGGGCCTTCTCCCATCTGGCCAGTGCGGATTGCCCGGAAAAGGACTACACCGCCCGGCAGAGCCGGGCCTTCCAGGAGGGGTGCGCCTGCCTTCCCCCCGAAGCCAGGGAACGACATCTCAGCGCCACCCCGGGCATGCTGGCCGGCGTGGGCATGGAATATCCCATCGTCCGCCCCGGATTCACCCTCTATGGATATGGCAGCGATCCCCGCACTCCCCAGATGCACTTCGCCCCGGTCATGGAGTTCACCAGTCACGTGATCTCCCTCAAGGAAATCCCCGTGGGCGCTGAAATCTCCTACGGGGGAATCTACCGGGTGGAAAACGCCCCCCGACGCATTGCCGTGATCCCCGTGGGCTATGCCGACGGATACCCCAGGGGACTGGGAAACCGCGCCTCCGTCCTCATCCGGGGAAAACGGGCCCCCATCCGAGGACGGGTCTGCATGGGCATGATGATGGCGGATGTGACCGAAATTCCCGGCGCCTCCGTGGATGATCTGGTGACTCTCCTGGGACAACAGGACAACGAGGCCATCTATGCCGATGAACTGGCCTCCATGGTGGAGACCATCCCCTATGAACTCCTCTGCCGGCTGGGACGACACCCAAACCCCATCTGGCTGCCTTGAAAAAGGCGAGAGATTCTAGAGATTCTAGAGGTTATAGAGAATCTAGAGTAGGGGGGGAGGTTCGCAGGGGATGTGCTAAATTTCATGGCGGACATGGCAGCCTCCTTGGGGAGTGCGGTCTTTTGATTTGGAGTAATTCATAATATACTGCATATCAACGGGTTATCATGTCCTTTCGCGAAAGCCCATGCTTGTTTCACGGATTCAGGGATGGAGCAACGGGAACCCAGCGCAGGGAATGAGCCATGGAGGTATTTGACAACATATCCACCTTCCTCAAGGACGACTTGAAGCAAGTCATGACGCCTGGCGCCAAGGTGTCGGTGGCCGCGGCCTGCTTCTCCATATACGCCTATCAGGAGCTCAAGGCCCAATTGTCCCAAGTTTCGGAATTTCGCTTTCTCTTCACCTCTCCCACCTTCACGGCGGAGAACGAGCCGAAGGCGAAGCGGGAGTTCTACATTCCCCGGCTTTCCCGGGAACGAAGCCTGTATGGGTCGGACTTTGAGCTGAAGCTTCGCAACGAGCTGACTCAGAAGGCCATCGCCATGGAATGCGCGGAATGGATACGGGCCAAGGCGACCTTTCTGTCCAACGCCACCGGCAAAAACATCCCGGGCTTTCTGAACGTGTCGTCCGACACGAGCGAGAACGCCTACTATCCCCTCAACGGCTTCACCACCATTGACCTGGGATGCGAGCGGGGCAACAACGCCTTCAACTTCGTGACCCGCATCGAGGCGCCCCAAAGCCGGATGTACCTGAACAACTTCAACAGCCTCTGGAACAACCCCGCCCAGGTGCAGGACGTGACGGAGACCGTGCTGGACAGCATCACCGCGGCCTACAAGGAAAACTCCCCGGAGACCCTCTACTTCATCACCCTCTACAACATCTTCAGCGAATTCCTGGAGGACATCTCCGAGGACGTGCTGCCCAACGAGGGCGTAGGCTTCCGCAACAGCAAAATCTGGACAAAGCTCTACGATTTCCAGCGGGACGCGGTTCTGGCCATCATCAACAAGCTGGAAAAGTACAATGGGTGCATTCTGGCGGACAGCGTGGGCCTGGGAAAGACCTTCTCCGCCCTGGGCGTCATCAAATACTACGAGGACCGCAACAAGAGCGTCCTGGTGCTGTGCCCCAAGAAACTGGCGGGCAACTGGAACACCTACAAGGGCAATTACGTGAACAATCCCGTCGCCGCAGACCGTCTGCGCTATGACGTGCTCTTCCACACCGACCTGTCCCGCCAGCGGGGAGAATCCAACGGCATTGACCTGTCCCGGCTTCGCTGGGACACCTACGACCTCATCGTCATCGACGAATCCCACAATTTCCGGAATGGCGGTCAGGTCTACGGCGAGGACAAGCGGGAGAACCGCTATCTCCAATTGCTGAACAAGGCCATCAAGCCAGGCGTCAAGACCAAGGTGCTGATGCTGTCCGCCACCCCCGTGAACAACCGCTTCACCGACCTGAGGAACCAATTGCAGCTGGCCTATGAGGGAACACCAGAACTCTGGGACGGCAAGCTGGATACGACCCACTCCATTCCCGAGATCTTCC
Source organism: Lentisphaeria bacterium (assembly GCA_016302315.1). GTDB lineage: Bacteria > Verrucomicrobiota > Lentisphaeria > Oligosphaerales > Oligosphaeraceae > UBA1724. The sequence continues at coordinate 14,166 of JAEDNW010000025.1, forward strand.
GCCAGGCGCAGAGGGAATTCAACGCCTGGAGCAAGCTGCCCCCCGAGGAGCGCACCCTGGAGAAGCTGCTGGCGCGGCTGGACTTCGACTTCTTCACCTTGCTGGACTCCGTGACCATCGCCCGCTCTCGAAGGCACATTGAGAAATACTACGACGCCCAGGCCATCGGAAAATTCCCCGACCGCCTGCCGCCCCTCAGCCCGCGGCCGTCGCTGACCGATCTGCCCGGCGCCATCAACTACACGGAAATCCACCAGCAGCTCCAGGAGCTGTCGCTGATGGTCTATCTGCCCTCGAATTTCATCCTGGACTCCCGCAGGAAGAACTACGAGGACCAATACAGCAGTGACATGGGCAACACCGTGTTCAGCCAGCTCGACCGGGAGAAGGGCATCCAGCGACTCACGGCCATCGGACTCCTCAAACGCCTGGAAAGCTCTGTCTACTCCTTCCGCCTCACCCTGGAACGCATCCTCCAACTCAACCAGGCCACCCTCCGCACCATCCGCGCCTTCCGGAAAGGCCAGGGAACGACCATCGACTACGACGAACTGACCGACGACATCCCGGAGATCGACGAGGATGACGAGGACAGCCCCCTCATGGTGGGGCGAAAGGTCAAAATCGCCTTGGAGGACATGGACTACCTCTCCTGGAAAGACGATCTGGAGAAGGACACCCTCACCCTGAAGCTGCTCGTCAGCATGGTCGATGACATCACCCCCGACCATGACAACAAGCTCCAGGCCCTCAAGGACCACATCGACAGGAAAATCGCCGACCCCATCAATCCCGGAAACCGCAAGGTCATCGTCTTCACGGCCTTCACCGACACGGCGAAGTACCTCTACGAGCACATCAGCGCCCATGTCCAGGAAAAGCACCACCTCCATACCGCGATGATCTCCGGCACCGGCGACGAACAGACCACCCTCCCCGGAAAGAAGCCCGACCTCAACACCATCCTAACCCTCTTCTCCCCCCTCTCCAAGGAAAAACATCTGCTCTGCCCCGACCAGCCCGGCGAAATCCATGTCCTCATCGCCACCGACTGCATCTCCGAGGGACAAAACCTCCAGGACTGCGACTACCTCGTCAACTACGACATCCACTGGAACCCCGTCCGCATCATCCAGCGCTTCGGACGCATCGACCGCATCGGCAGCCGGAACGCCGCCATCCAAATGGTCAACTTCTGGCCTGACATGGAGCTGGACGACTACATCCGCCTCAAGGCCCGCGTGGAGGCCAGAATGAAAATCTCCGTTCTCACCGCCACGGGGGACGACAACATCATTGACGAGGCCCAGCGGGACCTGGAGTACAGGCGGAAACAGCTGGAGCGCCTCCAGCGGGAGGTGGTGGACCTGGAGGAGATGAACACCGGCGTCAGCATCCTCGACCTGGGGCTCAACGAGTTCCGCCTCGACCTGCTGGACTACGTCAAAGGCCATGACGACTGCGAGAAGGCCCCCCACGGCCTCCATGCCGTCGTCCAGGCCACGGCGGAGTGCCCCCCAGGCGTCATCTTCATCCTCAAGAACCTGAACCCCGGCGTCAACCTGGACCGCCAGAACCGCATTCATCCATTCTACATGGTCTATCTGAAGCAGACCGGAGAGACCGTCATCAGCCATCTGGAGCCCAAGCGCCTGCTGGACGAGCTGCGCCGCCTTTGCAAGGGACAGGCCGAGCCGCTCATGCCCCTCTGCCGCCCCTTCAACCGGGAGACACGGGACGGACGCAACATGAAGGCCTACTCCAAACTGCTGGGGGACGCCATCGCCTCCATCGTCGCCAAGAAGGAGGAGAGCGACATCGACAGCCTCTTCTCCTTCGGGGAGACCAGCGCACTGGAAAACCCCATCCAGGGCCTGGACGACTTTGAGCTGATTGGCTTCTTCGTGGTCAGGGAAGAAAAGGGTCACTTGTCTCCTTCTTTGCCTACCCGTTAAAATCCAAGCGCCAGGCGGACGATTCTATGGAGAATACAGTCATCATCAAGGATTTCCTAGAAGTCAAGGGAATGATCGAAGCGGCGCGGAAGGCCTCTTTTCAATCTGTCAATGTCAGCTTGATCCACCTGTACTGGCGCACGGGAGCATTTGTCAGCAAACGTCTCCAGACGGCAGCCTGGGGAGATGGCGTTGTGGAACTGCTCGCGAACTGGCTTCGGCAACAGGGGGAACACCTGAAAGGCTTTTCCAAACGCGGCATCTATCGAATGGTGCAATTCTACGAAACCTATTCCTCTCCAGAATTCCAAAGTGAAGTGACCAGATTGCTTGCGCCACAGCAGGGGGCGAAGGAAGAAATGCGTTCCTCCGCGATGGTACAAGGGAAAGGTGCCAATCCTCAGGATGGGGAGAAAGTGTCAGCACTGCTGACACAAATCAGTTGGACGAACCACAATCCCAGCATTGGCCTTCTCCTTGGCAAGGAGAAGGATGACGCCGTTGTACAGTATGTCTTGAGCCGTTCGGCCTCGCCGGCCTTGATCGCTGAATACACCCGTTTGCTTCCCGACAAGGAGATTGTGCGGCAAAGAATGCTTGAACTGATCGGTGACGAGGGGATATAATCAGGAGACGCCGATGCAGCCATTCCCTGTCAGCACCGTCTTCGGCAGAACCGTTCCCAAGACGAAATTCTACGACCGGATGTCTGTGCCCGCCTCCGTGAAGCACGTCTTTGTTTCGGAGGTGGAGACCATCGTCTGGAAGAACAAGCTCTCCGCCACCACGCTGAACGTCCAGCCCGGCGAGCGCGTCAAGGAAATCGACGTGTTCGAGATGAGCTTGAAGCAGCCGCGGGTGAGCGACGCCCTCCTCCACGCCATCGATCATGGCGTTCCCCACCACCTCCTCTTCCTCCTCCAGCACAACGGCCAGTGGCAGGCCGCCATCGGCTACAAGGAAATCGGCAAGTCAGCCATTACCCTGACCGTCAAGGAGTATTACCGCACCCCCTGGCAGCCCCTGGACCACCTCCCTCTGGCCATCTCCGGCATGACGCTGGACGAGGTCTTCGACAACTTCGTTCGCCAAATCCACACCGCCCTGCCTGAGGCATCCACCCAGTCCCTGCGCAGCGACCTGGAGGCGCAGGCCCAGCGCGAGGCGCTCCAGCGCAAGATTGACGCCTTGACCCGCCAACTGCGGGCCGAGAAGCAGCCGCGCCGACAGCTTGAACTCTTTCAGAAAAGACAGCAACTCAAGTCGCAACTTCAAGGATAACCACCCATGGAACATTGCCGCATGACCAGCCGAGATCTCGTGCAGGACAATATTGAGGCCATTGGCCAGCTCTTTCCCCACTGCCTCAAGGAGGTGAAGGGCGAGGACGGCAAGGTGGAGCGCAGAATCGACTTTGACGCCCTAAAGCAGGAGCTGTCCCGCTCCGTCATTGAGGGGCGTCCCGAGCGCTACGAATTCAACTGGCCCGGCAAACGGGCCGCCGCCCTCCTGGCCAACACTCCCATCCAGGCGACGCTGCGCCCTTGCCGCGAAGAGTCCGTCAACTTCGACACGACAGAGAACCTCTACATCGAAGGGGACAACCTGGACGTGCTGAAGCTCCTCTGCGACAACTACCGGGGCAAGGTCAAAATGATCTACATCGACCCGCCCTACAACACCGGCAACGACTTCATCTACGAGGACGATTTCGCCCAGTCCGGAGAGGAATACCGCGCTATCTCCGGCGACTACGACGACCAGGGCAATCGACTCGCCAAAAACACCACCGCCAACGGCCGCTTCCACACCGACTGGCTCAATATGATGTACCCGCGACTAAAAATCGCCCAGAAACTCCTGAGCGACGACGGCGTGATTTTTATCTCGATTGATGATAATGAGGTAGAGAACCTAAAAAAAATTTGTGATGAAGTATTTGGAGCATCCAATTTTATTGGTCAGTGGAACTGGTTTAAAAGTGCTACACCGCCAAATTTATCAAAGAAAATAAAGAAAAATATTGAATATATTCTTTGCTACGAAAAAAAGCGAAATGCTGAAAAGTATAGGGGAATCAAAAAAAGTAGTCAAAGTAGTAACGGCCTACTTAATCAGACCAATAAATTTGCTGTTTTAAAATTTCCATCCGGAGTCGTTGAATCCGGACTACCAGATGGAACATTTCCTGCTGGAAAGTATGGTACATCGAGTTATGAAATCAACTTATTAGATGATGTTATAGTAAAAAATGGATTTTTTGTAACAGAATTTCGCCTTCAAGCAAAGTTCAAGTGGAGTCAAGATAATCTTCTTTATGAACTTCAGAGAGGAACTAGAATCGCTATTCGAACAAAAACATTCTCTCCATCATATGAAAAAATAGATTATGATCCTGAAGTGCCACCAAATTTTATTAACAAAGATGTCAATGTGGACACTACAGAACAAGCAGGAAAACTACTCACATCTTTATTTGACGGAATTAAAGTATTTGAATACCCTAAGCCAGTTGATCTTTTAGAGTATCTGATTAATTTTCTATGTGAAAAGAACGATATCATTCTCGACTTCTTCTCTGGTTCTGCGACGACAGCCCATGCGGTGATGCAGTTGAATGCGGAGGATGGGGGGCATCGGAAGTTCATCCTGGTGCAGATTCCCGAGGCGTGTGAGGAGGGGAGCGAGGCGGCCAAGGCGGGCTTCAAGAACATCTGCGAGATTGGCAAGGAGCGCATTCGCCGTGCGGGAGCGAAGATAGCGGCGGAGAACGCGACATCGGCGCCCAAGCTGGACATTGGCTTCCGGGTGCTGAAGCTGGACTCCAGCAACATGTCGGACGTCTACTACACTCCGGAAGACCTCAAACAGGACGACCTCTTCGCCCAGGTGGACAATGTGAAGCCCGACCGCACAGCGGAGGATCTTCTCTTCCAGGTGATGCTGGAAAAGGACATCCCCCTCTCCAGCAAAATCGAGACGCAAACTGTCGCGGGCAAGACCATCTACAACGTGGCGGAGGGCTATCTGCTGGCCTGCTTCGACACGGGCGTCACCGACGAAGTGGTCACCGCCATCGCGAAGAGGCAGCCTGTCCACGCCGTCTTCCGGGACGCGGGCATGGCCTCCGACAGCACCGCCATCAACTTCGAGCAGATCTTTGCCTCCTACAGCCCCGATACCAAGCGTGCCATTCTGTAAAAAGACAGGCAATCGAGCGGCATAAGATGCAACAAGACGAGACAAGACAGAATCGGACACCAGGGGCAGGGGACAAACTCTACCACTCTGTCCGAAAGGTCATCGAGCAGGCCCGTGGCTTCGTGTCCATGGCGGCGAACACCGCGATGGTGCGGCAGAACTGGGAGATCGGGCGGCTCATCGTCGAGGAGGAGCAAGGCGGCAGGCGCAAGGCCGAATACGGGAAGGCGCAGATTGCGGGGCTGACACAACGATTGACGACCGAATACGGCAATGGGTATGATGAAAGGAATCTGCGTTATATGCGGTCCTTTTACCTCGCCTTTCCCATTTGTCACACACTGTGTGATGAATTGAGTTGGTCCCACTACCGCATCCTCATGCGCGTGACGGAGGCGCAGAAGGAGCTCTTCCGCCTCCAGAGGCAGGAATCGGAAACGACAGGGAAACTTACCACGGGCAAGGGAGCATGATGAACTTTCAATTCAAGAAGCAGGACTATCAGACGGAGGCGGTGGAGAGCACCGTGGAGGTTTTCCGCGGGCAGCCGTTTCAGGATCCGTTGCGCTACCGGATGGACTTGGGCCATGGGGGGGGGGGAATTCCGTGGGCTATGAGAGGGGCGATGAAAACGGCTTCCGCAACGGGGAGCGGAAGCTCAGCGACCAGCAATTGCTGGAGAACATCCACCACATCCAGAACCGGAACCAGCTCAGGCAGTCTGCCTCTCTGTCCAAAGCCCTGGGCGGCTGCTCCTTGGACATTGAGATGGAGACAGGCACGGGCAAGACCTACGTCTACATCAAGACCATCTTCGAGATGCACCGGCGCTATGGCTGGACCAAGTACATCGTGGTGGTGCCCAGCATCGCCATCCGGGAGGGCGTGAAGCGCACCTTCCAGGACACGGTGGAGCATTTCCGGGAGGAATACCAGGAGACGGCCGACTTCTTCATCTACGACAGCTCCGATCTGCGACTTCTGGACGAGTTCGCCCGGAATCCGAAAATCGCCGTGATGATCATCAACACCCAGGCCTTCGCCGCCTCCCTGGACGAAAGCAAGAACAAGGAGGGGCGGGGAGGAGACAAGGGGGCCCGCATCATCTACACCGAGCAGGAGAGCTTCGGCTCCCGGCGGCCCATTGACGTCATCCGGCAGCTCCATCCCATCCTGATCCTGGACGAACCCCAGAAGATGGGGGGGGAGGTGACCAAGCGCGCCATGGCCAATTTCCAGCCGCTCTTCTCCCTGAACTACTCCGCCACCCACAAGGACACCCATAATCCCGTCTATGTACTGGACGCCCTGGACGCCTACAACAAGCGCCTA
>JAEDNW010000157.1:0-4445 GCA_016302315.1 Lentisphaeria bacterium
CTGGGCAAGGCCGGCAAGGCCCGCTACCTGGGCTTCCGCCCCCACGTCCGTGGTGTGGCCCAGAACCCTGTGGACTCCCCCATGGGTGGTGGTGAAGGTAAGGCTGACGGCGGTGGACATCCCCAGTCCCCCTGGGCGCAGCTCTCCAAGGGCTACAAGACCCGCAAGCGCAATAAGCAGTCCAGCAAGTTCATCGTTTCCCGGAGGAAGAAGTAATGTCCAGAAGCATCAAGAAAGGACCTTTTGTCGACGATTCCCTCCTGAAGAAGTCGGAGGCGATGACCAAGAGCGGCAAGAAGGACGCCATCAAGACCTGGAGCCGCCGCTCCACCATCCTGCCCGAGTTTGTGGGTCAGACCTTCTCTGTCCACAATGGCAAGAGCTTCATCAATGTTTTCGTCACCGAGAACATGGTGGGCCATCGCCTGGGCGAGTTCGCCGCTACCCGGCTCTTCCGCGGCCACGGCCAGATCTCCGGAAAGTAGCCTGAATCCCATCCCCATACACGTCCCCGGAAGACACCCCGTCTTCCGGCGGATATCGCAAAAGCGCCGGTTTCTCTGCCCCCAGAGGAGACCGGCGCTTTTTTTGTTTCCCAATGGAGCCCGGAAAATCATACAGATTCCCCCAGGGCCGGGCAGCATCGGCGAAACGAACCTGTCCTCCCCCCACGGGGGGCGATAGAATTGAACCTGAACCCCGTGGACGGGGGGATGGGATGTCCTACCCCTGTGGGAAACCCTTGGCGCTATATCCACCCCCGTTTGCGGGGGACGAGGGGAATTTCTATTGAACCCCGCTCGGGGGGGGGGGAGGGCGATCCCTCGCAGGCACAAAAAAACGCCTTCCCGAGTGGGGGAAGGCGTTTTTGAGAAAAGGGATGGCGGAGAGGCAGGGATTCGAACCCTGGTTACCTTGCGGTAAACAGCATTTCCAGTGCTGCTCAATCGACCACTCTGACACCTCTCCGGTGCGAAAGCGGCGTTAAGATAATCCGCCTTCCCCTTTTTACAAACACTCCCGGCGGTCTTTTTGGATTTCTTTCCCCAAAGGGGGCGGTCGTCCATGGCCATGCCCGGGAGGGATTTCCCTGGGGGAAAAAGTCTTCCTTTTGCCTTTCTGGCAAGGAAAAGCGCATTACAGTATCCTCATTCTTTTCCCTGGCGTATCCGGAGGCTTCTCCCGTATGGCCCGGGGATCCGGCATCCGGAAAAGGCAGAACCGCCCGCTTTATATGTAACTACTTGCAATGTAAGTAGTTATGTGGATTCTTGCCGGCATTCCGGTTCGCCCCCCCTCTTTTGTTCCCCTGTGTTCCCTTCCCCCTCCTCTTCACCTTCTAGAAATTCGGCTATGCGTCTGCTCCGCACCCTGCCTCTCCTGGCTACGGTTTCCGCCTTTGCTCTTCTTCTCGGTTCCTGCACGAAGAAGCCCAATATCGATCTTTCCGGCGTGGTCCGCAACCCTTCCGCCCTGGGGCAGGGGAGAGGTGGCGCCCAGAACGGCGGCTTTGACGGCCAGGACGGCTTTGTGCCCGCCCCCACGGATCCGGCGGATTTCCTGGGTGAGGACGGCCAGGGCATGGCCATTGGCCCCTGGGGCGACACCGACCAGCCTGTCGCCGGGGCGGGAAGCGATTTTCTGAAAAACGAGAAGCGCTGGGATGGCGTGGTGTATTTCGAGTATGACCAGTCCGAGATTCCCGCCTCGGAGCGGGTGAAGCTGGATTCCCTGGCCACCTTCCTGAACGAGAATCCCGCCTTGGGCGTGATTGTGGAAGGCCACACGGATGACCGCGGCAGCGATGAATACAACCGGGCCCTGGGCGAGCGCCGTGCCCTCTCCGTCCAGCAGTATCTGTCCATCCTGGGGGTGGAGGATGTCCGGATGCAGACCCTGAGCTATGGCGAGGACAAGCCTGCCGTGCCCGGCGCCACCACCGAGGGTGACCACGCCAAGAACCGCCGCGCCGAGTTCATTCTGGGCGAGCGCTAGAGAAGCTGGGGCGGAAGAGGCCTTTCTGGGGGGGGAGGCATCTCTGGTCCGTCCCTGGCAGGATGAGTTCCATGAGAACGTTGGATGTGTCTGCCGCCGTGGTCTTCCGCGGCGGCAGGTTGCTATTGGCCACACGCCCCCAGGGGAGCCAGCATGGCGGGCTGTGGGAGTTTCCCGGGGGAAAGGCCCAGGAGGGAGAATCCCCTGCCCAGGCGCTGGCCCGGGAGCTCCAGGAGGAACTGGCCTTGCCCCTGAAGGCGGAGATGCTCCCCGTGGCCACGCTGCGCCAGAGACGGGCAGATCCCGAGGCGACGGAATTGCGACTCCATTTCCTCCTGGCCCAGAGCCAGGAAGGGGCAGAACCCCAGCCCCAGGAGGGACAGCAGGCGGACTGGTTCGCCCCTGCCCAGTGGGATACGCTTCCCCTGGCGCCCCTGGATGCCCAGTTCCTGCGGGAACACCGGGAGGAACTGGAGGCCCTGGCCCGGGAATCCCAGCCCATGTCTGCGCCGCCGGGACGCCTCCCCCTGTGGCTGAAGAGTCCCTTCCAGGGCGGGGCGGAACGCCGGGATATGCGCCAGCTTCTGAAGCAGGGGGCCCTCCATACGGTCTGCGAAGGGGCAAAATGCCCGAACCGCTGCCATTGCTGGCGGCACCGCACCGCCACCTTTATGATCCTGGGGGAAATCTGCACCCGGGCCTGTCGCTTCTGCTCCGTCCCCCACGGACGCCCTTCGCCTGTCGATCCCCGGGAAGCCGACCACGTGGCCCAAAGCGTGGCGGAACTGGGCCTGAAATACGCCGTGGTGACCTGTGTCAGCCGGGATGATCTGCCGGATGGCGGGGCCTCCGCCATGCGGGATGTGGTGCTGGCGATCCGCCGCCAGTGTCCCCAGACCCTGGTGGAGGTGCTCACCAGCGACTACGCCGGGGATTTCGCCGCCGTCTCCCAGGTGCTGGATGCTGCCCCCGCCGTCTTCGGTCACAATCTGGAGACGGTGGAACGGCTCTCGCCCCTGGTCCGCAGCGTGGCTCAATACCGTCGGAGCCTGAAGGTTCTGGAGTATGCGGCCTCCCATGCCCCGTCCGGCACCGTGGTCAAGAGCGGCATGATGCTGGGGCTGGGGGAGAGTGACCAGGAGGTGCGCCAGGCATTGCAGGATCTTCGGAACGCCGGAGTCTCCCTGGTCACCCTGGGCCAGTATCTTCAGCCCACCCAGGCCCAGCTTCCGGTGGCCTCCTTTGTTTCCCCCACCCGTTTTCTCCAGTGGCGCTGCTATGCGGAGGAGGAACTGGGCTTCGCCCGGGCGGTCTGCGGGCCCCTGGTCCGCAGCTCCTACCAGGCGGAGGAGGCGTACTGGCAGGCCCGAAAGGCGTCGGATCCCTCCTCTCCCTGCCCCTGATTTCGGCATCCCATCCCCATCCCCCTCTCTCCAGACATCCATGAAGATTCTTCTCACCCAAGAACAGATCCAAGAGCGCATCAAGGCCATGGCCCGGGAAATCGACCTGGCCTACCAGGGACAGCCCTACACGGTGATGGCTCTCCTCAATGGGGCCTGCTACTTCGCCGTGGATCTGACCCGCCATCTCCAGGGGGATTTCATCCTGGACTCCGTCCTGGTCTCCAGCTACGTGGACGACCACTCCACGGGAAAGATCACCATGCGGGGCACCCCGAAGAAACCGGTGGCCGGCCGCCATGTCCTCCTGGTGGACGAGGTGCTGGACACCGCCTTGACTCTCTCCTCCATCCGCCGGCATTTCCAGGAGCAGGGTGCCCTGGATGTGAAGACTGCCGTCCTGGTGCAGAAGAACCGTCCTCTCCATCCCCTGGCCCAGGACTTCCGGGCGGAGTGGGTGGGCTTCGCCATGCCGGACCGCTTCCTCATTGGCTGCGGCATGGACTATAACGAGCGTTTCCGTCAGCTTCCCTTCATTGCGGAGATGGAGGAATCGGATTTGCGATGAAGGGTCTGGAAGGGCTGGAGATTCTGGTACTGGGTGCGGGGGCCAGCGGCCGTGCTGCGGCGCAGCTGGCCTGTGCCCAGGGTGCCCGGGTGGTGGTGGCGGATTCCGCCCCCTCGGATCCTGCCCCGGAGAAGAGTGCGCCTCTGCGGGAGCAGGGTGTGGAGTTTCTCTGGGGGGCGGGGAGCGAACCCTGGCAGGGCAGGGAGGTTTCCCGGGTGGTGGTAAGCCCCGGCATTCCCCTGGATTCCCCCCTCCACCGCTGGGCAGAGGCCACAGGGGCTCCCCTGGTGGGAGAACTGGAGTTCGGCGCTTCCTTCCTGGAATGCCCCCTCCTGGCGGTCACGGGGACCAACGGAAAGACCACCACCACGGAATTGCTGACCGAGTGTCTGAAGGATGCCGGCTGGAAGGTGAGTGCCGCCGGCAACATCGGCGTTCCCCTCTCCCAGGTCGCCTGGGAGCAGCCTGACCTGGATGCC
>JAEDNW010000026.1:0-19930 GCA_016302315.1 Lentisphaeria bacterium
AGAGTCTAGAGAGTCTAGAGAGTCTAGAGAGTCTAGAGAGTCTAGAGAGTCTAGAGAGTCTAGAAATCCCCCCTCTCCGTGTCTGACCTGTTTCCTACTCTTTGCGCCCTGGTGGCTTATAGCGTCACGCCGTCTTTGAAGATCGCGATTTCCCGTTCCTGTCGTTCTTCGTTGCGGGTGGGTTTTCCGGAGGCCACCTGAAGAACCAATTCCATGAGGGCATTTTCCTCCTCCTGGGCGTTTTGGGCGTCGAAATCGATCCAATGGGGTTTATTCAGGGCAAGGCGGTGATTGCTGGCGATTTTCACCGTGGGCACCACGCTCCCCAGGGGGGTGCCCCGTCCTGTGGTGAAGAGAAGGAGATGGCATCCGGCGGCGGCCAGGGCGGTGGCCGAAACCATGTCGTTGCCCGGGGCACAGAGGACATTCAGACCGGGAACGGTTGCCCGGCTGGCATAGGGGAGAACGGCCATCACGGGAGTGCTCCCGCCTTTTTGGACGCAGCCCAGGGACTTTTCCTCCAAGGTGGTGATCCCCCCGGCTTTGTTTCCCGGAGAGGGATTTTCGTAGCAAGGCTGTCCGTGACGCTGGTAGTAGTCCTTGAAGCCGTTGATCATCTCCACATACTGGTCGAAGATTTCCCGGCTGGCGCAACGGGCCATAAGCAAGGTCTCGGCCCCGAACATCTCGGGCACTTCCGTGAGGACGGCAGTGCCTCCCTGGCGCACCAGCCAGTCGCTGAAACGCCCCACCAGAGGATTGGCCACAATCCCCGAGAAGCCATCGGAGCCGCCGCATTTCAGCCCCACCTTCAACTGGGAAACGGGGATCTTCTCCCGTTCCCAGGAGGCGCAGCCCTGCCGCAATTCCCGCAGCAGCTCCCGTCCCCGCTGGACCTCGTCCCCGGGATCCTGAGCCCGGAGGAATCTCACATTCAGCCCCGTCAGATCCCCGATGCGCTCCTGGAAACTCTCCAGGGTATTGTTTTCGCATCCCAGGGAGACCACCAGGACGCCCCCGGCATTGGGATGATGGACCAGGGCAGCCAGGAGTTCTGCCGTGCGGCGGTGGTCGTCTCCCAGCTGGGAGCATCCATAGGGATGGCAGAGGGGGATTCCCCCGACTTCCCGAGCCAGGCGGCGGGCCAGCCCATTGACGCATCCCACCGTGGGAATCACCCAGAGATCTTTCCGGATCCCCACCTGCCCGTCCGGACGGCGATATCCCAGAAAGGTGCGGGTGCAGCGAATTTCCGGAAGCTGGAAAGAGGGGTGATACGCATAGCTTTGCCGTCCCTCCAGAGCGGTGCGGAGATTCTGGGTATGGACATGCTCACCCGAGGCGATGGGCTGGGTGGTGGTGCCAATGGGCATGCCATATTTGATGACAGGCTCGCCGGGGGAGAGGGGGCAGAGGGCGTATTTATGTCCGTCCTCCCGCACCTCCACATTGTCACAGGGATGAATCTTCATCGGGAAACGCGGGAATTTTCGGCGGGATCGTCAGGCCCCTCCTCGGGGGAGAAGAGAGAAGGCTGGCGGGAGGAGGCAGGGGCGTGGCCACGTCCGAACCGGCGCAGAGCCCGTTCCGTCACCACCCGTCCTCCGGGAGTGCGCATCAGGAAACCCTCCTGAATCAGGTAAGGTTCGTAGACATCCTCGATGGTTTCCTCCTCCTCCCCCACCGCCACAGCCAGGGACTTCAGGCCCACAGGCCGCTCCCGGAACTTGACGATGATGGTCTCCAGGATCCGATTGTCCATCTCGTCCAATCCGTCCCTGTCGATATTGAGCATTTGGAGGGCATCGGCGGCGATGGGGCGGGTGATGGCGGAGGAGTGCCGGACCAAGGCGAAATCCCGGACCCAGCGGAGGAGATTATTGGCGATTCTGGGGGTGCCTCGGGCTCGGCGGGCGATTTCCAGGAGTCCTTCGCACTCCGCCTCCACCTTCAGCACCTTGGCGCTGCGGGTCAGGATGGTCTGGAGTTCCTGGGGGGAATAGTAGGCCATGCGGCACTTCATGGTGAAGCGGTCCCGCAGGGGGGCGGAGAGTTTTCCCTGACGGGTCGTGGCCCCGATGAGGCAGAAATGGGGGAGATTCACCCGGACAGAGCGGGCGGCCACGCCGGAATCCACCATGATATCAATGTGGAAATCCTCCATGGCGCTGTAGAGATATTCCTCAACCTGCCGGGGAAGACGGTGGATTTCGTCAATGAAGAGCACATCCCCCTCGTCCAGGCTGGAAAGGAGCCCCGCCAGATCCCCTGGCTTTTCAATGACAGGGCCGCTGGTGGCCTTCAGCTGCCGACCACAGGCGTTGGCGATGATATTGGCCAGAGTGGTCTTGCCCAGGCCCGGCGGGCCGGACAGGAGAATGTGATTCAGGGACTCCTTCCGGCGATTGGCGGCGGCCACCATGATCTGGAGCTGCTCCTTCACGCTTCCCTGGCCGGGAAAGTCCCCGAATTCCTGGGGACGAAGGCTTTGATCCAGCTCCTCCTCCCGGGCATTCATTTCGGAGGTGATGAATCGTGAATCCTGGTGGTTCTTGTCCATGGCTAACGGGGATTTCTCACAGGAGAGGCCTCCCCTTTATTAAGGAAGGAAGCGGAGAAGAGGGGAAAACAGCGGGGAGGGAGGGAAGTCCTCAACCCCGGAAGCGGGCCAGAGCGCGACGAATGAGGGAGGAGGAGGAAAGTTCTCCGTCGGGGGACTCCGCCAGGAGGGCTTCCACGGCCCGTCGGGCATCCTCGTGGCGGTAGCCCAGGGTTTCCAGGGCCTTGACCGCATCCTGGGCCTGGGACGGAAGGGTGCCCGAGGCCGGAAGGCCGGCTCCCCCTGAAGCGGCGGGGGCGGAAGGGACACCGCCAAACTCCTCCAGGCGCCCCTTCATGTCCAGCACCAGCTGGGCGGCACTCTTCTTCCCCACGCCGTTGATGCGGGAAAGAGTCTTCAGATCCTCCTGGGCAATGGCCTGGGAAAGGGCTTCCCAGGGCATGGCGGAGAGCACCGCCAAGGCCATCCGGGGGCCAAACCCCTTCACGGAGCCGATGATGGTCTCGAAAAGCCGCTTTTCCCGCTTGGTAAGGAAACCGTAGAGCGTCACGGCATCCTCCCGCACCACCAAGGAAGTATGCAGGGTCACCTTACCCATGGGCGGGGGAAGCTTCTCCTGGGTGGATAGAGGAGTAAGCACCTCATAACCAACCCCTTGCACATCCACCACCACAGAGGCGGGAGTGCTTTCCAAAAGGGTTCCCGTCAGTTGTGCGATCATCGTTTTCCCTCCGACGCCTCGATTTCCAGAATTGTGGCCTTCCCCAAGACGCTGTCCACCACCAGGCGGTAATGCCGTCCCTGCATTTTCCAGGCGATTTCCGGCCCGGAGGCCTCGCCGTCCGGATAGAATCGGAAGACAATCCCCTCCCCGTCTCCCTCCTGGGAATCGGGAAGCTCCTCCCATTCCACTCCCTTGGGCACAGGATAGAACCCTGCCCCCGGCAGAATCGCCCCCTGTTCCCCCTGCCCCACCAGGGGTTCCAGTCCCTGGGGATGCCAGTCCCGATCCAGGGATTCCGAGACGGCGTCCACCCGGAAGATTCCCTGTTCAGGCAGCAGGACCAATGCCAGGGGGCGTCCGGTGGTGCGGCTGCGCATGGCCGCCTCCCCGAAGGCCTGACGGAACTCCGAGAGGGCCTGTTCCGCCGCCATACGGCGTCCTCCTCCCCCCAGCCGAGGGCCTACCAGGGCCACGGCCAGCATCAGGATCACCGTCACCACCACCATCTCCACCATGGTATAGCAGTGTCCCCCTCTCCGAAGGAAAGGAGAGGCAGGAGAGCCAGCGGAAAGAAGGGAGGTCATGGAAGGCGAAGGAGTAAGGCGGGAGAGTGGCGGGGGCCGTTACTGCCAGCAGGAGATGTCGGCGTTATAGCCTTCGCCACCGCTGGTTTTGTCCGCCCCGTAGCTGATGATGTCGAAGGGCTGGTTGTCATCTCCCGGCACCACGTAGTGGAAGTCGTTTCCCCAGCCGTCCTTGGGGAGATTTTTGGCATCCAGGTAGGGGCCGTCCCACCGTTCGTTGCTGTTTTTGACCATCAGGTCTTCCAGGCTGGCGGGATATTCGCTGCAGTCCATGTAGTAGCTTTGGACTGCGCCTTTCAGTTCCACCAGCTGGACGGTGGTGGTGCGCACCCGGGATTTATCCAGAGAGCCGATGATGCGGGGACCCACCAGAGCCGCCAGGCTTCCGATGATCACCACGACGATCATGATTTCAATCAGGGTGAAGCAGTGGCGGCAGGCGGAGCGGCGGCGGGGATGTTCGCAGGAGATGATCATGTTATTCCTCAGGGAAAGGGAAGGGTATGTTGCCGGAACAGGAAGAAAAAGAGTTGCGTCAGGGGGGGGGATGGGATCAGGCGGCGTGCTGCATATCCATGATGGCGGAGAACATGAGGAAGACCACCAGGCCGATGCCCAGCCCCAGCAGCACGATGACCAGGGGTTCGAAGAGAGAGAGGAGCCGCTTAATGGATTTCCGGAGATCCGTCTCGTAGCGGTCCGCCACCCGATCCAGCATCTCCTCCACATTGCCGGTTTCCTCTCCCACGGCCACCATGCGCAGCACCAGCGAGGGCACAAAGCGGCTCTTGGAGAGGGCGCCGGAGATTTTCTGTCCCTGGCGCAGCTCCCCGGAGACTTCATCCAGGGAACGGCGGATGGTGGAATTCTGAATCACCCGGCTGGCGATGGCCACCGTGTGCAGCAGGGGGACGCCGCTGCGCATCAGGATGGCCATGGTGCGGGCGAAGCGGGAGAGATTGCTTGCCAGGGCCAGGGGGCCGAAAAGGGGGAGGCGCATCACCAGACTGTCCCACCACTGGCGCAAGGTGCCTTCGGGACGCCGGAGCTCCCGGAAAAGAACCGCCAGCAGCGCCACCGCCACCAGGCTCACCCACCAGTAGCTGCGGAGGCCCTGGGAGAGCATCATCAGAAAATCGGTGGCCTGGGACTGGATTCCCGCCCCCGCCAGGGAGGTGGCGAACTTGGGCACAATCACCCCCAGCACAAACGCCAGCATGGCCAGGCCAGTCACGGCAATGAATCCGGGATAGATGGAACTGGAGAGGATGAAACTACGCAGTTCTGCGCTGGAGGCGAGGAACGCCTTGAGCTGTCCCATGACCTGGGGAAGGGCACCGGCCTCTTCGCCAGCCTCCACCACTCCGGCATAGACCGGGGGGAAGAGGCCGCCCTGGTCCCGGATCAGGTCGGAGAACTTCCGGCCTTCGTGGAGTCCCCTCCGCAAATCGGCCACCAGCTGCTGCAGGGGAGGATTTCCCGGTTCGTCTCCCAGGATGGCCAGGGAGCGTTCCAGGGGGATATTGGCTTCCAGCAGGGGGACCAGCCGTTCCGTGAAATCGGTCACATCCACCCCTTTCTTCCAGAGTCCCTGCTGGCGCTGTCCTGCCCCGCCCTCTCCCAGGAAAGCCAGTGGCACCACGCCCCGGCGCTGGAGGCGGCGGGCGGCATCGGCCTGGGAATCCCCCTCGATGAGGAGTTCGCTGACTTTACCGGCGGGGTCACTGACCTTGTATCGAAAGAGGGGCATGGGGAGGAGGGAGCCAGGGGCGTGGGAGGGAAGGAGGGGAAAGAGCGGCTTTTGGCACGGGTTCGCCTACTCCTCCTGGGGCGGGACCTTGCGGGAGACCTTAAGGGGGCGGAGCATCAGAGGATCACCGGCGATTTTGAACTTGATCCAATAGAGATCCGGGTAGGGGAACTGCACCCTTTGAATGGGAAACACCATATCCACCACATCCACAGGGGAAGGAAGCTCCACGCTTCCCTTCGCCGCGAAGATGACCTGTCTCTCCTTTTCGCTGGAGATCTCCAGGGAAAAGGGATAGGTGCCCTTTCTTCCCGAGAGGCTGACCATGACGTAGAAGACATGGCACACAAAGGGAAATTTCTGGGCTGTGATGTTGTCGAAGACGCCGATGAGGCTCTTCTTGCCGGTGATTCGGTCCTGAATCAGGGTATCGCAAGGAATCAGACCGATGCCGATGGGCGCTTCGATGTAGGGGCTCATTTGCATGTCCTTAACGGCAAAAGATTCCTTTTATTTTTTCATCCAGGGCGGAGGAAGGAAAAACGGGGGCAGAACAGGAAAAGGACGGCCTTCCCGGGAGATTCCCGGCAAGAAGAAAGCCCCCTTCCCTAGGCCTCCCCTGGACAACGGGCAAGAAAAAGGGAAACAGGGGAAAGGACGCCATGGCGCCGTGCGTGAGGGAAGGAAAATGCGCCTGCCCTCCCCGGGACACTCCCATGTTCCAAGTCCGGGGAGGAAGGAGAATCTCCGCCTACGGCCAGCGTTTTCCTCAATATATCCCCTCCTGCCAGGCAGGATTCCGGGATATTCACAGGAAAGCAGGCAGGAACGCGGGGGCATTCCCCTCTGTCTTCCCGCCAGGCAAGGGCACCCGCCGCCATCCCCCGGGCATGGTCTGGGGGAGCAGGAGAACCCTCTCCCCCTTCCAGAGCACCTCCAGCACTCCTGTGGCCGGGTAGCGGAAGCACAGCAGGGAGTCCCCTGCCCTGTTCTGCCAGCTCCCCTGCCATTCTCCGGGGGCGGGACGTTCCAGGGAGAAGCTTCCCTCTCCCAGCGTTCCCTGCCAAAGGCATCCACCCGCCCCGTCCCGGCAGGGGGAACAGCGTTGCAGCGCCCCGCCCTCCCGGGCCACCTCCAGCGCCAGGGTCTCCCCGGGGTTCTTGCCCCGGAGGGGTTCGCAGAGGGTCATGCGCCGGATTCTCAGGCTTTCCCCCAGACGCTCCACGCCACGGGAGAACGTGGCCCCAGGGGGAACCAGGAATTCCGAGGCGGTCTCCACCCCGGAGCGTTCCATGCCTTCCTGCAGGAATGTACCGGCACCGCCCTCGCCGGGAAGAAGAATCCAGGCTTCCCGGGGAGACTCCGGGGAGAGCCCTGTGACCGCCAGGGCGGGCATCCCCCCCCGGCCTGACCACCCCACCCAGAGAGAGGGGCGGAAATCCAGGGGATGATCCTCCGAGGCCCCCCGCAAAGCCCACAGAGGAAGCAGGGAAAGCCCCAGAAGGAGAAAAGCCAGGCCGCTCCTGCTCTTCCTGGAAAAGCCTTTCCTCCTTTCTGCCGGGCCCTTCTCCGTCATTCCACCTCCCTCCTCAGGAAACCTCCATCCCCGTCTTGTCTCATTTTCCCCATTGCGGGGAAGAGGATCCTCCCCGCCCCTCAGGGTTCCCCAGAACCCCCAAATTCCTCTCCCTCCGGGGACGGGAGAGGAATTTTTTTTGGGGGGGGAATGTCACATCTGACGCATCAGCCCCACCACAGTTCCCTGGACCTTCAGCTGGTCCAGGTCCACGAAGCGGGACTGGAACTCGGGATTGGCGGGACGCAGCTCCCATTTCCCCTCAGTGAGGTAGATATACTTCACGGTGACGGCATCATCCAGGCAGGCGATCACCACATCCCCGATCTTCACCTTGTCCGTCTTCTGGGCGATCAGCAGATCCCCGTCCAGAATTCCTGCATCCCGCATGCTCTCCCCCTGGACTTTGACGGCGAAGAGGGGTTCTCCGGGAACATAGCGGGAGGAGACCAGGGTGGGATCCAGGGTGAGATAGCGTTCCACCTGTTCCTCCACCTCCCCCGGGATACCGGCGGAGATGCGTCCCAGGAGGGGGATGGAGAGATTCATGGAGAAGTGGTGGAGGCGGCGGCTCACGCCAGGGAGCGCGATGCTTCTCGCCTTGGAGGTGCGGGTCAGCAGTCCCTTCTTCTGGAGGGCCTTCACATGGGCGAAGGCCGTGGCGGCGGTCACCTGGAAATGGCTGCTGATTTCATTGATGGTGGGCGCCATGCCCTGCTCCTGTCCATAGCGTTCGATAAAATCCAGAATCTGCTGCTGTTTGTCGGTGATGCCTTTCATGAGATGCCTCCTGAGATCCTTGCGGGGGGGGGATGAACGGGAAAATGGCCGGGAGAACGGCGCCCCGGAAACGGCGCCCCAGGGGAATTCACGCCGCCTCCTTCGGGGCAACAGGAGGAATCTAAGGGCGAATTTTGATTTGTCAAATAGATATTCGCCATATTTTTATCCCATCTCCCCCGCTTTTTTCCTTTTTTTTCTTTTCCCGGGCTTGCAGTCCCTGGAAACACGGTTATCTTAAGCGCCGTTTTCCATTTCCGCGCCGATGTAGCTCAATGGCAGAGTAGGTGGCTGTTAACCACTTGGTTACAGGTTCGAGCCCTGTCATCGGCGCCATTTTCCAGGCAGACAGCAATGTCTGCCTTTTTTGTTGCCCGGAAACCAGGGCGGGGAGCGAGGGGAAAGACTCCGGGGGGGGGAAAACAACAGAATTTTCCTAGCGGCAGGGCAAATTGTCCGGAATTGTCATATTTTTTCTTTCATTCCCTTGCAAATTGACGAAACGGGGTTATTTTTTTGGGGTCCATAGCCCGATTTTTCCCTTTTTGTCCATTTTTGTCCTTATTCATTCCCGTTTTTCCTTATCTAGCGCAAGAGAGACACAATCATGATTCTTACCTTAAAAGAGCTTGCGGAGTACCTGCGCGTGAACGAGCGCACCATTTCCCGCATGATCAACAGCGGCAAGATCCAGGGTGCGAAGATTGGTGGCCAGTGGCGGTTCAACGGCAGTCAGATTGACCAGGTGTTTTTCCCTGGTTCTGCCTCGGAGAGCAGCCCCTTGGAGACGGAGGGTCCCTCCATCATCACCCATCCTCTGATTGGGATTCCTCTGAGCCGTGTGATGAGCGAGGACCGGATCATCCTGAACTTGAAGAGCCGGGACAAGGAAGGTGTCATCCACGAGTTGACGGATGCCCGTCTGCTCTACGGCCTTGTGCTGGACGCTTCGGATCTGCGGGCCAAGTGCCTGCAGCGGGAGCAGGTTCTTTCCACCGCCGTGGGCGAGGGCATTGCCATTCCCCATCCCCGGGATCCCATTCCCTCCCTGCGGGCCAGCGCGGCGGTGCTTTACGGCTACTCCGAGGAGGGTGTGGACTTCAACGCCCCGGACGGCAAGCCTGTCCACATGTTCTTCCTGGTGTGCAGCCAGAACATTGAGCTCCACCTCCACCTGATGGGATGCATGGCCCGTCTGCTGAAGTCCTCCAGCTTTGTGGAGAACCTGCCCAAGTGCACCAGCAACAAGGACGTCATCAAGCTGGTCATGGAGCACGAGCGCGCCGAGTTCCTCTCCCAGGAGGGAGCGGCGAAATAGGTCTCTGCCCCTTCGGCAGTGCGCCATGACAAGGGCTGGTTTTCCTCCGCTTTGAGGAGGGAGACCGGCCCCTTTCCGTTTATCCCCGGCCGGAATCCCGCCCTGTCCTCCCCCGGTTTCCCAGACTGTTTCCGCTCTATGGACTCCTCCCTCCCCCTGCCGACGGACGCCGTTGCCTCCCCCCAGGTCACCCGCTTCCACCTGTCCATCGCCTACGACGGCACCCGTTATGCGGGCTGGCAGGTGCAGCCGGACCATCCCACGGTCCAGGGAGAGCTTCTCACCCGGCTGCGCCTCATGCTACGGGCTCCGGAATTGAAGATCTACGGTTCCAGCCGGACGGACGCGGGGGTGCACGCCCTGGACCAGCAGGTCTCCTTTGAGGCCGTTCTTCCGGGAGACGTGGAGCCCTCTGACCTGGCCCGCCGTCTGAACCGCTGGCTGCCCGAGGACATCTATGTGCGGACGGCCCGGGTCTGTCCCGGCCCCTTTCACGCACGCCACGACAACTGCGGGAAGGCCTACACCTATTGCCTGGCCCCCGGCTTCAAGCCCAATCCCCTGTATGTGAGATATCTCTGGCGCACCCCCCGGGCTTTGGATCTGGCGGCCATGCGGGAGGCCGCGGCCCTGCTCCAGGGCGAGCACGACTTCGCCTCCTTCGCCGTCAATTCCGGCAAGCCCATGGAATCCACCGTGCGCAACCTGCGCCGGCTGGAGCTGCTGGAGACGGGGGACGGGATGCTCTACGTCAATGCGGTGGGAGACAGTTTCCTCTACAAGATGGTTCGGAGCCTGGTGGGGTATCTGGTGCACATCGGCCTGGGCTACGGAAAGCCGGAGCAGGTGCCGGAGATCCTTTCCGGGAAGGACCGTTCCCTGGCGGCGGACTCCGCCCCGGCCCGGGGCCTTTTCCTGGCCAAGGTCTTCTTCTCCCCGGAGGAGTGGCGGAGCTACCAGCCCATCCTTCCCCCCTTCGCCTTCACGGCAAAACTCTAGTCTTCCCCTCTGGCGGATGGGGGGCTATTTCAGGGGGATGCAGGCGCCTGGAGGGAGGGAACGGAGGGTCTGCTGATTCAGCAGGAACCAGAGCTCCTGATCCGTGGGATTATAGGCCATGTCCTGGTCTGCGGTGAAGACCAGGCGCTGCATCGCCTGCACATAGCGGTGGATTTCTCCGTTGGTGGCATACCAGGTCTCTTCGTCCTGGGGAAGAGCGTCGCAGATTTGCTCCAGGAGTTCCCAATTGTGGTTCATGTCGAACTCGTAGCTGTGTCCCCAGATGTAGAAGAGGCTGAGGGAGCGGCCCTGTTTGCGGAAGGGTTCCACCAGGGCGAGGGCGTCCCGATGGTGGCAAGAGGGGTGCCAGGTCAGCCATTCCCGGGGGCAAGGGAAACTCATGGTGGCGTTGGTGGTGCGGGAGTATTGGATGCCGGCGGCCTGCAGCTGGGCCAGAACCATGGGGTTCCAGGAGCCATAGGGATAGGCCATGCCCGTCACGGGGCGCCCCATGATCCTCTCCAGATTCCGCCGGTCCTCCAGCACTTCCGCCAGGACCTGTCCGGGGGCGAGGCGTTCCAGATAGGGGTGATGGACCCCGTGGACGGCCACCTCGTGGCCTCGATAGACCTGCGGAACCTCCTCGGCCTGGAGATAGGTCTCCGCCTTGGCGGGATCCTGGACCAGGGAGGAACACAAATTGAAGGTGCCCTTCATCCCGTGGGCATTGAGCACCTTCACCACCCGCTCGTCAAAGCGCTGACCATCATCGTAGCTAAAGGTCACTGCGCGATTCTTTCCCTGGGGATAGACCCAGCTGACTTCCTGAAACATGGTTTTCTCCGTAAGAATGTTTTTTGGGGGGGATGTCGTTCACGCCGTGGGCAGCGTGCGCAGGGCGGCCAGCACCTGGGGAAGCAGCTGCTTCTTCCGGGAGAGGACGCCGGGCAAATCGTAGAGATGGGGAGACAGGCAGGCATAGGGAAGGGCCTGTCCTAGGGCTTCCGGCCCCAGGAGAAGCATCCGGGAATTTTCCCGGACGGCATCCGTCACCAGAAGCCCCAGGAAATCCAGCTTCTCCTGGCGCATCACCTCCCCCATGGCGGACTCCAGCTCCTCCTGGCGCTGGTTCAACAGCAGAAGATTGCTCTCCTCCACCTGGGCCAGGGCAAAACTCCATTTTCCCTCCGTATACCCCTTCCGGTCGCCGTTGAGGACGGCAAGGGCATCCTGGGCGGCCAGGGGAGAGGCGATGGCGGAGAGTTCCTCCATGAGGCCGGTGGCGGTACAGCCCGCCAGCTTTTCCAGCCAGGCCACCGCCTTCACGTCCCGCTCCGTGGTGGTGGGGCTCTTCAGATTCAGGGTATCCGTGACAATGCCCGCCAGCAGCATTCCCGCCAAGGAGGGAGAGAGGGACTCTCCCGCGTCTTTATACATCCGGGAGATGAGGGTGCAGGTGGATCCCACCACATCTGCCGTGAACCGGATGGGCTGATCCGTGGGCATGGTCTTCAATCGATGGTGATCCACCACCTCCACCACCGGGAGGGACTCCACCCCGGGAAGACTTTGCTCGATTTCGTTGTGGTCCACCAGAATCATTTGGAAGGGAGGAGGCTGAGTCACATCCTTCTTCAGAAGGATCCCGGCCAGCGTGCCTTCAGAGGGATGGAGAACGGGAATCACATCCTCGAAGTGGGCGGAGACCCGGGGAGCCACATCCCGGAGGCGATCCTCAGGGGAGAGCACCAGGGTATGTCCCCGAAGTCCGGAGTTTTCCACAGGGGGAGCAAAAGCCAGACGGCGAATCACCTGGGCGGAATCCCCCGGGCTCTCCAGCACCGTCACCCCAAGCGTCCGGGCCAGCTCCGCCAGACGAGGCTCCACGGGATGGCCGCCAGTGACAATGAGAAGACCCACCTGGCGTCGAATGACATGCTCCTGGATATCGGGGCGGTCCCCCACGATCACCGCCAGACGGGAGCGCATCTCCCAGGGAAGATGGGCATCGAAGGAGCACACCTGCATGGCCGCCACATAGACTTGGAAACGCACCATTTCCTCCGGCGCCTGGGCGGTCACGATGGTGCCATCCAAGGCGCTGGCGATGAGATTCACGGAGGCATGGACCTCCCGGGAGGCCAGACGCTGGCTCCCCTCTTCCTCCCCTAACCCCAGCAGCTGATTCAACACCCCCATGGGACTGAGCATCCCCTGATAGCCCCCCCGGGCATCCACCACAGGGAGACGGGGCATTCCGCTCTCCCGGAGAATCCGGAAGCCCTCCCAGAGGGTCTTTCCTGCGGGAACCACAGGGGGATTGGGCTCCATCACATCGGCCACCCGCACATAGACATCGTTGCGGCAGAGGGGCTCGGGCATCCGGAAGCGCTGCAGGAGGAAGCGCGCCCGGTCGGAGAGGACGCCGGGGCAGACGGCCTGGGCCAGGGGATTTCCCTGGCGCCGGCGCAATTCCGCCAAGGCGATGGCGGCGGAGAGGGAATCGATATCGGGATTTCGGTGGCCGGAAACGAAGACGGCCTTCAGATAGGATCTCATGGGAGCGGGAAAGAGGGGGGAGACGAGGGAGCTACCGTTGCGGGGCAGGAGCTTCCTCGCCATAGAGGCGATTCAGCCATTGGGCCACCTGGTCGGGGGAGACGTGATCCGCAATCGTGCGCCCCACCCAGCGTTCAGGCAGACTGCTTCCCCGAAGAGAGAGACCTTCCCGAAAACGGGCCTCCGGGCAAGCCTTGGCCCAGAGACGGAAGGTGCCTCCTGCCCCCCCGCCCCCATGGGTCACAAAAGGAACCACCTCCTTGCCCGCCAAACCGCCGTGCTCCTGCAAAAACCGAGTCACCGGAGGGGCGCCCTGCCCCCACCATACGGGAGAACCCAGGAAAATCACGGAATACTCCGACAAATCCGCCTGGGATTCCGGCGTCAATTCCGGAGCTACTCCCCCCCTCAACTCCCGGCGGGCCTGGGCCACCGTCCGCCAATATCCTCCGGGATAGGGCTTCTTCACTTGGAGAGGCAGAATGGGAGCGCCCGTGGCCTCGTGGAGCCAGACGGCCAGGCGGCGGGTATTCTGGCAGGGGGAGTCGCTGAAGACTACGATAAGGGCGTTTCCGGGGAGTTTTCCCCGGAAGGGGATGCCGCGGGTGCGGGGTTCCTGGAGGAGCCACAAGGCCAATCCAGCCAGAAGCAGCACCAGGGCGCCGATGAACCAAAGATGCATGGGGATGCGTGTGGAGGCAAGGTGGGAGGAGGGAGGCGAAGGAATGCGTGGGGGCCGCCTCCCTCCTCCGGTTCCGGGGAGAGGCGGGGCCATTCCCCGGGGCGGTCGCCGGGGATAATGTAGGTTCTCCGTCTTCATTTTCCCCGGAGATTCCCCGTCTCCGGGGAGAGGGGGGCTCCCTCTGGAGGGAGCGGGGAACCCTGCAGCCCCTGCCATGCCCTCCCCTTTTCCCCCAGGGATTCCCCGCCCTTTCCGCTGCACCCCCTCCTGAAACGCCCATTTCCTCCAATCTTTTCCGGGAAAAGGGCTTGATTTTTTGGGAAAATTTACGACAATATCACAATGAGCGAACTCTCGCAGGGCCATGCACAGGCATGGCCTGTCTTCCCCCCTTGACTCCCCCCCATTGACTCCCCAAACCCCCTCATGAAAAGAAGTTTCACCCTCATCGAATTGCTCGTGGTCATCGCCATCATCGCCATCCTGGCGGCCATGCTGCTGCCCGCCCTCTCCAAGGCCCGGGAAAAGGCCCGCGCCATCTCCTGCACCAACAACCTGAAGCAGGTGCAGCTGGGCAACATCCTCTATGCCAACGACTCTGACGACTACCTGCCCCCCACCATCTACCGCCCCGACCGGGAAGCTTGGGGAGCAAGTGACAACAGCCGGATCTGGTTCTGCTACAACCCCATGATTCCCGGAACCCCCATGGACTGGGGAGAATGGAAGACCAAGGATCCCGCCGGCGGCTGGGATGTCACCCGCACCGGGAAGGAGGACAAGAGCGCCTGGCACAAGGTCCTCCACTGCCCCTCCCTCTCCACCAATGACCGCGTCATCGGAAACATCGGATACCAGGCCAACGTGGCTCTGGGATACATGGGACAGTACATCGGCTGGGGCGGCAACGACTGGAACATGTCCTGCCAGTGGCACCGTGTCTCCTCCATCAAATACCCCTCCATCTTCCTCAATGTGATGGACGGCACCCGGGAATCCGGCTGGGACAACATGCCCTACATCCACCCGGACTACATCGTCCGGGCCGACACCGAATTCTTCCGCCACGGCAACCAGATGAACGCCACCTTCTCCGATGGACACGTGGAGACCATCCCCTATTCCAAAATCAAGAACAACAGCGAAGGCTACCCCTACCTGAAGTCAGACTACTACTGGTTCCCCGGCTTCAACAGCAAGCTCGGCGGAGACATCCGATAGATTTCCTCCTCGATTTTATAACATCATAACTTCTTACAATTCAAGTAGTTATAAAAACATGAAAAAATCCTTCACCCTCATCGAATTGCTGGTGGTCATCGCCATCATCGCCATTTTGGCGGCCATGCTGCTGCCTGCCCTGTCCAAGGCACGGGAAAAGGCACGGGCCATCAGCTGCACCAGCAACCTGAAGCAGATTCAACTGGGCAACATCCTCTACGGAAACGACTATGACGACTACCTGCCTCCTGTCATCTATCGTCCCGACAGCGTGAACTGGGGCGGCGCGGGAAACAGCCGCATCTGGTTCTGCTATAACTCCATGATCCCCGGCACCCCCATGGATTGGAGCGAATGGTACGCCAAGGATCCCGCCGGCGGCTGGAATGTCATGGACGGGGGACAGGCGGACAAGAGCGCCTGGCACAAGGTCCTCCACTGCCCCTCCTGCCCCACCAGCGACCGGGTCATCGGGAACATCGGATACCAGGTGAACGTAGCCATGAGCTATATGGGACAGTATAAGGAAGGCGGCTCCATGGGAACCGACTGGCAGCCCTACTGCGATTGGCACCGCATCTCCTCCATCAAGTACCCCTCCATCTTCATCAACGTCATGGACGGCAACCGCCAGGGAATCTGGGAACGGATGCCCTACACCCACCCCGACTACGTGATCTCCGCCTCCAACGCCACCGTGCGGGACGGATACTTCCGCCACTCCACCCAGATGAACGCCACCTTCGCCGACGGACACGTGGAAGCCATCCCCGTCACCAAGGCCATGAACAAGGACACCTACGGCGTCCCCTACCTGAAGGCCGACTACTACTGGTTCCCCGGCTGGAACACCCGCCACGGCGGAGACATCCGCTAGTCTGACCTTCCGAGCCTCACGCCCCCTTCCCTCTCCACCCGCTGGCAGGAAGGGGGCTTTTTTTCTGTCCCTTCCGCGGATTCCGGGGGAGACAGATTGCGCGGTTTTCCCTCTTCGCCGGTCCAGGGCGTGCCTTGAAGGCCCTTTGGATTTCCCCTGGAATCCCGCGGTATCGCCCTGGGGAATCGGGCTACATTAGCGGAGTTTTCCGTCTCTTTTTCCCCTTTTCCTTTTTTCGTCATCATGACCCCCTTTGAAGCCGCCAAGAATCCCGCCTCCCGCCAGCGCCCTGTCCCTTTCTGGAGTTGGAATGATTGCCTGGATCCCCAGGAATGCTGCCATCAGATTGACCTGATGGAGCAGCAGGGCATTGGGGGATTTTTCATGCACGCCCGAGGGGGGCTCCACACGGAATATCTCTCCGACCCATGGTTTGACACCATCCGGGCCTGTCTTCACCGTGCCCAGGAGCTAGGCATGAACGCTTGGGCCTATGATGAAAACGGGTGGCCCAGCGGCTTTGGGGGAGGCCTGGTCAACGGCAAGGGGCTCTTCTATCAGCAGAAATATCTCCGGTGCAAGGAAGTATGGGGAGAGAAGGAGGCCCGGGCCGTGGAGCACCCCCTGGCCATCTTCACCGAGGAGGGCGCCTGGCTCCCCCTGGATCAGCCCCTGCCCCAAAAACAGCGTCTTCTGGTGTGCTTCTTCCAGGTGAATCCCTATTATGTGGACACCTTGGACGGGCGGGTCATCGCCCAGTTCATCCAATGCACCCATCAGGAATACTTCCAGCGCCTCTCCCCCGAGGAGCGCCGGAACATGCGGGGCTTCTTCACCGACGAGCCCCAGATCTCCCGGGATGGATATCCCTGGTCCCTGGCCCTGGAGGAGGCCTACCGGGAGCGCTTCCAGGAAGAGCTGCGTCCCCGCCTGATCCACCTCTTCTATTCCTGGGGCAAGGACTACCGCCGCACCCGGTATCGCTACTGGCGCACCTGCACGGAGCTCTTCAGCCAGAACTTCATGAAGCAGATCCACGACTGGTGCCAGGATCACGACTGGGAACTGACGGGACACCTGGTGCTGGAGGAGACCTTGTTGGACCAGCTGACCTCCAACGGGGCCTGCATGCCCCATTACGAATATTTCCACATTCCGGGAATGGACATTCTTTGCCGGGACCACTCCTGGGTCACCCTCCCCCTCCAGCTCTTCAGCGCCGCCGCCCAGACCGGAAAGCGGCAGATCCTCTCCGAGACCTTCGCCCTCTGCGGATGGGCCGTCTCCTTCGCCGATCTCCAGTGGCTGGTGCAATGGCAATTCGTCCATGGGGTGAATCTGGTCTGCCAGCACCTGGAAGGCTACAGCCTCCGGGGAATCCGGAAGCGGGACTACCCCGCCAGCCTCTTCCGCCACCAGCCCTGGTGGGAATACTACAAGCCCTTCAACGACTATCTCTCCCGCATGGGCACCCTCCTGGAGTCCGGCGACGTGCATTACCCGGTGCTTCTGATGCATCCCCAGTCCACCGCCATGATGCACTACAACAACAGTCGGAACGGGACTCTGATTCCCTACCAGTGCTCCTTCAAGGCGGCCACGGACACCCTGGAGGCCCATCAGATCAACCATCACTACGGGGACGAGATCCTCATGGAGCGCCATGGCCGGGTGGAGAACGGCGCCCTGGTCATCGGGGAGCAGGCCTACCGCCTGGTCATCCTGCCCAAGCTGAACAATCTCTCCCGCTGCCAAGTGCGGCTTCTGGAGCAGTTCATTCAGGAGGGCGGACAGATTCTGGGCCTGCGCAACGACCTGGAAGAGAGTCCCTTCGCCGTGGACGGAGAAGGGGCGCCCCAATGCTCCCTCCTGGAGAAGGTGCAATGGTTTGACACCCTGGAAGCCCTGGTAGAGGCCATTCCCCAGGAGTTCCGCCCGGTGCGGGTCACGGGAGAGGACGGGGCCGACGCCCCCCAGATTCACTGCACCGCCCGACACTTCCCGGATTTCGACGGCAAGCCCGCTGTGCTCCACTACTTTGTGAACAATCGCCGTTTTGAGGCGGTCAAGACCCTGGTCTCCGTGCCCGGCGTGGGCGTGGAGGGATACTCTCCCCGCACAGGAGAGCGCTATCCCGTCCCCTACACCACCAACGGAAAGGTCTGCCTGGTGCCCCATGTCTTCTCCCCCGCCGGAGATCTCCTTCTCCTCTCCCGTCCCTATCCTGTGGGGGCGGCCGCTCCGGCGGCGCCGGCGGGCAAGCCTCTGGCCTTGGCGCCCTGTTGGCAGGTGGCAAAGGCTTCGGAAAACCTTCTCACCCTGGATCATTGCCGTTGTGAAGTGGACGGGGAGGAGCTCTTTGCCCGGGAGTATGTGCTCACCATCAACGATGCCCTGCTGGCCAGGGAGAAGGAGAACCAGGAAGTCGCGTTGGAGTTCACCTTCCAGATCGGGGAGGGCTTTGATTTCCAGCGTCCCCTGGATCTGCTGCTGGAGCATCCGGAGCGCCATCGGATTCTGGTGAATGGGAAGACCCTTTCCTCCCAGTCCCGGGGATTCTTCGCGGATCCCGCCTTCCAGCGCATCTCCCTAGAGGGAGTGCTGCAGCCGGGAGAGAACCGCATCCGCCTGGAGACCACCTACCACCAGGATCCCCAGACCTTCGCCTGTCTCCGGGCCTCCAAAATCTTCGAATCCGAACGGAACAAACTCTCCCTGGACAGCGAAATCGAGGCCATCTACCTGGCCGGACACTTCGGGGTGGCCACACCGGGCTCCTTCCAGGAACTCACCCAGGACTCCTGCCGCTATCAGGGGGACTTCCTCCTGACGGCCCAGCCCCGGGAAGTCCCGGGAGACCATCTGGAACAGGGAGGCTTCCCCTTCTTCGCCGGCACCATCACTCTGGCCCAGGAAGTCCTCCTCTCCCGGGAAGACCTCCAGGAAAACCGCTCTCTCCACTTCGAGAATCTCTGGGGCAATGTCCTCCTTCTGAAGATCAACGGCCATGACCTCGCCCCTCTCACTCTCCCCGAGTATCACCGGGAAATTCCCCGGGAATGGCTCCAGGAGGGCGTCAACCGGATGGAGGCCACTCTGGTCACTTCCCTGCGGAACATGCTAGGCCCCCATCATCTGGAGGAGGGAGACAGCCACACGGTCTGCCCCTGGAGCTTCTACAAGACGGCAGGAGGCCCCTTCACAGCCCACGGAGCCCCCGCCTGGAACGACGGATACTGCTTCGTCCGCCACGGCATGGCCTAAATTTTCCCCTCGCCTCATCCCATGCAGAAGGAAATCCAATTCTACAATCGGGAGACAGGCCGTCTGGAAACGGAAAATGTCCTGGGCGACCGCTGGCTCCGCCTGGCCTACCTCTCCCCCATCCGGGGCCTCCTCCAGGGCCCCCTCTTCTCCCACGCCCTCTTCTCCCGCTTCATGGGATGGATGCTGGACCGCCCCTCCTCGGTGAAACGCATCGCCCCCACGGTCCGAAAACTCCGCATCAACATGGCGGAGGCCCTGGTGCCGGAGGGCGGCTACACCTCCTTCAACGACTTCTTCGCCCGGGAACTGAAACCCGGCGCCCGCCCCCTTCCCGAAGATCCCAACCGCCTCTGCTGCCCGGCGGACTGCCGCCTTACCGTCTACCCGGAAATCACCGCGGGTCTGGTGGTTCCCGTCAAGGGCACGCCCTACTCCATGGCAGACCTCCTGGGAATCCAGGGAAGCCGGTATGCCCGGAACTTTGACGGAGGATCCCTGATGGTCTGCCGCCTCTGCCCCGCCGACTACCATCGCTACCACTTCCCCGACGACGGCCTCCAGGAAGACTACTGGGTCACCCACGGCAAATACCACTCCGTCAATCCCCTGGCCCTACAGAGAGGCTACCGGGTCTTCACGGAGAATTTCCGCACCACCCGGATCCTTCAGCTGCGCCGGGGCGGTCTGGCGGCCATGTTTGCCGTGGGCGCCTTTGGCGTGGCCTCCATCCATGACTACGCCACGGAGTCGGGCATGGAATT
Organism: Lentisphaeria bacterium; assembly: GCA_016302315.1. GTDB lineage: Bacteria > Verrucomicrobiota > Lentisphaeria > Oligosphaerales > Oligosphaeraceae > UBA1724. The sequence goes on from JAEDNW010000026.1 coordinate 19,659, forward strand.
CTCCCGGGGAACCCAGGCGGGATTCTTCACCTTCGGAGGCTCCACCGTCATTCTCGCCCTTCCCCCTGGCCGCTGTCGCTTTGACGAGGATCTGGTGACCCATAGCGCCCAGGGGGTGGAAACCCTGGTCAAGGTCAACTCCGCCGTCGGCACTTTTCTCACCCCCTAACTCCCCGTTCCTCCCTATGAACGACCTCTATCTCCATTGCCAGATCGACAGCGGCCTCCTGCTGGCCGAATTCCCCGCCCCCCTCAAAGACGCCCGCATCCTC
>JAEDNW010000027.1:0-19839 GCA_016302315.1 Lentisphaeria bacterium
TGTTGTGCCTGTTTAGCCTCAAAACACCCCCCGAAGTGCGAAAGATGGGCTAGCGTTTTCTTCTTTTTCTTCATCCATGGACCGCTTCTATTACTTTGCCAATGCATCCCTCAGGGAAATCTCCGGGACGATACCCGGCTCCCCGCCTTCTGCGACGGAACATAGGCATACCTAAAAGCCATAGGACTGGAGGAAATCTGATCTCCTCCTTGTCCTATGGCGGGCATGGGTTATAATATTATAAATCCTTGAATGTCAATGGGTTATAATATTATTTCCTCGCAGCGGGCTCCTTTCGAGTATAGACGGGGGCGTCTTTGGGGACGTAACCGTGGTCGGAGCCCTGGTACCAATGGATGGTTTTGGGGCAGGTGAGTCGGTTATAGAAGATGGCGACGCCGGAGGGGGGGCAGATGTAGTCTCCCAGTCCTGCCCTGGGGATTTCCACGGGGCATTGGATGCGGTGGGCCATGTGGATGGTGTCGTAGTATTCCAGACCTGGGGCGTAGGGGATTCTCCAGGAGCCGAAGGCGCGTCCGAAGCGGGACTGTCCGGCGGCGTCGCAGTGCCAGGGGATGGAGGGTCTGGCGAGGGTCACATCGGGATCCAGGGCGGCGGCCCAGATGGTTTGGAGTCCGCCTTGGCTTCCCCCCTCGGCCACTAGATCGGTTCCATTCCATTCGGGGAGGCTCTTAAGATATTCCAGCGCCCGGAGGAGGCGGAGGACCATTCCGTGGAAGTAGGCGGTGTCGGGGGAGGCGTTTTCCTGGGGATCGAAGGCGTAGGAGTAGCGGTCCGAGCGGATCCTGTTACCAAACTCCTCGTAGTAGGCATCGGACTGGAGGAGGTCGGCGCCGTGGGCGTTCACCTGGAAGGCGATGCGGTCGGTGTCCCAGAACTCTGGGGGTTGCTGGAAGAGATTGGCGTTGTATCCGTATCCGTGGAAGTAGGCGACGGCGGGGAGCTTGGTTTCTTGGGCCATGTCGGGGATGGAGAGGAATCCGGTGGCAGGGCGTCCTCCGGGGCACTCCAGGGAGACGGCGTAGATGGAGAGTTTTTTTGCCTCGTCCCGCTTCACCAGGGTGCGGGTGGCTTTTAGGGGAACCTCCTTCAGGAGGGCCTTCTGGGCATCCCAATAGGCATCGAAATCCTGGGGCACCGGCATGCCTTGGAGAGATTCGGGATGGACGGCGGCCCCGCAGTTGGCGTAGACATCCCGCCCATCTTTCTGGGTGAGTCGATTGCCCTGTCCATCGGTGACGACGAAGTAGAGCCAGACGAAGCCTTGGTTGTTGAGGGAGGTGGTGTAGGTGATGGGGGTTTCGGTTTGCCAGGGGGCGCTTCCCTCCTCCTGGATGCCGTCATCTCCCCGGCGCACCCAATGGACGGTGCTTCCCGGGGGCAATTGGGGGGTGTAGGGGCCGAAGGTCACCGTGAAGGTGATGGGTTCCCCCGCCTCGTAGGTGAGGGGGTCCTTGTCGGTGATGGCGTTGAAGTAGGGGAGAGCTTCCTGGAGGGCGTCGCCCCAGAGGGCGGCCGCGGCCAGGCAGAAGCAGAGAAGGAGGGCGCGTTTGCACATGGGGAGAGGGAGAGGAAAAGGGGGCATTCTTGGGAGAGTCCGAGAATGCCCCTGGGAGTGGGTCGGGGTTATTCCGTGATCTTCAGCAGGAGGGCCTGTCCGGGGGCGAGCCAGACATTTTCCCCGGCGAAGCGGGAGAGGGTGTCCTTGTGGAATTGGCTGACCACCTGGATATCGGCGGGGGTTCCGTTGCGCCATTGGAGATCGGCGATGGAGGTGGAGCGCTCCAGGTTTTTGTTGAGCACCATCACATAGATCTCCCCATTCTCCCGGTCCTGAAACTCGCCCACGGCGAGGTCCTGGTTGTCCGCGGCGGCGGCGATCAGGCTGGTTTCCTCGGGTGCGTCTTCCCGGGGCAGGCGTTCCCGGCCGTTGGGCACGAAGTGGTAGACCTTGGTGGACTCCAGGCGGTTCAGGGTTTTGGCGATGCACTTCACGGTGTTGTTGACGAAGCGCATGGCGTACCAGGTTTCGGTGCGGTTGCCCCAGGGGTCGATGGGGGCATGGCGGTAGCTGGCCACGGGGGGGGTGTAGTAGGTGAAGTAGAGGATGCCCTTGGCGCCGTAGAGGAGGGCGCTGTAGACCTGGAAGAAGAGGTCGTTTTCCGAGGGGATGCGGTAGGGCATATGGCCCACGGAGAGGAGGCAGACATCCAGGGGGATGCCATGGGCCAGGGTGACTTCCCGGGCTTCTGCCAGCTGTTGCCAAGTGCCGCGGCGGATGGGATCGTTGCCCTCGAAGAGGGTGTAGTAGTCATAGCCCAGGTGGGCAGGCTGCAATTCCTGGACGAAGCGCTCGGCGTATTCTTTCCAGTCGGCGGCGCCCAGCTGCTTCGGGGTGGCGTAGTTGGGGAAGAGATTGATATAGGCGTCCTTCCCGGGATGGGCCTTCTTCACCTCGTCGGCCATGATGGCCAGGTTCCGGAAGCGGGAGGTGGAGGGCTCGTCCTGGATGAAATATCCGCAGAGGGCGGGATGATCCTGGAAGAAGTCCACCGTGGCGCGAATGCCCTTCCGCAGCTCTTCCTCCGGGGCTTCGTTATCCCAGAAGTATTGGTCGGGCACCTGGCGGAAGCCCCAGGCCACCATGCCGGCCTTCTGGATGCAGTCCAACTGCTCCACGGTGCTGGCGAAGCCGGCCACGGTGATGCCGGCCTCCGCCATGTCGTCCGCCTGCTTCTGGTCGAAGAAGTAGGGGAGACCACCCCAGGCGGTGATGGGGAAGTAGTCCGGATCTCCGGGCTTGGGGGAGGGGAGGACCTGGCTCATGAGGAGGGTTTGGAGAGCGAAGAGTGTGGCGAGGGTGAGGAGGAGAGAATGTCGCGTCATGGCAGTGTTTGTGGGGGTCTGGTGGATTTTGGGTCAGAAAATTTCCAGGACCATGGTTTCGGCGAAGTCAAGGGGAAGAGAGAAGGAGGTGACGGGGGTGGGCGTGAGGAGTTTCCCGGAACCCACTTCCCGGAGGGAGACGGGCTGGGGGAAGTCCAATTGGACTTCCGGCGGGGTGTCCTTGGTGGCGTGAAGGACCAGGTGGGTGCCGTCGGTGTAGAAGACCACATTGTCCCGGGTGTAGATATGTTCCCCTGCGGCATAGAGGAGAAGGTGAACCAGTTCCCGGGGCACCTCGGGGGAGGCGCAGAAGAAGGTCTTATCCCGTTGCAGGAGGGCGGGGGTCTGGTCATCCGCCCAGCGGGCCAGGATGATGTCATCCGGCTGTGGGGCGAGGGAGAAGTTCTGGCTGGCGGGGGTGCGGGGCGTCCAGGAGGCGGGGAGTCCCATGAATTTTCCCGCTTCGGTGGCTTGGATGGCCACAGGGGCGTTCCCTTTCTTGGGGGTCAGGGCGAAGCCCGTGAGTTCCCGGGAGTTTTCCAGGGAGTATCCTTCCTCCGGATCCATGAGGCCCGGGGCATGGCACCATAGGACCGTCTTGCCCTGGAGCCGCTCCTTTAGGGTCTGGCGCTCCTGGCGGGTCAGGACCCAGGCGTTCCCCAGGATCAGGACGGGAGTTTCCACTCCGTTGGCCAGCAGGTCCTCCAGATAGTACATCCCTCCTGCCGCGCCGCAGCGGGAGAGGGTGCCCCGAATGAGTTCGTAGGCGGGGAAGGTGAAGTTCCGTGCATCCTTGGTGTAGATGGCTGAACGCTCCGAGGAAGTGGCCGCCACAACGGGCACGTAGGGGACGGGATTCTGGAGCTTCTGCTCCTCCATCCCCTGGAGATCCTCCATGACGGTCCATAGATTGGGATCCTCGAACCAGCCCAGCAGAGGCAGATCCATCCACCAGCATCCCAGATTGCGGACAATCTCCTGGGCCGTGTTCCGCAGAAGCACGTTTCGCGTGTCCCAGGGAGTGGGGATGTGGCGCTCCAGCCCTCCCAGATTGCCCCGGGAGGCCAGATAGGTCCGGCTGTCATCCTCGTAGAACCAGAGCTTCCCGGCCCGGAGAATGGATTCCGCCGGGGTCATGGAGAGTCCGGCCTCTCCCTCCCAGCGATCGGTGTAGTCAATGGGGGAGCAAAGAATGTCGATGTCGGGGGACGCCAGGAGGCGCTGGTTGTCCAGGTGTCCGCAGGCGCTCATGCGCTGCATCCGTCCGAAGGCGTTGATGTATCCGTAGAAGAAGAGGACCAGCTTTTTCTCCTGGGTGACTTCCCGGACCCGTCGGGCCACCTGGAGGATGGCGTCGGTCATGGCCTGTTGGAGGAAGAGATTGTGGTCGACGACCTTGGGATAGGCCAGGGGATCCAGGACGGCGGTTCTGGGCTGGGCCGCCTTCCGCTCCGCCGGGGTGGGGGGCAGGGCGGTCTCCCGGGTGACGGCCTCCTCTCCCCAGGCCTCCTGAAGCGCCTGATCCGAGGGATACTTCTGGGCAAGCCAACGGCGGAAGCCCTGGATTTCCGCCGGGGAATATCCGTGGAAATCCTCCTTCCAGCTGTCCCGGTAGAACCACTCCTGGGTTTCCTGGGCGCAGGGATGATAGCCGGCAATGCGCTCTCCGTATTTCTCCTCCAGGTGCCGGATGGTGCCCTCCAGCATGGCGAGAGCCTCCTGGAGCCACTTCTGGCTGCTGACGCTTTCATGGCGCCGATGGGAGATGCCGGAGTTGGGATCCCACTGCATCAACTCGTCGGGGTTCTGGTTCTTCCACCATTCGGGAGGATAGAGCATCAGCCGGGGGATCACATAGGCTTGGGGGTTGGCGTAGAGGATCTGGTCCATGGCGGAATCCAGGGCGGAGAAATCCTGGGCGAGGGGCGGCTGGGGCCAGGGCACCTCCAGAATGGTGGTGACAAAGTCCACTCCGGCCTGGTGGGCCATGCGGATTTGGCGGGAGAAGACGTTGTCTCCCTCGGGGATGTCGGCGAAGGCGGCGCGGTAGGCGATGGGATGGGGGATGTAGAATCCCGGAGAGAGGAACCCCTTCTCCCAGGAACTCCAGACCCGGAAGCGGATCACGTAGCGCACCCCGTGTTCTAGCTTGGCCTTAATGCCTCTCAGATAGAGGTGGGGATCCTTGCCGGAGAAGGCCTTGCCTGCCTGGGAGGTGAAGGTGATGGAGAGGGCGGGATTGCCCGGCTCGTCAGGATAGTCTTCGATGGCGGCCAGAAAGGAGGTCTCCTGGGGATCCCGGGGCCAGATTTCCCAGGTGCGCCCCGGCAGGGAGAGAAATTGCCCCCGGGGGGCGTCGTCAAAGCTCTGTTTCGGGAAGAGGGGCTCTCCCGTGTCCTCTCGAACTACCTCAAAGTCGTCAAGATAGTATTTTCCAGGGGAGAGGGAGAAGCGGAAGTGGAAGGTGAGATCACACTCCTCCTCCACCACGGAAATGCGGCGGATCTCCATACGCTGATCGCCCTGCTGGAGGGGGAGGGGACTGCGCCCCCGCCCACCGTAGAACCACCGGGGACGCACCGCCACCCCGTCTTTCTCGATCCGGGGCACCCCATGGGTGGTGCGCACCCGAAATTCGGCGCTGGCTAGAAGGAGGGGGGCGAGGAGGCTGGCCAGGAGGAGGGGAAGGTGTCTCATGGGGAAAAGCATTTTGAGGGAGGGAAGTTAAGGGGTCTGGCCGGGATGTTGCTCCAGCAACCGGAGGAGGCGGCTGTGCTTGGCATGGGCCAGACGGGGATCCTTGCTCCAGACGGCCAGGGAAGTGACCAGGGCATCCTCCACCTCCGCTTCCTTCCTGGCCTCCCGGAGCCACTCCTCGGCGTCGGCCTCCTGGACAGAAGGAGAACGCAGGAGTTGACGCAGCTGATCCAGGAGCATGGCATCCTCCACCCCGTCCCGCATGTATTTCAGGCGCAAACTGGGGAGAGGCCCCTTCTCTCCGGGATAAAGGAGGCGTCCATCTCCGTTGAAATTGCCGAAGGAGTTTCCATTCCAGGGGGCGGAGAGGACGGGGCCTCCCGTGACGGGAACGGGAATGGGGGCGTCCAGGGTGTAGTTGCCTCCCTCCCGCCGGATGGTGAGCCAGAGGGTGGAGGCGTAGTAGAGGAAGATATCCTGGTTGTCCACCTTCTTGGCCATGAAGCCCATGAGGAGCCTGGGGGCCATGCCGGGGTATTCCAGGAGGAGATTGGCGAAGGGGAGGAAGGGGCTGCAGGCCACGTAGTAGCCCACCTTCTTTCCCCGTGCCCGGGCGGCTTGGACGTTTTCCAGGTTCCCGTGGAAGTTCCGGGTGCCGGGGATCCAGCCATCCACCAGGTCGTCCAGTCCGCTTTTCACGCCGAAGGTATTGTCGTAGATGGTGGTGTAGATGGGGATTCCGGGAAGGGCCTGGCGGACCTTCTGGAGGGTTTCCCGGATCATGGGGTATTGTTCGGCGGGAGCCTCGTCAAAGCAGTAGATGTAGGCCTTGTCCAAGATGCCGGCCTCCTGGTAGGTCTGATAGGCCTCCCGGAACTGCTGGAGCCTTTCCGGGGAGAGGGCGGTGTTGAAGTAACCCAGATTGAAGTGTTTGGCTCCGTGGTTCAGGGCATAGAGATTTTCCTCCAAGGCTCTGTCTTTTTCGGGTCTGGAGTAGATTTCATCGGGCTGGAGGTGGTGGAGGAGAAGCAGGTCCATGATGGCGTGCTTGTACGCCCAGTATTCCGGGGTGCCATAGGGAATGTGGGCGGGCCCGCCATAGCTGATGGGGGTGAAGTAGGGGGCGCCGGGTTCCAGAGCGACATCCCGCACCAGGAGGGAGAAGGGAAGGATTTGGCGTTCGCCGTCGAAGGTCACCGCCACTTCGCCCTGGTAGAGGCCGGGCTTTTGGTCCTGGGGCACCTGGACATCCAGCCACCAGCTTTGGTAGATCCCCTCTTCTAGGGAGAAGGAGGCGTGGAGTTCCTCCAGGATGGGGTCGGGCCACAGCCCGGTGTGCTCCACTTCGTAGTGGGGCTTGGGGCAGTCCACGTATCCCACGGGGGAGAGGCGGAGGGCTTCCAGGGGGAAGGGGGTGCCGTCTTCCTGGACGGGTGCCTTTTCCAGGGTGGCCTGGACGGCTTGGAGGGGGCGGAGCGTCAGGCCCACCAGCTGGGCGGATTCTCCCTCGCCCCGGGCGGCCTCCAGGGTGTAGCTGGGGGTGGGAGGAGCCCGGAAGACGTAGGCCCCCCGGTGAATCTTCTCCTCGGGATAGCACCATAGCACGCCTAAGGCTTTGTCCCCTGCCTCTTTCTGGAAGATGCGCAGATCCAACTCGGACAGAAGCCGCTGGCATTGGTGCTGCAGCTCCCGGGAAAAGTGAACCGCCGACGGATTCTGGAGATACTCCTCAATTTGCTTCACGATGCGATGCAGACGCCCCGTAAACTCCTCGCTCAGGCGCTCTTGACGCCACAGAAGGGATTCCCGGAGACGAGTGGCTTCCTGAACCCCTTCCTGGCGAAGCTCCTGGGGGGATCGGGATTCTCCCGTGATGTCGCCCACGTAGATTTGGAAGGGCTTCTTGGGCTGCATGCCGAAGAAGTCCAGATGCACCACCCGGGAGAGGTCATAGTCCGCATTGAAGTCGTCCAGGGAGAGCACCAGGCGATGCCGTCCCGCGGAGAAGGCGAGGGAATACCAGGAGATGGGTCTGGCGTCTGCCTCGGTGCGGATTTCGATGCCCAGGGAGGTGCAGTCCTCGGGGAAGAAGAGTTCGATTTGGATGGACTGGAGATTGCGCCAATCTGCTTGTTCCGGGGGGATGAGGAGTTTGGCGGAGGGCCATCCTTCGCTGGCGGAATAGGAGAAGTGGCCGGTGAGCCCCGGCTCGGCGTTGGGCCAGGGGCGAATCTCCGCCGTCAAATCCCCTTTGGCCTCCGTGGTGGCCCAATCCGGCGCGGCCAGGGGCCTTTCATAGGAGAAGGAGTAGAGGGGGATGGTGGCGGCGGAGAGGCTTTCCGCCAACAGGAAGAGGGCCAGGATCCCCAGGAGGGCGCGAAATTGGGCGAGTTTCATGGCGTGGCTTGGGGGCTAGGGGTGGAGTCGGGCGTATTGGTCCAGCAGATTGGCCAGTCGCAGTTTCTTTTCCTGGATCAGCCGGGGATCTCGGGTCCAATGGCTCATGTCTTGAATCAGGGAGGGTTCCACCTCCAGTTCCCGGGTGGCTTCCGTCACCCATTCCCGGGACATGCCCTGGGGATTTTCCAAGGCCTTCTCCAGAAGATCCATGTACATCCAATCCTCCATGCCGTCCCGGATGCTTTTCAGCCGGGTGGTGGGAATGGGGCCGTCCTGGGCGGGATAGAGGAGGCGTCCGTCTCCGCTGAAATTGCGGAAGGAGTTGGCCAGCCAGGGTTCCTGGAGGAGGGGGCCGCCGGTGACGGGGGTGGAAATGTTGGGGCCGGCCACATATCCCTTCTCCGTTTTTTTCCAGGTGCGCCAGAGGCAGCTGCCGTAGTAGAGGAAGCCGTCGGGGCGGTATTTCCTGGCCATGAATCCCATGAGGAGGCGATTGGCGGCGGCGGGGTGCTCCAGGAGGATGTTGGCGTAGGGCATGGTGGGGGTGCAGCAGACGTACCAGCATACCTTGTCTCCCCGTTCCCGGGCCTGGGCCACGTAGTCGGCGTTCAAGTCGTAGGAGACGGTAAGGGGAATCCAGCCGTCCACCAGACCCTCCAGCTGGCTGACTCGGCCGAAGGTGTCGTCGTAGAGGGTGGTGTAGATGGGGAGTTCCGGGACGGCTTCCCGGACCTTCTGGAGGGCTTCCCGAATCATGGGGAAGAGTTCCATGGGGGATTCGTCGAAGGCGTAGAGGTAGGCCCGGTCGGCGATGCCCCGTTCTTTGCATTCCTGATAGCGTTGCTTCAGGGTTTCCAGGAACTGTGGGGTTGGGGGTTCATTGAGGAATCCCATGTTGAAGAAGCCGGCCCCTTGTTCCAGGAGCCATTGGGAATCCTCCACCATGTCGGGGCGATCCACGCCCCGGTAGATTTGGTCAGGCTGGAGTCGATGGCGAATCAGCAGCTTGGCGATGGCCCGCCAATATTCCTTCCGGGCCGCCGGGTCTGCGGGATAGTTGTCCATCAGGCCGAGCTGCACGGGGGAGAAATAGGGGACGCCGGGGGGCAGGGAGAAGTCATGAACCCGGATGGCGAAGGGGAGGGAATTCCGGGTGCCGTCCTCCCGGACGAAGGCCACGGTTCCTTTGTAGAGGCCAGGCTTTTGATCCTGGGGCACTTGGACATCCAGGAACCAGCTTTGGTAGGTCTCCGCCTCCAGGGGAATGGGGGTCTGGAGATATTCCAAGATGGGGTCGGGCCAGTAGCCCACATGGTCCACTTTGTAGGCGGGATCCCGGCTCTCCACATATCCCACGGGGGCCAGGGTCAGGGCCTCCCGGGGAATGGAGGTTCCATCTTCCAGGACGGGAAGGGTTTCCAGCTCCGCCCGGATGCCGGGCACGGGAGCCAGGGCGAAGGCCACCAGCTGGGCGGATTCTCCCTCTCCCCGGGCGGCTTCCAGGGTGTATTCCGGGGTGTAGTCTCCCAGGAAGAGGTGGTTTTTCCGGAGAACCTTCTCCTCGGGCATGCACCAGAGGAAGGCTACGCCGGCGGGCAGGGCGGCCCGCCGGAAGTAGAGGGCGTCCAACCGGGGGAGGATTTTCTTGCACTCTTCCTGAAAGCGCTGGGCTTGCTTGGGGTCGGGCGTGGCCGGAAGAAATTTCTCCATGGCCTGGAGGTTGGTGGCGTAGGAGGGAAGCTGGTGGTTCAGCAGGGCGGAGCGCCGGGCAAAGGCTTCCCGCCATTGCTTCACGAGGGCCGCATCCTCCTCGGCATCCCGTTCCTCCAGACGAATCTCGCCCACGTAAATGGAATACTCCTGGGCAACGTCTCCCGTGAAAAAGTCCACATGCTTCATCTGACTCAGGTCAAAGCCTTCCATGTGCTCCAGGGGAAGGCGGAGGGTGTTGCGTCCCTGGTGGCATTCGGTGAGACGCTGGAGGACGAAGGAGAAACGCCGGGGATAGTCCGGAATGGTGGCCACTTCAATGCCCACCCGCTTGGGGATCTCGCAATACAATTCAATGACCAGGGTCTTCCCCTTGGTCCAGTCCCGTTTCTCCTCCGGAATCTGGAATTTGGCGGAGGGCCAGCCCCCGGAGGAGACGGGATAGGTGATCTTCACCGCAAGGCCGGATCCTCCGTCCGGCCAGGGCTCCAACGCCATCTTCACCGGCCCTCCTCCTAGCTTCCAATCCTCTTCAGGGGCACGCTGGGCAGAGGGGACGGTGAGGGAAATTTCCTTGGCCGCCAGGCTCAAAGAGAGAAGGAGAGACAGGGAGAGGAGAAGGGAACGCATGGCGTGAGTTCGGGAAATGAGGGGATGGGGAAAGGGGCGCAGGAAAAGGCGCCCCTGGGGGAACAAAATGGCCGGAGGCTAGGGATTCTTCTGGACGTATTGATCCAGGAGGGCGGCCAGGCGGAGTTTCTTCGCTTGGACCAGGGCAGGATTGGTGGTCCAGGTGGTCAGGTCTTTCACCAGGGTGTCCTCCACCTGGAGTTCCTGGGCGGCGGCGGCGCGCCAGCTCTCATCCATGGCCTGGGCGTTGTCCAACGCCTTGGCGAGCAGCTCCAGATACATCCAGTCCTCCGCGCCGTCCCGGATGCTCTTGATGCGGGTGGTGGGGATGGGGCCATCGGCGGCGGGATAGAGGAGGCGTCCGTCTCCGGGGAAATTCTGGAAGGCTTCTCCAATCCAGGGATATTCCAGGAGAGGGCCGCCCGCGATGGGGGTGTCGATCATGCCCTTGAAGACATAGGTTCCCTCGCTGCTCTTCTCGTAGATGCGCCAGACGCTGGTCTGGTAGTAGAGGAAGCATTCCGCCCCGTACTTCTTCTTCATGAAGCCCATGAGAAGGCGGTTGGCGGTGGCGGGATGTTCCAGGAGGAAGTTGGCGTAGGGCATGGTGGGGGTGCAGCAGACGTACCAGCCCACCTTTTCTCCCCGGGCTCGAGCCAAGGCGGCGTTGTCTTTGTTGCGGCCGTAGGAGACGGTGAGGGGGATCCAGGCGTCGATCACCTCGTCCAGCCCGTTGTCTCGTCCGAAGGTGCCGTCGTAGAGGGTGGTGTAGGTGGGGACGCCGGGGGCGGCCTGGCGGACCTTCCGGAGGGAATCCAGGATCATGGGGAACATGTCGGCGGGCTTTTCATCGTAGCAGTAGATGTAGGCTTTGTCCACGATGCCGGCCTCCTGGCACTTCTGGTAGGCGTTGCGCACCTGTTCCAGGAGGGCGTCGTCCACCTCCGTGTTGATGAAGCCCAGGTTGAAACAGGGGGAGCCATGGGCCAGGAGCCACTGGGCGTGGGGCACCAGGTCGGCCCGATCCGGGCCGTAGTAGATTTCATCGGGCTGGAGGCGATGGGCGATGAGCATGGAGGCCAGGGCCTGCCAGTACTTTTCCCGGGCCTCCGCTCCCTGGGGGAAGGCGGGGGGCACGATGAATTGGACGGGAGAGAAGTAGGGGACGCCCTGGGCCAGGGTGAAGTCGTGAACCCGGATGGCGAAGGGGAGGCTCTGCTGTCCCCCGTTGTCATAGGTGATCTTCACGGAACCCTGGTAGAGGCCGGGCTTTTGGTCCTGGGGCACTTGCACGTCCAGCCACCAGCTCTGATAGTGTTTGGCCTCCATGGGAATAGGGGTCTGGAGATATTCCAGGATGGGATCCGGCCAGTAGCCGACGTAGTCCGTCTTGTAAGCGGGGTTGGAGGTTTTCACATAGCCCACGGGAGCCAGGGTGAGGGCTTCCGCCGGGATGGTCGTGCCATCCTCTTGCGCCGGCAGGGTCTCCAGGGTCACCTGGACATTTGGGAGGGAGTTCAGGGCAAAGGCCACCAGCTGGGCGGATTCTCCCTCTCCCCGGGCGGCCTCCACGGTGTAGTGGTCGGTGTAGGGGGCCAGGAAGGCATAGCGATCCCGGAGCACCTTTTCCTCGGGGTAGCACCAGCGGAGGGCCAGGCCATTGTTCTCCCGGGCCAGGTGCTGGAAGAATTGGCGATCCAGCCGGGGCAGGATTTTCTTGCTCTCTTCCTGGAACTGGAGGGCCTGCTCCAGTTCCGGGACTTCCGGCAGGCTGTCCGCCAGGGCCTGGAACTCCTCGGCGAAGCGGGGAAGCTTGCCCTGGTAGGCTTCCTTCCGCCAGCGGAGGGCCTCCCGGCACTCCGCGGCAATCCGACGGCTTTGGGCGGCCTCTTCCTCGGGATCAATCATCTCCAGAGAGATGTCTCCCACGTAGACAGAGTAGGTGGTCTGCGGATAGGAGCAGAAGACGTCGATGTACTTCATGTTGCTGACGTCGAAGCCATTGAGCTCTCCCAGATCAATCTGGATCTTGTGCCGCCCCGGGGAAAACTGGAGACTGCCCGTGCCCAGACTCTTGGTGGTGGAGTCGGCATAGGTGGACACCACCAGGCCCACCCGGCAGGCCGCATCACAGAAGATCTCCAGATTCAGGGTCTTGCCCTTCCGCCAGTCCCGCAAATGCTCCGGCAGCCAATATTTCCCGGAGGGCCACCCTTTGGCCCCCCCCGATAGGTGAATTTCACCGTCAGACCCGATTCTCCGTTGGGCCAGGGAACCTGGGCCATGGTCACATCCTCCGTGATCCGCCAGTCCTCCTCCGGGGGGCGGCTGGCGACGCTCTCGTACAACAGAAGGTCGGCGGCCAGGAGGGGCAGGGCGCAAAGACTGAGCAACAGAAACAGGGATTTTTTCATTGGGTGGTCAAAGAGGGGGAGGGAGCGGGCAAGGGAGACAATGTAGCGTTTCAATGGGACGGCCGCCAGAGAGTCGCCCGCCCATGGCAGGCGCCATGGGGGAAGGAGGGCAAAAGGCGGCCACGGGGGGTTATTGTGGTCGGATTTCCCAGCGTTTTTCCAGGGTGCGCAGGGTTTTCTCCACCGTGGGGAAGTCGCGATAGAGGAATCCCCGGTGGGGGAGGAGGGGGAAGTGTTCCAGGGCCTGGGCGATTTCCTTGCGCTTGAGCAGAGTGCGCTCCACCCCCAGCACCAAGGGGGATTCGGGGTGTTGGGAGAGCCATTCCAGGCGCCGGGGGAGTTCCCGGCAGTGCCAGCGGTGGAAAAGTTCCAGGAAGAGGAGCTGGGGGGAGCCCTTACGCTGGAAGGTGAAGTCGGGGAAGAGGAAGCGTGCCTCCTCGCCCTGAAGAGGGAGATATTCCTCCCGCAGCTCCCAGGGGCCGTCCTGCTGACGGAGATTTTCCTGGAAGAGCCGCACCTCTTCCGGGAGGGCGGCGGCGAAGTGGTGGTAGGGGCATTTCAGGCCGGAGGTCTGGTCCAGCTCCAGGAGGGCCTCCTGGCCGTGCCAGGGAAGGCGGAGGGCGATGTGCCACTGGGGCATGGTGCAGAGGGCCGGGAAGAAGAGGGCCAGCTGCAGGCCATAGCGCTTTCCCTGCTCCAGGATGGCGGCGGGGCCGTCCACGGTGAGGGATAGGCTGGTGGGATCTCCTTCCGCCGGACGGATTTCCGCCAATAGCCGGAAGAAGCGGAGATATTGGCAGAGCCGGCGCAGCTGGGGAGCATTCTGGGCCCGGAGGGTGACCTCCAGGGAGCGGCATCCCAGGAGGAGGGCCTGGATGACGCCGGTGTTATAGCGGTCCACCAGTTCCTGGGGAGTGGGGGCGTCGAAGTCCCGCAGCACCTGGTTTTCGGGGAGGTCTCCGTAGAGCTGTCCGGTGGCGGCCAGGGGGTTGTGGGGGTGGAGGCTTTGGAGGCGCCGGGGCCATTCCTCCAGGGAGGGGAGGGGATCGTCTCCCGCCAGCCACTGGGCGGAGGTCTGGAGGAGGGGGAGTCGCATGGCGGGGTAGTCCGCCTCGGCGGGGAGGGCGTAATGACAACGCTCCTCCAGGAGTTTTCGCAGGGCGGCGAAGAGTTTGGGGTTGGCCATTTCCTCCTGGAGGGGTTTGAGGAGTTCCTCCTGTTCCCCGGCGGTCAGGCTGTTTTGCCGGGCCTCCTGATAGAGGGCGATAAGGCGTTCTCCCCACTCGGCGGCCTCGGGAGGGGCGAAGCGGGGATAGAGTCGGCCTTTGCGGCAGAGGGCCTGGATGAGGGCGGGGGTCAGCATGGGGAGGCGGGCTTTCCGTAGGCGGGGTGCATGCGGCGCCGTTCCGCCGTGTAGGTCTCCCCGGTGCCCTGGGTGACCAGCTCGTAGAGGAGGGCGGTCTTGCCGGGGGAGGGGCGCAGAATGCGGCCCAGCCGCTGGACGTGCTCCCGCACGGAGCCGGAGCCGGAGACGATGATGCCCACATTGGCGGCGGGGACATCCACCCCCTCGTTGAGGACCCGGCTGGTGACAATGGCCGGGAAGATTCCCTGGCGGAAACCCTCCAGGAAGGCGATGCGCTCCTGGGTACGGGTGTGGTGGGTGATGACGGGGAGGGCGAAGGTGTTGCCCAGGCGGTAGGCCGTGGCGTTGTCCGCGGTGAAGAGGATGATGCGGTCGTGGCGGTGGGCCGTCAGGAGCTGGTGGACCGTGGCGAACTTCCCCCGGGGGGAGCGGGCGATGCGGCGCTGGGTCAGGTAGGCCTGGAGGGCCTGGCGTCCCCCGGGCTGCCGGCTGCAGGCCCGGAGGAAGATGCCCCATCCCCGGGGGGAGCCCAGGGAGATTTCGTTTTCCCGGAGGAATCCCACGTAGAGCTCCCGGGCCTCCTGGTAGAGCCGTTCCTCCTCCTCGTCCAGCTGAATGGGAAGAGTGAGGGTTTCGTAGGGGGCCAGGACCGTTTCGGCGGGGAGGTCGGTGATTTCCCTGCGGTAGCAGATGGGTCCCAGGAGCTGGGGATAGTCCTGGTGGAGTCCGTCGGGGCGTTCCGGGGTGGCGGTGAGGCCCAGCCGGAAGGGGGCCAGACAGCATCGGGCCAGCTGGGAATAGGCCGGTCCGGGGAGATGGTGGCATTCGTCCACCACCAGGGTGCCGAAGCGGTTGCCCCAGTGCTCCATCACCAGGAGGGCGGAATCATAGGTGGAGACGGTGATGGGCTGGCAGTCGTGGCTGCCTCCCCCCAGGGTGCCCACGGGACACCCGAAGGCGCTGCGCAGCTGCAGGGCCCACTGGGCCAGGAGATCCAGGGTGGGCACCACCACCAGGGTGGAACGGCAGGCGCTCCGGATGGCCATCTGGGCCAGAAAGGATTTGCCTGTGCCCGTGGGCAGGACCACCACGCCCCGGCATTCCTGGCGCCGCCAGGCCTCCAGGGCTTCCTGCTGATAGAACCGGGGAGTGCGGGAGAGGGGGGCGGGGGATTCCAGGGGGAGATAGTTCCGGGCCTGGTCGTCGTAGGGGAGGCCTTCCCGGTGGAGCCGTAGGAGGATGTGGGGATAGGCGGAGGCGCTGGCCCGGTAGGCCCGGACCCGGGCGTCGTAGCGGCAGAATTCGCCGAGGCCGGCGGGGAGGGGCGGAGGGGGGGAGGGAATCCCCTGGCCCACCAGAAGGGTTCCCTGTTGGAAGCGCAGGAGCAGCACGGCGGGTCGGAGGGGGGAGATCAGGCAGGAATCGTGACGTCAGATTCCAGGAGCTTGAAGATGCGGGTGAGGGAGTGGATGAAGCCCAGGAGCATGGTCTGGCCTTCGTCCTTGCGCTCTTCCCGGAAGGCCTCCATGATGGCCACGGTCTTTTCGGAGTGCTCCAGCAGGCCGATGGCGGCCAGCATTCCCTTGAGGCGGTGGAGGAGGGCCAGGGTCTCCTGGGCGTTGCCCTGCTGGGCGTAGCTGCCCAGGTTGTCCAGCAGCGGGCGCCAGTCGGTAAGGGTCTGGGCCAGGAGCATCTTGATCTCTCCCAGGGAAAGCTGGTATTGCTCCCGCATGAAGGTGTGCATCCGGCGGACGGTGGCCACTTCCGGGGCTTCGGCCATATCCTGGTGGTCGTCCCGCAGTTCCCGTTCCGGGGTGATGCCCAGGGCGTCGGCGATGCAGAGGAGGAGCTGATCCCGCTCGAAGGGCTTGGGGATGAAGCCGGTGGAGCCGGCCCCCAGGGCCTTTTCCACATCCTCCTGGTAGGCGGAGGCGGTGAGGGCCACAATGGCGGTGGTGGCGGCGTCCGGCAGCTTCCGGATTTCCCGGATGGCGGTGTAGCCATCCATGATGGGCATCTGGATGTCCATGAAAATCAGGTCGAAGTGCTGCTGGCGGCACAGCTCCAGGGCCTCCCGCCCATTTTCGGCGGTGCGGTAGGGCAGCCCCACGGACTGGCAGATGGTTTCCAGGAGGAAGAGATTGGTGAGGGTGTCGTCCACCAGGAGGGCCCAGTGCTTCTTCAGTTCGGCCCGGGGGAGTTTTACGTGGTAGAGGTCGGAGAGATGGACCTGTTCCTCGGGCTTGGAGGGCTGGCAGCGCAGGGTGAAGAAGAAGCAGCTTCCCTCCCCGGGATTGCTCTTCACCTGGAGGGTTCCCCCCAGCAGCTCCACCAGGGCGTGGGAGATGGTGAGGCCCAGCCCTGTGCCGCCATAGCGCCGGGCGATGGAGACCCCGGCCTGCTCGTAGGGACGGAACAGATGCTCCTGCTCGCTGTGGGTCATGCCGATGCCGGAGTCCCGGACGGCGAAGTCCACCTGGAGATCTCCGTCGTCCCGTCCGGTCACCCGGATTTCCAGCACCACCTCTCCGTGCTCCGTGAACTTCACCCCGTTGCCCAGGAGATTGTCCAGGATCTGGCGGAGGAGGGAGGGATCCGTGCGGAGGATGAGGGGGCCTTCCCCGGGGAAATCCAGCTGTACCCGGAGGGACTTCCGCCGGGCGGCCTGGCGGGCCAGGTCCACCCGTTCCTGGGCGAAGGTGCGCAGATCGAAGGTGACGGGGGAGGGGGCCAGCTTTCCGGCCCGGAGCTTGGTGAAATCCAGGATTTCGTTGAGGACGTGGGTGAGGCCCTTGGCGCTGGCGTCCACCAGGCGCAGATACTGGCGCTGCTGGTCGTTGAGCTGGGTCGCCTGAAGACTGGAAATGAAGCCCAGCAGCCCGTTCATGGGGGTGCGGATTTCATGGGACATGGTGGCGATGAAGCGCTCCCGGGACTGGGCCTCCTTCCGCACCCGGCGCAGCAGCTCCTCCAGCCCCTGGGCCAGGAAGGGATCCTCCCCGGCGCCCGGCTGTCGCAGCCCGGAGGTGCCTCCCTCCAGCAACTGCTCCGTGGGCAGGGAAAGGTAGTTGCCCAGGGTGCGCCGCTGGAATTCCCGCTGCCGCCACAGGGAGAACGCCATCCAGCCTGCCGCCGCCAGGAGGGGCAGGGGCCAGAGGATGGCCAGGGCCAGGGCACCCCAGGAACGGCGGAGAAGACGCTCCAGCGCCTGGGAACGCTGGGCGTCGGCCTGGGCGAAGAGCTGGTGGAGTTCGTCCAGCAGCCGGGTGTGGTCCCGTGCCTCTGTCAGGGGCGGCAGTCTTTCCTCCAGCGCCGCATGGAAGCGGGAAAGCTCCTGGTAGGTGCCTTCGGGGAGGATTCCCTCCCAAAGGGAGAGCCTCTGGAGGCGTTCCTCCTGGCGTGTCTGCTCCTTGAGGAGGGCCTCCCGGAGCTGGCTGCGGCGGTCGATGCGTCCGGTGCGCTGGGCATCCATGGCCATCTGGGCCAGAAGCAGTTCCTGGCGCCAGCCTTCCTGGAGCTGGGTGAGGGTCAGGACGGCCTGGTGGCGCTCCCCTGCCCCGGGCACAAGCCATGCCGCCAGAAGGACCACCAGCAGGAGATACGCCAGAAGGCAGGCGAGCCGGAGGCGCATGGGCCGGGAAAGGGAGGGAAGGGGCATGGGCGAAAGAGGAAGGGGAGAGGGAGGGAGAACGAAAACGGGCATCCCCCCGGGGCGCATGGGCCGTTGGGGGAGTGCCCGCTGGAATGGCTGGTATGGGGCGGCGTCGCACACCTTCTTCCGCCAGGGCAGAAGGGGGGGGCGCCGGAGTGGTGTCCCGTCCCCGGAGGCGGGCCTATCCCCGGGAGAAGCGGTGGGGAGCGGGCCTCCGGCGGGGGGGACCCTAGAAGCACATATTGATGAAGGGGAAGAAGGGGAGGGTGGACTTGGTGGCGATGTTGATCAGGCCGATCTGCACGCCTTCCAGGTATTCGGTGTAGTTCACCAGTCCCAGCTCCAGTCCCCGGAATTCCAGGGAGGTATTCACCAGTCCCACCTGGATGCCGCAGGCCCGGCTGTTGGTGGAGTTCACGGCGCCCAGGATGATGCCGCTGGCGGTGTCGGCGAGATTCACCACGCCCAGCTGGAGTCCGGAGAAGGAGCCGCTGTTGCTGTTAAAGAGGTTCACCTGGAGGGCGGCCACCCGGGCTTCCAGATCCGCGCCCTGTTCCCGGGTGATGGAGACCAGGCCTAGGTCGATGCCCGTGATCTGGCAGTTGCTGCCGTAGGGCAGATTCAGCTTCAGGCCGGAGATGGTGATTTCCGGGGGAACCAGCTGCAGTTTCGGGGACCAGATGCTCAGCTGGAGGGCAGTGTTGTCGAAGGCCGGCAGGCTGAGGGCGGCGAAGAGCAGGAGGACAAGGGTCAGGAGGGCTTTCTTCATGGTAGGAAAGGATCCGGAGGGTTGCAGGGGAAACAGGGAGGAAAAGGACAGGAACAAAACCCCTTCCGGCAGGCCGCCCCTCCCCTGGCAGACACCGGAAGAAGGAGGGAGTACGCCCCGGAGGGATTCCCGAAAAAACGTCACTGCTAAAATTAACCCCCTTTTCCTGTTTTGCCCCCCTCCTGACGGCATTTTTACACGGGATGTGGGACATGGGACGCGGGGAGAAGAATCCATGCCCTTCCATTTTATCGAAGGGGGGGGCGGCGTGGCTAGTGGAGCCAGGGCTCCAGCCACTGGGCATATTGGTCGTCGGGGGAGTTTTTTACCACATAGCGGTGGGGACCGTCCTGTCGGGGGAGGAAGTCATTTTCCCCGGTGTCGGGGTGAAGGAAGGCGGTGCCCCGGACGGTGTCGTAGCGTCCGTTTTCGGGGGAGATGACGCCGGCGGCCAGGAGGACCAGGAGGGGATCCCAGCAGAAGTGGGTCTGGTGGCGGGGGGGTGGCAGCTTGGCGCCGCCCAGGGAGTAGGCGGGGTGCTGGTGATAGTCCTCCATGGCGCATCTCAGGAGGTCGTCCTGGGGGAGGCCGACGCCGGCGAGGATGGTGTGCCCCACCTCGAATCCCAGGAAGGTGACGGGGGTGGGCCAAAGGCGAAGCACTGTGTCGCTGGCGGCGATCAGCCTGGGGTTGCCGCAGGCCCCCGCCACATTGTATTCCCGCCCCCGGGGCCATTTTCCGGCCATTATCCACAGATGGGCGCATTTCTGGGCCACCAGCTCCCGGCCGGAGAGGGGGGAGATGGCGTCGGGGGGACTCTCCAGGAGCTCGGCCAGATTTTCCGTGAAGCCGATGGAGAGGAGATGGAGTCTCTCCGGGGCGGCGGCCAGGAGGGTGCGATAGAGGGCCGCAGGCTGGGGGGCTTCCTCGTTCCCCGCATATTTGGAGGGGAGGGCGGCCAGACGCTTCTGGTAGCTGGGGCCCGAGGAGGTCTCCTGAATGGCCTGGCGGGTGACGGCTACCGGCACATCCACTCCATGGGCCAGGAGAAAGGCGTCCACGGAACGGACACTCTCCGGGAAGGAGGCGTTGAGGCAGACCCCGTGGAGGGTGACAAAGCGGTGCTCCTGGAGGCGCAGAAGGACCCGGAGGGCCATCACGTCGTCCACATCGGTGAACCAGTCGGTGTCCAGCACCACGTGGCGGGGGGAAGGCGGAGGAGGAGGGAAGGAAGTCATGGGGAGGAATGGCGCGGGAGGAATGGCGCGGGAGGAATGGCGCGGGAGGAATGGCG
>JAEDNW010000158.1:0-4239 GCA_016302315.1 Lentisphaeria bacterium
TTTCATTTTACAATGTTTATTTCCAAATATTTATGATTAAATCAGCAGACACTAGATAGTGCTGAGAATGGCCGCCGTGTGATCCCATTCTGTCATCTGCCGAAGCCTTGCCATCCTGTAGAGGCTTCGGAGAGAGAACGGAGATGGGTCGCAACCCAAGATGGCGGCGAAGTCGTCAATCAGGTTCCAGAGGGAGAGGCATGAAACTCCTCCAGGAGCTTCTCCATCTTCTTTTCCGCTTCCTCTTTCGTCTTTGCCGACATCTCCAGAGCCCGACGAATGAGAAGGCCCTGGGTCCCCGGGATAAAATTCGCCAGGCTGGACTACCGGGGGAAGGAGAAGGGGGGAGCAGCGCCTACGGGGCGCATTCTACATAACTATCTGATTTTCAGCCAAATATCAATGGTAGCCCGAGGCGGGATCGAACCGCCGACCCTCTGCTTAGAAGGCAGATGCTCTATCCGACTGAGCTATCGGGCCACGAAAGGGACACTTGTCCTGTTTTGTCTCCTTTTTTCTTCAGGGAGTTAGGGTAAGATAATCATTTCAGGGGGGATTTCAAGTTTGGGGCAGGTGTGACAGGGTGTCGCAGGGAGTGGGGTCTGTTCCCTGGCATGTATCCTGCTTGTTTCGGGATATGATTCACGTCTTCGGGGTGGGAGTGATGGCCTATCGGGGCTGTTGTTTTCCTTCCGGGGGTGTTTCTGTGTTTTCATGATGGAGGTAGACAGACTATGAACTTTGATCGGTTTACGGTGAAGAGCCGCGAGATTTTGAGTGTGGCGCAGGAGACGGCGGGGAAGTTTCAGCATCAGGAGTTGACGGGGCTTCATCTGCTATACGGGCTTTTGACCCAGGAGAACGGGGTTGGGGTGTCGATCCTGGAGCGGATGCAGGTGGATGTGAAGGGTCTGGTGTCGGCGACGGAGTCGGGGCTGGCTCGTCTGCCCCGGGTGACCGGGGATGTCAAGGTGTATGCCAGTCAGGAGCTGACGCGGATTCTGGAGAGGGCGGACAAGTTCCGTTCGGATTTCAAGGACGAGTTCGTCAGTGTGGAGCATCTTCTTCTGGGTTTGCAGGCGGGGGAGGGGGATGCGCGTCGTCTTCTGCAGTCCCATGGGGTGGAGGAGGTGGCGTTGCTTCAGGCCATCAAGGAGGTTCGGGGGAATCAGCGTGTCACCAGCGAGGATCCCGAGGCCACGTATGAGGCGTTGAGCAAATACGGTCGTGATCTGACCCAGGCGGCCCGTCAGGGGAAGCTGGATCCGGTCATCGGCCGTGACGAGGAGATTCGCCGTGTGGTGCAGATTCTTTCCCGTCGGACCAAGAACAACCCGGTGCTCATTGGCGAGCCCGGCGTGGGGAAGACGGCCATCGTGGAGGGGCTGGCGGGTCGGATTGTCCAGGGGGATGTTCCCGAGGGCCTGAAGAACCGGCGTTTGATCGGGCTGGACATGGGGGCCCTGGTGGCCGGCGCGAAGTACCGCGGCGAGTTCGAGGAGCGCCTGAAGGCGGTGCTGACGGAGGTCACCAAGGCGGAGGGGCAGATCATCCTCTTCATCGACGAACTGCACACGGTGGTGGGGGCCGGGGGAGGCGGCGGCGCCATGGACGCGGGCAACATCCTGAAGCCCATGCTGGCCCGGGGTGAGCTCCACTGCATCGGAGCCACCACGCTGAACGAATACCGGAAATACATTGAGAAGGACCCGGCCCTGGAACGCCGCTTCCAGATGGTGCTGGTGCAGCCCCCCAGCGTGGAGGACACGATCTCCATCCTGCGGGGCCTGCGGGAACGCTACGAGCTCCACCATGGCGTGACCATCCGGGATTCCGCCCTGGTCTCCGCCGCCACCCTGGCGGACCACTACATCACCGACCGTTTCCTGCCGGACAAGGCCATCGACCTGGTGGACGAGGCGGCGGCCCGTCTTCGCACGGAAATCGACTCCCGGCCTGTGGAGCTGGATGAGGCGGAACGCCGCCGCACCCAGCTGGAGATTGAGCGGAACGGGCTTTCCAAGGAGCACGACGAGGCCTCCCGGGAGCGTCTGGAGCGGGTGGAGAGCGAGCTGTCGGAGGTGCGGGAGAAGGTCTCCCGCCTGCAGGGGCAGTGGGAGAGGGAGAAAGGCTCCATCGGGGAGCTTCGCAAGGTGAAGGAGGCCCTGGAACTGGCCAATCGCCAGATGGAGGAGGCCATCCGCAAAGGCGATCTGGAGCAGGCGGGACGCCTCCGCTATGGTACCATTCCCGGCCTGGAGGCCCAGCGGAAGAGCCTGGAGGAATCCCATCGGAGCGGTGAGGAGAAGCGTCTTCTGCGGGAGGAGGTGGATGACAACGACGTGGCGGAGATCATCAGCCGCTGGACCCACATTCCCGTCTCCAAGCTGATGCAGGGAGAGCGGGAGAAGCTTCTGCGTCTGCCGGAGGAGCTGCATCACCGCGTCATTGGGCAGGACGAGGCGGTGACGGCGGTGTCGGAGGCCATCCAGCGTGCCCGGGCAGGGCTGCAGGATCCCAACCGTCCCATCGGCAGCTTCCTGTTCCTGGGCCCCACGGGAGTGGGCAAGACCGAGCTGGCCAAGACCCTGGCGGAGAACCTCTTCGACGACGAGCGGGCCATCATCCGCCTCGACATGAGCGAATACATGGAGAAGCACAGCGTCTCCCGTCTGGTGGGGGCGCCTCCCGGATACGTGGGGTATGACGAGGGCGGACAGCTCACCGAGGCTGTCCGACGCCGCCCCTACAGCGTGGTGCTCTTCGACGAGGTGGAGAAGGCCCATCCCGATGTCTTCAATCTGCTCCTGCAGGTGCTGGACGACGGGCGGCTGACGGACTCCCAGGGACGCAGTGTGGATTTCCGCAACACGGTGATCATCATGACCAGCAACATCGGCTCCCAGGAGATCGTGGAGGCCACCTCCCAGGACGCCGCCCAAATCCGGGAAAAGGTGATGGGGCTGCTGAAGAACTTCTTCCGCCCTGAATTCCTGAACCGTCTGGACGACGTGGTGGTCTTCCACCGTCTGGGGGAGGAGGAGATCGGGAAGATCGTCAACCTGCAGCTGGAATCCCTGCGGAAACGCCTGGAGGGCCTTCGGATGCACCTGACGGTGACGCCCGCGGCCATTGCGGCCCTGGCGCGGGAGGGATTCGATCCGGTCTACGGGGCCAGACCGCTGAAGCGGGTGATTCTCCATCGGCTGGCCAATCCCCTGTCCCGCCTCCTGCTGGCGGGGGGCTGCCGGGAGGAGCAGACCATTCGGGTGGATGCGCCGGACGAGGCGGGCAACTACCTCATCACCATCCGGTGACGGAGGCCGTCTCCCCTCCCTTCCCCATCCCGGGGAAGCGAGGGGGGAGGACACAAAAAAGGCGGGGAAGCCGGTGTGGACTTCCTCGCCTTTTGCGTTGGGAATGGGGGGGGATGGCTACTTGGGCTGGAGGACAGAGGGGTCGTAGTCAGCGGGGGCCTCGTAGCCCAGGAGATTCATGAGGGTAGCGGCGATGGAGGAGATTCCCAGGCCTTCCCGAAGCTCCGGTTTGTATTCGCCCTGGTAGAGGGGATCGTAGATGATGCAGGGGACGGGATTGAGGGAGTGGCTGGTCTTCACCTTGGGTTTGCCGTTCTCTCCCATCTTGGGGGAGCCGTCCTTGGCATGCTCCAGCATGTCATCGGCATTGCCGTGGTCGGCAGTGATGACCATGACGCCGCCCACGCGGTCGATGGCCTCCTTGAGGCGTCCCAGGCAGAGATCCACGGCCTCCACGCCGATGCGGACGGCCTGGAAGGAGCCGGTGTGCCCCACCATGTCTCCATTGGGGAAGTTGCAGCGCAGATGGCGGTACTTTCCGCTTTGGATGGCCTCCAGGAGGGCGTCGGTGATTTCCGCCCCTTTCATCCAGGGTCTCTGCTCGAAGGGGACGATATCGGAGGGGACCTCCAGATACTTCTCCAGGGATTCGTCGATGTAGCCGGACTTGTTGCCGTTGTAGAAGTAGGTCACGTGGCCGTACTTCTGGGTTTCGGAGCAGGCGAAGGTGGTGACGCCGGTGGCGGCCAGGTATTCGCCGCTGGTGCGGTCAATGGCGGGGGGGCTCACCAGATAGCGGGCGGGAATGTGGAGGTCTCCGTCATACTGCATCATGCCGGCGTAGCAGACCTTGGGGACGCGGATGCGGTCGAAGCGGCTGAAGTCCTGGCCGCCCTCGAAGGCCTGGGAGATTTCGATGGCG
>JAEDNW010000028.1:0-19655 GCA_016302315.1 Lentisphaeria bacterium
TACTTTCCTTGCTTTTTGGGTAAAAACACTGCCTTAATCAGCAGACACTATTTAGCGCTACACCTTCCCCCTAGCCCAAGTTCCGCACTTTTGGGCCTATCCGTGCGAAAAGGCGCAACAGAAATTTTCGATCTCCCTGTTTTCAGCGGGGAGGCAGGGGAGGATTTTTGCGGTTGTTCAGCCGTTTTCGGCGGGGGGATTTTGAGGGAAGGCGGCCATCATTTCCTGGGGGGTAGTGGCCTCCCGGAGGGTCTGGAGGAATTCTTTTTGGGTGGCCAGCTGGCAGAGTTGGGCGAGGATAAAGAGATGTTCCTCGGGGTTGGGGGAGCAGAGGAGGAAGAAGAGGTCGGTGGGAATGCCGGAGGGTTCTCCGAAGAAGACGGGGGATTGGCTGCGGGCCACGGCCAGGAAGGGTTCCTGGCAGGAATATTCGTCCCGTGTCAGGGGGTGGACCAGGGCGATGCCTTCGGCCATGGCGGTGGAGGAGAGGTCTTCCCGTTTTCGGAGGGACTCCAGGAATTCGGCGGGGTCGTAGAGGAGTCCGGCGTTTTCGGCCAGGGCGGTGAGTGCCTTGAGGATGGCGGGTTTGGTTCTGCCGGGGAGTGCGGGGTCCATGGTTTCCGGGCGGCAGTAGTCCAGGAGGGATTTTCCGGTGTGGGCTGGGGCGGGAGGCGGGGGGAGGGTGATGCGGCGAATCAGGCGATGGGAGTACCAGGCATCCACCTCCTCGGGATCAAAGAGCATGCGGCTGCCTTGCTGCACACAGGGGAGTTCTCCGGCGGTGACCAGGGTGCGCACCTCCTTTTCCTCCAGATTAAGGAAGGCGGCGGTTTCTTCCAGATTCCACAGGCGGATGGACATGGCGGGGTGGGCTAGGGGAGTTGTTTTCCCTGGCTGAGGGCGTAGCGCAGGGCGAATTGCATCAGTCTTCGGGTGAGCTCGGGGGACTGGGCATCCAGGGTGGAGTCCTCCCGCAGGGGGGCGGGGGGGAGGGTGGAGAGCTCTTCCTGCTGGAAGGAAGTCACCAGTCGGAGTCCGTCCTGGTAGGGTTCCGGGATTTCGGCCCTGAGGAATTTGGAGACGGGCTGGTAGGGGCCTTCGGGGGTTTGTTCCCAATCCTGGGCGATGACGCAGTCGGAGTAGAAGCGGAGGACTTTGAAGGCGGGGCGGTGGCTGCGTCCGGTGGAGGGGGCCACCCACTGGCGCCAGTGGCCGTGGAGGAATTCCAGGTTCAGGTGGAAGTGTCCGCCCAGGGCCAGGAAGACCTGGGGTGTCTGGGAGAGGAGGGCGGAGATTTGGGGGGCATCCAGGGTGGAGGGGGGCTCCACGGGTTCGTGCTGGAGATAGATGACGGGGCGGGTGCCGGCGGCCTCCAGTTCCTTCTGGAGCCACTGAAGGGTTTCGGGATCGTGGAGGGAGCATCCGTTGGATTTTCCGGCGGCATCGGCGGCGGCGGCCACAAAGCGGAAGCCTCCCAGGGTGAAGGCGAATTTGGAGGAGCCGAAGACCTGGTGGAATCCCTGGGGCCAGTTGTCTCCCGGGAGGACGATGGCTGGCAGATCATCCCCCAGGGTCTGGCGGAGGAAGTCCTGGAAGGCGCGCTGTCGGCTCACGCCGTCTTTTCCCCAGCCCCAGTTATCCCCGGTGAAGAGGACGGCCATGGGGCAGACTTCGGTGCGGATTTGCTGGAGGATGGCCTGGAGGCTGTCCCGGCCGGCGGCGTTTTCCACATGGGTATCGGAGAGCCAGGCCAGCTGGAAGAGGGGGCGGTCCCGCCGGAGGGCCCAGGGGGGTGCGGGGTCCTGGTATTTCACCTCGTAGCGTTTGGCCATTTCAAAGAAGCCCTGCCGGGCCTCTCCCAGTTCCTGGGCGGCGAGGGGGAGGAGTGCGGCGGCGAGGGCGAGAAGGAGACAGCGGGATTTCATGGGGCGACCTCCTGGGGGGCGGGTGTGGTTCCGTGGGAGAGGGCTTCTTCCAGGCGGGGATCGGGTTCCATGCCGTTCTGGATGGCCTGGCGATACCATTGGAGGGCCTGCTGGCGTTCCTTTCGGGCCAGCAGTTCCAGGGCGGTGCGGTGGGCCGGATTTTTCCGGGCTTCCAGTTCCCATTCCGAGGCCCGGGTGAGTCCCACCATGGCCAGATTGAAGGCGGCTTCGCCGTCCTGGGGAGCCAGGGCCAGGGCCTTCTGCAGCTGGACGGTGGCGGCTTCCCGCCATCCCATGGTGGCCAGGGCCACGCCGAAGAGCCGTGCGGTGCGGGGATCCTGGGGGGTGAGAGCGGTGCAGCGGGCCATGGTGGCCAGGGCCCATTCGGGCTGTTTCAGCTGGAGCTGGGCGAATCCCAGGGCCAGGAGCACATCGGGGTCATCGGGGTTTTGGCGCATGGCGGCGGCGAGATAGCCCGAGGCCTCGGCGTCATCTCCGGCGGCGGAGGCCAGGAGGCCCTGGCGTTTCAGGGCCAGGAAATTCTCCGGCTGGAGCTGGAGGGCCTGGGCGTAGTTCCAGCGGGCGGCCTCGGTCTTGCCCTGCTGCTCGGCTTCGGCGCCCTGGCGCAGGAAGCCCTTCAGGAGCACCTGATCCGTGGCGGAGAGTCCGGTGCCGGTGCCCGGGGCGGTCTCTTCGGGGCGGGGCAGGACCACGGCCACCGAGGGGGCGGGGGCGGCGAGGGAGGGAGAGGCCCCGGCGGGGAGCTGGGGGGGCTGGGCGGTCCGGAGGGCCTCCAGCTCCTTTTCCAGGTTCTGGCGTTCCACGGTGCGGCGCACCAGGGCGGATTCCAATTCCCCCTGGCGAAGCTGGGCGGCCTCCAGGGCCTGCTGCAATTCCTGAATCCGGGCATCCTGCCGTTCGGCGGAGGCGGGGGCTCCCTTTTCCTCCTGGAGGCGGGCGAGTTTCTGTTCCGCATCCTGGCGGGCGGATTCCGCCAGGGACAGGCGTTCCCGAAGCTGGCGGCATTCCTCCCGGGTGGCTTCCTCCCGCCTGACGGCTTCCTCCCATTCCGCCTGACTGTCCTTGGCATTGGACATGAGGCCCTCCGCCGCCTGGCTGGCGGCCCGGAGCTGACGCAATTCCTGACGGGCGCTTTCCCGGGCGGCCTGGCTTTCCGCCAGACGCTCCCCCTGGCTCCGGAGGGATTCCTCTCCCTGGCGGAGCCGCTCCCGGCATTCCCGGGCCTCCTTTTCCAGCTCCTCGATGCGGGCCTCCCGCTGCCGCAGGATGGCTTCCTGGGAGGCCAGCAGTTCCTTCTGGGCCGCCAGGGATTCCTGGAGGCGGGAGGACTGGTCGGAGAGTTCCTGGCGTTCCTGCTGGAGTCTGCTGACGGACTTCAGCTGGTCGGTGACGGCCTCCGCATGGGTGCGGGAACGGGCCCGTTCCTCTTCCAGGGCCTGGCTCAGGCGGGTGACGGCCTCCTCGGCCTGGGTGAGCCGGCGCTGATGGTTCAGCAGTTCCATCTGGAGGGACTGGCACTGTTCCTCCCGGGCCAGGAGCTGGGTCCTCAACTTCTGGTATTCCTGGGCGTTTTCGGTGAGATTTGCCTGCTGGCGGCTGAGTTCGGCATTGGCCTTTTCCTGGGCCTGGAGGGAGAGGCGGAGCTTGTTCCGTTCCAGTTCCCACTCCTCCTTCTGGCGGAGGAGGGTTTCCCGTTCCTGGCGGAGGCTGGCTTCCCGTTCCTCGGCCTGGCGCCGCCACTGGGTTTCCCTTTGGCTTTGGGCCAGCAGATCATCCCGGGCGGCGGCCACCTGTTCCAGCAGCCGTCCGGTGCGGGCGAGTTCCTCCTGGGCCCGCTGGAGCTGTCCCGTCAGTTCTTCCCATCGGCTCAAGCGGGGATCTGGGGTGCGGGCCTTCTGGAGGGCCTGCTGCTGGTCTTCCAGCTGTGCGGTGAGGGTTCGGACCTGGGCCATGAGGGTTTCCCGGTCCTTGCGGAGGATTTCCAGATTTTCCTGGGCGGCGGCGTTGGCGGCGGCTTCGGCCCGGGCCCGATCCAGGGCCTGGCGATTCCGCTCCCCCTCGGTCTCCAATCGCTGGATTTTCTCCTGGAGCAGCTGATTTTCCCGGGTCTGGCGGTTCAGATCCTGGAAGAGCTCCTCCTTGGTGAGATATTCCATGTTCTGGCTGTTGGTCGCCTTGATCTCCTGAATCTTCTTCCGGCAGTAGTCCACCCGGTAGCGGATCAGGGAGACATTCCAGTCCGGATAGCGGGCCTGGACCTTCAGGAAGATCTCCAAGGCCTTTTCGTAGCCGTGGAGGGCCGCCAGATCCGCCTGGGAGGCCAGGGACTGGTCCGCCTGGGTCATGGCCTCGTATCCGCTCATCCAGAGACGTCGCGCCGGATCGGGTTCGGCGGCGGACAGGGGGAGGGCGAGGGCCAGAACCAGCAGGAGGCAGAGGAGAGGCGTGGCTTTGGGCATGGGGGGGAAGGAAGAGGGGGTCCGTGGGGCGGTTCGGGGGAGGCGGTCAGTCAGCCCTCCCTGGGGCGCAGGAAGGCCTTCAGGGGGGAGGACCGGGTGGCGCTGCGCCGGATGCTGTCCCGGAGCAGTTCATCGGCATCGGTTTCCGGGAGGAGATTTTCCCCGTATCCCCGGGCGGCGTCGGCCATTTCCCGGATTGCCCGCCGGAGTCCCTGGGTCAGCTGGCGGGAGCACAGGCGGCTGGTTTCCAGCATATCCTCCCGCTGGAAATGGCTTCGGGTGCCGGGGAGGAGCTGGATGCCGGCCAGGGCCAGGGCGGAGACCCGGCATCCCCAGGCGTGGGCGAGGATAAGGTGGAGGACCAGATCGTGTCCCAGGAAATCTCCGCCGTCTCGCCGGGTGCGGTTCGCCTCGGCGGCGGTGGGTAGTTGGAAACCGGGGAGTCCGTGGTAGGTGCAGAGCCGGGGGGGATCTCCGTATTCCGCCAGGGCGTTGAGGACTTCGGCGTTCTGGATTTGGTTCAGGGCGTCGGAGAGATTGGGGCAGGGGGTGGGGAGGAGGCCGTGGAGTCCTTCCAGAGGGGAGAAGGAGAAATCGCTGATGAAATCGGTGAGCATGCCCCATTTTCCGGTTTTGAAATCCGGGGAGAGGCTCACTGCCGTATCCAGGAAGAGGTGGTTGCGGATGCCCAGGGAGGCGGCCAGGGCGGTGGGGAAGAGGGCCATGCGGTGTCCGAAGCCTTCGGCCACCCGGCGGTTGCCGGTGGCGGCCAGCACGGGGACATCCTGGCAGCGGCCCACCAGGAAGGCGGGCTGTGCGCCGTCCAGATTGGGGTCGGGGGGCAGTTCCGGGAGGAGATCTGTCCAGGGGATGAATTCCGGGGGTTGGTCGAAGAGCTCCCGGAGGGTGTATTCGGCGCCGAAATGGAGATAGTAGTCCGGCGGGGTTTCCTGGGGGAAATGGGGGGTCAGGGCCTGGGCGGCGCGCTGGAGGAGCAGAGGGAAGTCGGCGTCAGTCATGGGCTCTGCCTGCGTTTCGGGGGCCAGGGGAGTTGGGAGACCAGGAGGGAAGTCACGATGAGGACGGTGCCCAGGAAGGTCCATCGGTTCATCCGTTCCCCGGCCAGGCAGACGGCCAGGAGGCAGGCCAGGACGGGCTTCAGGAGGAAGGTCATGCTGGCCATGTAGGCGGAGATGTAGCGCATGGAGCCGTAGTAGAGGCAGTATCCCAGGGCGGTGCCTCCCAGGATGAGGAGGGAGAGGGGGAACCAGCCGGTGAGGCAGCTGCTCCAGCCTCCGGGATTTCCGAAGAGCAGAGCCAGGGGGAGCACCAGGATGCTGCCGAAGAGGGAGGAGAAGCCCATGAGGAGGCCGGGGCCGTAGCTGGCCACCACCTTCCGGGTGATGCAGACACTGCAGGCGAAGGCCATGGCGGAGGACCACATCAGGAGGACCGGCCACAGGGAGTCCCGGCTGGGGGCCCCCTTCTCAAAGAGGAAACAGGCGATGCCCGCCAGGCTTACCGCCACGGCCAGCCACTTCCGGAGGGTCCACTCCTCCCCGTTGATGAAGCGGGCGAAGAAGATGGTGAAGAGGGCGTTGGAGCTGAAGAGGACAGCGGAGGAGGAGGCGTTGTCGAAGCGGGCGACGCCGAACTGATAGAGGCTGATGGAGAGGGTGACGCCGATGGCGCCGTTGAGGAGAAATATACCTAAGTCCTTCTTGCGCAAGCACTTACCACTCTTCAGAAAAGGAGGTAGAAAGAGTCCCAAGAGGATCAGTCCTGTCCAGAAGAACCGTTGGAAGCAGAGAATGAATCCGTCGATATGGGGTGCGCCGACTTCCTGGAGGCTATGGGCGAGCCATTTGCAGTTCAGTTCGATGGTGCTGAAGATGGCGACGCCCAGGGTGCTGAGGGCGAGTCCCAGGAGAGTTCTGGAAGATTTTCCCGCGGGAGAGGAGGCGGTCATGGGGAAGAGGAGGAGGGGGGCAGTGGGATCCCGGCTTCGGGAGGAGGGGCTATCTTACCGGCAGATTCTGCTATTTCCCCCGGGGCGACGGGCCAGCCAGGCTGGGGCGCCAGGGGAATTTCCTCAATATATCCCCCCGGGAATCCTGTGAAATCCCCCCTGGTGCCTTCCCGAATCCCCCTTTCTTTCCACCGATGACGTCTCCCTTCTTCCGTTGCCTGTTCCTGGTGCTTTGCCTGGGGCTCTGCTCCTCCCTGTGCGCCCTTTCCCTGGATCTCACCCTGACCTTCCGCAAGGACGGGAGTTTGGAGACCCAATGGGAGGTGGAGATTCCCGAGAAGGCGTCGGGCATTCTCCAGGAGATGCTCTCCCTGGAAGGGGCGGCGAAGGGCATCTTTCCGCCGGAGGAGCAGGCCTGGCGGAAAATGTTGGAGGCCCATCCCGGGATCACCCTGGAGGAGTGCCGTTCCTACGGGCAAGCCGGGGGGCGTCGCTACGTGCTTCGGCTGCAGGCGCAGGAGGGGGAGGCCCTGTTGGAAAGCGGGCTCCTGGGGGCGCTGACCCTAGAAAAACCCCAGGGGGAGAAGGGCATCCGGGTGCTCCGGGTGACGCTGCCCAGCCCGAAGGAGTGGACACCCCCGCGGATTCGCTCCGCGCGGATGCTCCTGGAGGCCCTGGGAGGACTGGAGGTGCGCCTGCGCCTGGAAACCCCCACCCCCCTGCTGGACACCACCGGCCGAAAGACCGCCCCGCGACGCTGCCAATGGCTCCTGGATTCCGCTGGCTGGTTTCAGGATGCTCTGCCCCCTCTCCAAGCTAGCTGGAACCCCTGACGAAACCTCTCCCCCTCATGTTCTGGCGCGGCATCGGCAAGTATATCCTCCTGGGAATCTGGATCTGCCAGACGGGACTGGTGATTCTCTTCGGCACCCTCCTGGAGTTCTTCCACCATATCCCCTTCACCTTCGGGGTCTATCTCAAAATCAAGGCCCTCTCCTATCTCCTCATGATCCCTTTCCTGTTCTTCTTTCGGGGAATAGTGGATTTCTGCCAGAATCTCTTTTATCCTAGCCGGAAGTTTGACAGGCCCCAGCCCGTCTACAGCCACGCGGAGCGCTTCCGCCTGGCGGGAGAGTTCAAGGAGGCCATCCTGGCCTACCACGAGTTGGCGGAACAATATCCCGATCTGGCCAAACCATTTGTGGCCATGATGGACATCTACGACCTGGAATATCACGATACCCAGGCGGTGCGGCAAATCTACCAAAGGGCCATCCTGACCGTGAAGGATCCCCGGGAACGGAAGATCCTGGATCAGGCCTACCAGGACATGACAAAGGAGGGATAGCCCGGAAGGAGGGAGTGGTTCCCAGGGGGGGAGGCTATGTTATCCCTTTCTCCCCCTTCCCCCCCACGTTTCCTTGGTCATGCCCTCTTCCCACGCATCCGATTTCATGGGCACGGAGCCCGTCCACAGGCTGCTAAGGCGCTTCGCCCTGCCTGCCATAGTCTCCAGCTTAGTCAACTGCCTCTACAACATTGTGGACAGGCTGTATCTGGGTCATGCGGTGGGACCGGACGCCATTGCCGGACTGGCCCTCACCATGCCCTACATGATTGTGCTGGCGGCCTTCGGGATGATGATTGGCCAGGGATCCGGGGCGATGGTGTCCCTGATGCTGGGAGAGAAGAAGCCGGAGGAGGCCAATCGGGTGCTAGGGCAGGCCCTGGCCATGTATCTCCTGTTCATCTTCACCTTCCAGGCCCTGGGGCTGATCTTCCTGGATCAGACCCTGCGTTTCATGGGCACCACGGGGTCTGCCCTGCCCCACGCCCGGGCCTATCTCCAGATCATCTTGTGGGGAAATATCTTCCAGCATCTGAGCTTTGGGGGCAGCAACATTGTGCGGGCGGAGGGGGATTCCCTGACGGCCATGGGGGTGATTGTGCTGGGAGCGGTGATGAACATCATCCTGGACCCCATCTTCATCTTTGGCTTGGGCATGGGCATTCGGGGAGCGGCGGTAGCCACGATCCTGGCCATGGCCATCTCTTCCTCTTGGGTGATGCTCCACTTCCTCCGAGGAAAGGCCGTCCGCCTCCATTTCCGGAATGTGCGCATCCACTGGCACCTCTTCTGGCGGGTCATCTCCATCGGCCTGGCTCCCTGCGTGATGCAGTGCCTGAATAGCGTCATCTTCATCTTCTACAACCGGGGATTCCTCCAATATGCGGAGGACGATGCCCAGGCCACCCTGTACATCGCCGCCTTCGGCATTGTGAATCCCATTCTCATGACCTTGCTGATGCCCGCCTTTGGCATCAACATGGGGGCGCAGCCCATCATCGGCTACAACACCGGGGCCAAACTCTATGGACGGGTGGAAAAAACCCTGAAGCTCGCCCAAACCCTGGGAACCGCCATCTGCGTCAGCCTGGCCATCCTCTGCTTCCTCCTGGCCCGCCCCCTGGTCTCCCTCTTCTGCAGAAGCGAAGACCTGATCCAAGTGACCACCCACGGCCTCCGGGTCGCCGTGCTGGGATTGAGCTTCATCGGCGTGGGCATCATCACCAGCACCTACTACCAGTCCACCGGACGGGCCACCGTCTCCATTCTCGTGGGGTGTCTGCGCCAGGGAGTGGTGCTGATTCCCACCCTGCTGATCCTGCCCGTGTTCTGGGGGGTGAAGGCCATTTGGTGGGCGGGACCCCTCTCCGACGCCATGGCGGGATTCCTCTGCTGGGGACTCCTCTTCCGTGAAGTCCGGCGCCTGCGCCGCCTGCAGCAGGAGGACGCCCCCCGGCCATGAGGGAACTCCTGGAAAACATGACCCGCCACGCCGGAGACTTGGTCATCCTGGGCATCGTGGCCCTGGCCGCCTGGACCGCCTGGCGATTCCTCCTCAAGCGACGACGCCAGGGACGGGGATGCTGCGGCTGTTCCTGCGGAAGATGCGGAAAATACGGCGCGTCGTGCCCCACCCCGCCCAAGGAGACGAAACGACGGCAAAGGAGGGAAACCCTTGGTTAAAGAGATAATAATATGTTGATTTGCAACATATTGTTAATTCTCAAGAGATAGCCCCAAGAAGATCTCCCCCCTGTTCGCCACCAAAGGGAGCGCATTCCCCAAGAAGATCCCCCCCTTCCCACGATCCTCCACGTCCACCAACTGCTGCAGGGAATCGTTCCGTGGGATTTTCATGGCGCCTCGCGAAAATCAAGTTGCCGATGTGACTGAATTCCCGATAGTATAGCCATGACTGCCCTTGGGCAGGGGAGGCGGGCGGGGGGATTAATCCTCTGTTGTGAGGGAGAAATTCCAGAAGTGGTTGATACCCTCGCAGGCGGTGAGGCCTGCCCGGAAGTCCCTTTGGAGGGTAGGGAGGAGGCAGCCGAAGACCTTGCCGTCGCAGCGGACAGTCAGTTCCGGGCCTTTGGGGGTGAACTCCACCTGAGCGGTCAGGAGATAGGGGGTTTGGGGGGAGAAGGGGGTTTGGAGGAAGGCCGCCAGTCGCCAATAGGGTTTTCCCTCCCGGAATTCGTGATGCCACACGTTGATGCCCTGGTCGTAGAGGACGATCTCCCAGTGTTCCCGGTATTCGGGGTTTCCCTCGCCATCGGCGCCCAGTCCATTGGCCAGCACCAGGAGGGGAGCCATGCGATATTGGAAGGACAGGGTGGAGGACAGGGTGACCTTCCGGCCCTTCACAGGGTCGGCCAAGACCATGGAGACATAGGTGCGGGGGGAATCGGGCTCTTCGAGCCTTTCTCCATACTCCTGGGGAGATTCTCCTTCCTGGGGGGGAGGCACCTGATTCCGGAGAAACTCCTCCTCCTGCACCCAGTGTCCGGGGAAGGGGAAGCGGGGGCTTCGCACCATGACCCAGTCCTGGGAGGACCATTGGCCGGGCTGGAAGCGCCACTGTCGTTCCTCCTTGGCCTGGAGAGGGAAGGTCGTCGCCAGAGCCAGGAGGAGGAGAGGGAGGAGGAGAGGGAGGAGGAGAGGGAGGGAAGGCATAGGGGCGAGCGTTGGGCGTTAGGCCATGGTGTCCAGCTTCTGGGCGATGCGCAGGAGCACTTCCCGGGCCCGCCGGTATTCCGAGGGCTTGTTGCGCAGGTGCCAGAGGCGGCAGAGGCGCTCCTCCTGGTGGCGCAGTGCATCGGCCAGTTCCCAGGGATTCTCCTTCCGTTCCTGGCAGACGTAGGTCAGGATGCGGTGGGTGAGGAGGGACATGTCCAAGCCGAAGCGGAGTTCTTCCGCTGCCAGAGGATCCACGGGATGACCTTGGGCCAGGGCCTTCTCGAAGCGCAGGCCGATCTCTTCCAGGACGGGGATGGCGGTAGCGGCTTCCTTCACGTGGAACCAGCGGTCATGATCCTGTTCGAAGTGGACCAGGTCGCTGGGATCCACCAGGAAGGCCAGCTCCCGCCAGGTGGCCTTGGAGTGGGCGGAAAACTCCCGCCAGGTGCGGGCGAACTCCTTGGCGCCGCCGAACTCCAGGGCATCCAAGGCGGTCTCGAAGGCCTCCAGGTCTTCGGAGGCGGTGACGTTCCAGCTGCAGGCCGCCCCGTAGATCATGCCATACCAGGAGGAGGCCAGGAGATTCACGTTGCCGAAGTCGCCCCAGTTGGTGTTCAGGAAGCCGGTGGCGCCGTAGGTATGTCCCTTTTTGGCGTAGCCCAGGATGTTTTTCTGGGCGGTGTGGACTTCCCCCAGCCACCGGTTCCAGACGCAGGTGCCGGGGCAGACATAGAAGACGGGCGCCACGGCGGCCAGCTTGGCGGTGTCCCACCAGGTGACCTCGGGGCCGTAGTCCCATTCCAGGGGCACAGCACCCTCGGGCAGTTCCTTCAGCAGCTCCCGGTTTTCCCCGATGATATCGCCCCAGAACATGGGGACCTTGCCCAGTTTTTCCACGGCGGCCATGATCTTCTTCAGGAAGCCCACGTAGATTTTCTTCACATCGGCGGGTTCCTTCACCAGTGCCTTGCTCTTGCCCTTGCCCAGGTCGAAGGTTTCGTCGCAGCAGATGTTGCAGTATTTGGTGTGGAAGAGGGGCAGGTATTCCTCCAGGATTTCCGTGACCAGCTGGAGGGAGCGGGGATCGGAGGGGTTGAGGGTGTCGTGGGCCATGCGGTCATAGAAGGAGAACTCCCGCTGAGATCCCTTCACCTCCAGCTCGTTCAGGTCTTCCAGGCGATGGCTGCGCAGGGCGGTGTACATGTGGCCGAAGGTGGAGATGGAAGGCACCAGCTCCACGTGGCGGGCTTCGCAGTATTCCTGGAGGCGCAGCACCTCTTCGGCGGTCATGGGATCCCCGCCTTCCCAGATGTCACAGTGCCGGGCCAGGGCAAAGGTGTGCTCCACGTAGAGCTGGAGATGGTTCATCTTGTAGTAGGCCATCTTGTCCACCAGCTGGAAGAGGGTCTCCAGGGTGGGCACCGCCCCACGGGTGACATCGTGGTAGAAGCCCCGCACCGGATAGTCGGGGGCGTCCTCCACCTGAAACTCCGGCACCTCCACGGGAGCCTGAGCCACCAGCTGACGCAGGGTCTGCAACCCGTAGAAGAGCCCCGCCTCCTGGGCGGCGCGAAGGGTCACGCCGCTCTGGGTGCCCTCCAGAGCATATCCGTCGCCGGCAGGAGCCTGGGCATCCAAGAGGAGACGCAACCCCGGACGCCCATAGGCGGCGGCTTCTCCCACCCCCAGGCGCAGACGACGCCCCGTGGCCCCCTCCAGCTCGCCCACCAGGGTCAAGGCGGCATCCAAGAGGGAAGGCGTATAGCTGGCAGGCAGGCAAAGGTTCTCCAAACCCTTCCAGCGAAGGGTCGCATCCGAGGAGAAATGAGCGTTCTTGGGGGCGGGAATCAGAAGCATGGGAAAAAGGGTTGGAAAAAAGAGGGGAAAAACAAGGAGCAACGGAAAAGAACAGGCGCAGATGGGAAATATAAGGCCGGGGTGCCGCTCCACCACAGAGAACGCCCACACTTCCACTAGGGACACAGGAGAGAAATCTCTAAAATCGCTAGAATCTCTAGAATCCCCCCTAGGGGGGACGGGGGGGGATCCTCCTGAACCCCGAAGGGGTGGGAGGATCGCTAGACGGGGGTGAAGGGAGGGCAACGCCCGACCGAAACCCCCGGCAAGGACAAAATCGAATCCAAACCCCGGAGGGGTGGCAGGACAGGCCTTTGCGACGGGGGGTGAAGCGTCTGCGCAACCCCCGGAATGCGAGATTCTCTCCCCCCTCTCCCTGGGATTCCCGTTTTGCAGGAAAGGGCGAGTCCGGATTTTTTCCCAGGAATTATAGTATTGGTTCGCTCCGTAAGGGAACCCTTCCAACATTTTGCGAGGAAAGAACATGAAGATTTCAGAATATTTGACTCCTGGTCTCATCAAGCTGGATTTGTCCAGCGAGACGAAAGAGGAGCTTTTCCCGGAGATGGTTCAGCTTTTTGTGCGGAACGGTCTGATTCAGGATGCGGACGAAGCGGTCCGGGTTCTGGAGGAGCGTGAGGAGAAGATGTCCACGGGGGTGGGCAACGGGATCGGGATTCCCCACGGCAAGTTGACGGAGGCCCGGAAGTCTCTTCTGGCGCTGGGCATTTCCCGGAACGGGATCGACTATGATTCCCTGGACGGGGCTCCGGTGTATATCGTGATCACCATTTTTGCCAATCCGGACAATCCGGCCCAGCACATTGAGGTGCTGGCGGAGATTTCCCGTCTGTTTGCCATCCCGGAGTTTTCCCGTCGGATCCGCAATGCCCGTTCGGCGGACGAGGTGATGAGCATCATCGCGGCCCAGGAGTAGAGGGAGCCGTCGGGTCGTCTGGTGGAATTTCCCTGGTGTAGGCGTGGGCGAGGTTGTCCGTCCGGGGCCGGGGAGAAGGAGAACTTAGGCTTTATGGAAGAACTTCTGGAGCGGATGCTGGCCGTGGACCAGGAGGGGGAGTCTCTGGTCAAAGCCGCGGAGGCGGAGGCTCTTAAGATTCGGGAGGAGAGCACCCGTGCTTTGGCGGAGAAGAGTGCCGCGGAG
Organism: Lentisphaeria bacterium; assembly: GCA_016302315.1. Taxonomy (GTDB): domain Bacteria; phylum Verrucomicrobiota; class Lentisphaeria; order Oligosphaerales; family Oligosphaeraceae; genus UBA1724. The sequence goes on from JAEDNW010000028.1 coordinate 13,418, forward strand.
TCCCGTGCTTTGGCGGAGGAGTGCCGCATTCTGGGAGAGCAGATTCTGGACAACGCCCGTCAGAAGCGGAGCGAGGCCCTGGAGAAGGCCACCCGTCAGCTTTCCCCCCGGGGGGAGAGTTTTTCCCGGGATCTGGAGGCATACCGCCCCCGTCTTTTGAAGGAGCTTTTGGCGCTGTAGGTCCGCCGGACAGCGCAGGCAGAAGGCGGGCCGTTCTTCCCGCCCTAGGAGATGGCCACATTCCCCCTCAATCTTGGTTTGGATTTCCTCTATGCCCGGCTTCACGGCTGGTGGTCCCGCAGTGCGACGGGAGCGGTGCTGGAGGAATTGACCCGTGCCGCCACGGAGGAGAACTTCTTCCATCTTCTCCAGAACCGGGGGGTCTGGAGTGTGACGGGGCCGGAGCGGGTGCTGGAGCAGCTGATCCTGCGGCAATATGAACGGCTGGGTCAGCTGGCCGCCCGGGTGGACGGGCCTTTCCACGCCTATCTGGAGCTCCAGCAGCATATTCTGGAGCGGGAAAACTACAAGACTATCCTCAACTACCGCTTTTTCCCGGAGCGGGAAGCCCACCTCAACGACACCCTGGTGCGGTTCCCGGGGGCGGAAGTCAGCGAAAACGAGCTGCTGACCCTCCTGGACGCCACCACCGACGACCAGTTTCTGCGGCTTTTCCTCCAGACCACGGGCAGTCCGCGTCTGACGGAGATCGCCCGTCAGCTTTCCCAGGACCGGGATCTCATGCGGGCGGAGTGCGCCGTGGACAACGATTCCTACCAGGAGGAGCTGGCGGCCATCCGGCGGCTGGACCGGGAGGCCCGCCAGGTGCTGTTGTCCCTGAAGGGGCAGCAGATTGACCATGTGAACATTTCCACGCTGTTGCGGAATGCCAATTTCTACCATCTGGATGCCAAGGGGTTGTCCTACGCCTGGGTGGAAGGCGGGCGTGAGCTCTCCCGCCGTCTTTTTGATCATTTAGCGGATGCTCCGTCTCCGGCCCAGGTCATCCAGGCCCTTCCGGCGGTCTACCAGCATGTGCTGTCGGGGGAGAGCGACACCTCCTCCACCCGTCTGGACCACCTGCTGCACTGTCAGCTGGCCCGGCAGGCCCGGGAGCACTTCTACAATTCCGCCTCTCCCCGCCAGGCGGTGGCCGTCTATCCTCTTCTACTGGAGCAGGAGACCCTGAATCTTTCCCGCATCTACGAGGGAATCCGCTTCAACCTCCCGGCGGCGGACATCGCCGCCATGATGATCCGCTAGGCCCTCTTCCTCCTTTTCTTTCCCGCCACCAGACTTTTCCGGAGCCGAGAATGTTTCTGCCCAACCGAATGGTCAAAGTGAATCTCCTGGTCTTCAACCGGCATCTCAGCCAGTTGACCGAGGCCCTGGGGCATTCTGGCCTTCTCCATCTGGTCAACGCCACCTCCTCTTCCCGAAGCCGGCTGCTGGAACAGCTGGACACCGGTACGGACATCCGGGACATTGAGCAGAAGCTGCGCCGTTGTTCCGTGCTGCTGGAGGCCCTGGGCATTGAGGAGGGGGAGGCGGCGCCGGCGGTGACCAACCTTTCCCAGGAGGAGATTGGGGATCTTTTCGCCAAGGTGGACCAGCGCTACCGGGAGGAGGAGGAGAATCTGAACAAGCTTCTGGAGAGTCAGACGGGGCTGCAGCAGCAGAGCCGTGCCCTGGAGGGCTTTCCCTTTCCCAGCCTGCGGCTGGATACCCTTCGGAACCTGTCCCAGCTTTGTGTGGAGGCGGGGGTGCTGAAGGGGGATTCCCTGGTGCGTGCCCGGCAGACCCTGGTGGATGACGCCCTGCTGATTCCCGCCCCTTCGGGGGAGGGGGAACTCCTGGTGGTGACTAGCCGGCGGAAGCGCTTTGCCGTGGAAGACACCCTGGAAAAGCTGGGTTTTCAGAAGATTGCCCTGCCGGAGATCGCCGGATCTGTCAGCGAGCAGCGCAGCCAGATTGACACCCGTCTGGAGGAGCTGCGGGTGCGGATCAACCAGGCCCGTCTGGCGGTGGTGGCTCTGGGAGAGGAGTATGGCGGGCTGCTTTTGGCCATCCAGCGGCAGTTGAAGGGGCTTCTGGCCATTCGCCAGGCCCAGGGGCTCTTTGGCCACAGCCGTCAGCTCTACTGCATTTCTGGCTGGCTTCCCGCCCAGGATCTTCCTGCCCTTCAGAAGCTGGTGGACAAGGCCACGGACAGCACGGGGGTGGTGGAGTCCATGGATGCGGACCAGGCGGAGGAGGTTTCCCAGGGGGCGGAGCAGGTGCCGGTGCAGCTTTCCGGCAACGGTCTGACCCGTCCCTTCCAGATGCTGGTCACCAACTTCGGGATGCCCAACTACCACGAGCTGGATCCCTCCTTCCTCGTGGGCCTCACCTTTGTCATCATGTTCGGCTTCATGTTCGGTGACCTGGGGCAGGGCGGCGTCCTCTTCCTGGCGGGGCTGATGGCCCGGCTGAAGCGGTCGGCCTCCCCCATGACCCGGGATGTGGGGACCCTGCTTCTATGCTGCGGCGGCTCCGCCATGGTCTTCGGCCTCCTCTACGGAAGTGTCTTCGGCAACGAGGAGCTGCTGCCCCGGCTGTGGGTCTCCCCCTCCCCCATGCACACTGGCGACCTTTTCCAGCTGCTGATGACGGCGGTGGGGGTCGGGGTGGTCTTCCTGAGCGTCTCCCTTCTGTTCAACATCATCAACCACTTCCGCGCCAAGAAGTACTTTGAGGGGACCTTTGACAAATACGGGGTGCTGGGGCTGCTCTTCTACTGGGCCTGCCTGATCACGGCCCTGGTCTCCATCGTCACCCGGAAGTTCAGTCCCTGGTCTCTCTTCTTCATCGTCACCCCTCTGGTGCTGCTGCTGATCCGGATTCCCCTGGGCAACCTTCTCCATCACCACTCCCTTTCGGGAGAGGAGGGGGGCCTCTTTGCCGGTCTGCTGGAGGGGCTCATTGACACCATGGAGACCCTGACGGGGTACCTGTCCGGCACCGTTTCCTTCATCCGTGTGGGGGCCTATGCCATCTCCCACGCCGCCCTGTGCCTGGCCATCCATTCCATCATGGGCATGCTGGAGGACACCCCCGGGGGCACCTTCGCCAAGATCCTGGTGGCCATCCTGGGGAATGTCCTCATCATCGGCTTCGAGGGCATGGTGGCGGCCATCCAGTGCGTCCGTCTGGAATACTACGAGATGTTCTCCCGCTTCTTCCAGGGCGGGGGCGTGGAATACCGCCCCTTCAAACTGAAGTAATCCCCGGCTCTTTTCTCATTACCAGAACATACCCAAGAAATCCCCCAATCCAACCCGACTGATCCTACGAACATGACTACCTCCCACTGCTTCCGCTTCCTTTCCGCTCTCCTCCTCCTTCTGACGCTGGCCGCCGCCCCCGCCCTCATGGCCCAGGAGGCTCCCGCCGCCGAAGAGGCCGTCCAGGTTGTGGCCGCCCAGCGTCCCGCCGCCTTCTACTACGCCATCGCCGCCTCCATCGGCATTGGCTGTCTGTCCGCCGGCTATGCCGTGGGCAAGATTGGTGCCGCCGTCATGGGGGCTGCCGCGGAGAAGCCGGAGATCATGGGCAAGGCCATTGCCTTTGTGGGTCTGGGCGAGGGTATTGCCCTCTTCGGATTCCTGGTGGCCCTTTTCCTCTACACCAAGATGTAGGAGAGGGGGCGTTCCGCCGTCCGTCGCCTGTCTCATCCCCTTTCCCTTCCCCTCCCTCCCTCACCCTGGAGTCCGGACATCATGACCCCCTTCCGCTTTATCGGCGATGCCGACACGGCCCTGGGATTCCGCTTTGGCGGCGTTCCCGGGGATGTGGTCACCACGCCCCAGGAGGCCCTGGAGGCCTTTCAGGCCGCGCTGTCGGACAAGGCGCTGGTGGTGCTGGTGCTCACGGGGCCGGTGGCCCAGTGGCTGGCGCCCCAGGTGACGGCCCATAAGCTCACCGCCTCCCAGCCGTACATTGCCACGGTGGAGGATGTGTGGGGGCACCGGGGCAAGACCCAGACCCTGGAGCAGCTCATCTACGAGGCTGTGGGGGTGAAAATCATCGAAACCAAATAGTCGGCATCCCGTTCATGGAAGAGATCCAGACCCATTCCCAGGAAGAGAGGCTTCAGCAGGAGATTCTTTCGGAAGCCCGGAAACGCGCCTCCCGCATTGTGGCGCGGGCCAATGCCGCCGCCGGCCAGGCCCGCGAGCGCTGGGAGAAGGAATCCGCCGAGGTGCGGGAGCGTACCCTCCGGACTGCCCGGGAGGATGCGGAACGAGGCGCCCGGAGCCTGCTCCAGGGCGTCTGGATGGAGGAGCGCCGGCTCTGGCTGCGGAAGCGGGAGGAGTGCCTCCAGGCTTTCTTCCAGAGTGTTCTGGAGGAGGCCCGGAAGCTGCCGTCGGAGGACCGGGACCGCCGGCATTCCCTGGAGAAGCTGGCCCAGGAGGCCCTGCTGGCCATGGGAGACCGGGAGATGAAGGCCCAGGTGGCGGAGAAGGATCTGGCCCTGGTTACCCCCCAGTGGCTGTCGGAGCTGGCGGGCCACCCCGTGAAGGTCCAGGTGGAGGCGAGCCCCGCCATCCAGGGGGGCATCTGTCTGGTGGCCCTGGATGGCACCCGCACCTACGACAACACTTACGGCGCCCGTCTCGACCGGCTCCAGGAGGAGTTCCGCCGGGAAGTGGCCGCCTGCGACAAATGAGGGAGAGTCTTTCCATGGACACAGGAAGCATCACGCGCATCAACGGCCCCATTGTGGAGGCCTGCCACATGGACCACACCGGCATGCTGGAAGTGGTGGAGGTGGGGCATCTGCGGCTGATTGGGGAAGTCATTCGTGTCCGGGGGGATGTGGCGACCATCCAGGTCTACGAGAACACGGCGGGGTTGCGTCCCGGCGAGCCCGTCTATTGTTCCGGGCGTCCGTTGTCGGTGTGTCTGGGGCCTGGTCTTCTGGGGAACATCTACGATGGCATCCAGCGTCCGTTGAAGGCCATTGCGGAGCAGTCCGGCTCCTTCATTCCCCGTGGGGTGAAGGCCCCCGCCCTGGATTGGGAGCGGAAGTGGGCCTTCACGCCGGTGGTGAAGGAGGGAGATGTGCTGTCTCCCGGTCAGATTCTGGGGGAAGTGCAGGAGACGGAGAGTGTGCTGCACCGGGTGATGGTGCCTCCCCGCTGCCAGGGGAAGGTGACGCAGCTGGTGCCTGCCGGGGAGTATGACGGCAAGGCGGTGCTGTGTGTGCTAAAGGAGGAGAAGACCGGGGAGGAGCATCCGGTGAGCCTCTTCCAGTATTGGCCGGTGCGCCGGCCCCGTCCCTCCCTGCAGCGTCTGCCTCTGGATGCCCCCCTGGTGACGGGGCTGCGGGTGGTGGATACCTTCTTCCCCCTGGCGAAAGGCGGGGCGGCGGCGATTCCCGGGGGCTTCGGCACCGGGAAGACCATGACCCAGCAGGCCCTGGCCAAATGGTGCGATGCCAAGATCATCGTCTACATCGGCTGCGGAGAGCGGGGCAACGAGATGACGGAGGTGCTGCGGGAGTTCCCGGAGCTGGAGGATCCCCGGACGGGGCGTTCCCTGATGGAGCGCACCATCCTCATCGCCAACACCTCCAATATGCCCGTGGCCGCCCGGGAGGTCTCCATCTACACCGGCATCACCCTGGCGGAATACTACCGGGACATGGGATACGATGTGGCCATCATGGCCGACTCCACCAGCCGCTGGGCGGAAGCCCTCCGGGAACTCTCCGGACGACTGGAGGAGATGCCTGCCGACGAGGGGTTCCCCGCCTATCTGCCCAACCGTCTGGCCTCCTTCTACGAGCGGGCAGGGCGGGTGCAGACCCTAGCCGGGGGCGAGGGCACCGTCTCCGTCATCGGCGCCGTCTCCCCGCCCGGGGGCGATTTCTCCGAGCCGGTGACCCAGCACACCTCCCGCTTCATCCGATGCTTCTGGGCCCTGGATCGGGATCTGGCCAACGCCCGCCACTATCCCGCCATCTCCTGGCGAAATTCCTATAGCGAATATCTGCCGGAGACGGCGGCCTGGTGGCGCAAGAGCGCTATGACCTGGCAGGAGCAGCGGGAAGTGCTCATGGGGGTGCTTCAGGAGGAAACCAGCCTGCAGCGCATCGCCAAGCTGGTGGGACCCGACGCCCTCCCGGAAAGCCAGCGCCTCACCCTCTTCGTGGCGGAAATCATCAAGAACGCCTTCCTCCAGCAGAACTCCTTCG
>JAEDNW010000029.1:0-19627 GCA_016302315.1 Lentisphaeria bacterium
GGTTTTGGGTGGGGCGGGGTGGTAAAAGAGTTCCCGGACAGGCGCCTCCTCCACCATTCGGGAGCCATACATCACCACCACCCGGGTGCACATCTCCCAGATCACCCCGAGATCGTGGGTGATGAGAAGCAGGGCCCGGGGATTTTCGGGGCACTCCGTCACCTGCCGGAGCACCTCCAGCACCTGGGCCTGAATGGTCACATCCAGTGCGGTGGTGGGTTCGTCGGCGATGAGAAGCCGGGGTTCCAGAATCATGGCCTGGGCAATCATCACCCGCTGACGCATGCCCCCGGAAAGCTGGAAGGGATAGGCCTTCAGACAGCGCCGGGGTTCCCCGATCCCCACCTTCTCCAGCCAGGATAAAATCCGCTCCTCCTCCACCGAGGCCTTCAGACAGCGATGGAGGCGGATGGCCTCCCGCAGCTGCTCCCCGATGGTATGCAGGGGAGAGAGGGCGGTCATGGGCTCCTGGAAAACCACCCCGATCTCCGCCCCCCGAAGCTTCCGCAGCTCCCCGGGAGGCAAGGTCACCAGATCCCGCCCTTGAAACTCAATGCTTCCCGAAACCGTGCGCCCCGGGGGAGAGGGCACCAGCCGGGGAATGGACATGGCCGTCACCGATTTGCCGCAGCCGGATTCCCCCACCACCCCCAGGGTCTCCCCCGCCGCCAGGGAAAAGGATACGTCGTTGACGGCGTGCACCACGCCTTCTTCCGTGGAGAATTCCACGGTGAGATGGGAGAGCTTCAGCAGGGGATCCATGAGGAATGCAGGGGAGGGAGAAAGACCAGGACAACGGGAAATCATCTTCCACCAGGGGAAACGGCCGTCTCCCGCCCCCGCTCCTGCCACGCCCTACTTGGCGGGAAGGCCGGCACGGCGACGGGCCTCCGCCAGATATTTCAGCATGGCGGCCTCGTTGCCCGGGGCAATCCGATGGTAGTAATCCCGGTACTTTAGCTTGGATGCGGCGGCTTCATCCATGATGACGGTGACATTGGGATGGAGCTGGAGGGCCGAGGAGGTGTTCATGGAGGTGATGGGGCCCTCCAGCATCCCGTGGATGGCCTCCGCCTTGTTGGCCCCGGTGGCCAGCATCAGGACCTCGTCGCTGTCCAGCACCGTCCCCACCCCCATGGAGAGCGCCCAGCGGGGCACCTTCTCCTCATCTCCTCCGAAGAAGAGCTTGGCATTGTCGGTGATGGTGGACTGGGCCAGGGTGATCATGTGGGTGCGGCTGGTCAGGGAGGTGCCGGGTTCGTTGAATCCGATATGTCCGTCCCGTCCGATGCCCACGACCTGGAGCTTGATGCCGCCCAGGGAGACGATGGCTTCCTCGTAGCGGGCACATTCCCGGTCGATGTCGCCGGTCAGGCCATCCAGGAAGTAGACATTGTCCTTCTTGATGTTCACGTGGGAGAAGAGGTGAGCATCCATGAAGTAGCGGTAGCTCTGGGGATCCTGGGGCCCCATGCCGATGTACTCATCCAGATTGAAGGTGTGGACATCGGAGAAGTCGATTTCCCCCTTCTTGTATCCCTTCACCATTTCCTGGTAGAGCCCCAGAGGCGTGGTGCCCGTGGGCAATCCCAGGACCTTGGCCCGTCCGCACATCACCCGGTTGCGAACCAGCTTATATGCCTCCCTGGCCACGGCTCGCTTATCCTTGCAAATAATGACGTTCATCGTACCTCCTTGGTTATTGGGTGAAAGGACTCAAAAAACCGGAACATTACACGACTCGCGTTGCGGAGGAAACCGCAGGGACGCCTTAATGTAGCGCACATCCCTCCATGCTGCCCACTCCCCCCCCCACGAATCCCGGACAAAGCCCCCCCGTGGCTTTATCTGATATTTATTTATAAAATACTGTGACAGAACTGGTTATAATATTATAACCGCCCCTCCTGCTCCAGAGAATCCGCAATACCGTCTCCCAGAATCATGCCCTTCACCAGGGTCGTCATCACGGTCACAGGTTCCTGGGCTGTGGATTCCGCCAGTTTCCGGGCGGCCTCCAGATTCTCCTCCTTCATGACGAAAACCAGGATTTTCCGAAGGACCTGGTCGGTGAGTTTCGGGGCGGCCTCCGGACTGCCGGGGAGATATTCCGGCCCGGTTCCCTTCAGCAGGAATTCCGGCGTCGTATGCAGGGCAATGGCGAACTGCTCCACCCGGCGGGGGGTAGTAGCCGTCGCATTGACCTCCAGCTTGGTGTAGAGGCTCTGGGAAACCCCCAGCTTGTCCGCCATCTCCACCTGCTTCAACCCCAGTTTCTTGCGGAAATAGCGAAGCTGGGTGGCCAGATTGACTTCATTGGCAGGGAATTGTTTGCATTTCGGCATGGTCTACGCTCCTAGAGAAGAGAGAGTAGGAAGGCAAGGGGAAAGGCGGTCAGGAGGCGGGTTCCCTGGGGGAGGAGGTGGGGGCCAGCTGGGCGAGAAGCACCGCCAGGAAGATGATGGCGCACCCCAGCATCTCCCGGGCTTTCATGGCCTCCCCCAGCACCAGCCATCCTCCCAGGGCGGAAATCACCGACTCCAGACTCATCAGCAGGGTGGCCACCACAGGATGGACATACTTCTGCCCCACGCACTGCAGCGTGTAGGCCACGCCGCTGGATAGGACACCGCAGAACAGCAGGGGCCCCAGCCCCCGCAGAATCTGCGCCCAGGAAAGGGTCTCCCCCATCAACGGCGCCAGAAGCAGGGAAAGCACACCCGCAAAGAAGAACTGGAGGGCGGACAGGCGGACACAGTCCACCGCCGTCACAAACTTATCCACACAGAGAATCTGGATGGCAAAGAGAAAGGCACAGGCCAGCAGCAGATAATCCCCTTTCTGCAGGGAGAAATTCCCCGGGGAAAGGCCGCAGAGCAATGCGCTGCCCACCAACGCCATGAATGCCGCCCCCCAGACCAGCCAGGGAGTGCGACGCCCCAGAACCTGGGCTAAAATGGGCACCAGAATGATGTAAAGCGCCGTGAGAAACCCCGCCTTCCCCACCGTGGTATACTGAATGCCTACCTGCTGGGCCAGACTGGCACTCCCCAACGCCAGGCCACAAAGCACACCCCCCGCCAACAGACGACGGCGCCCCCCAGGAGTATTCCCCCCACTCCCCCAAAAGCTGGGACGCACGCCCTGCAGAATGTCCAGCAGCACGATGCAAGGCCACAGGGCAAAGAACCCGATGAAGGAACGTAGCCCGTTGAAGGAAAAGGGGCCCAGGCTCTCCATGCCCTTCTTCTGGGCCGAAAAGGCAAAACCCCAGATGAAAGCACAAATCAAAAGGGCCAGAACCCCCAGACGGGACGACAAAGACCGGGAACGGGAACAGGAGGAACTGGACATGAAATACCAAAACACAAAACCAGAAGCAAACCGCCCTCCCCGGGAAAACGACAATTTCCAGGAGGAAAGACGACGAAAACCGGGGAAAAATGAAAATATATCCCCATTTTTTCTTCTTTCCTTGCCGGGGGCTAGCCATCACAGAATTGTGTGTGTGGGGGGGGGGGCTCCCGCTTTTTTGACACTAAAGATTACGCTGGGAGCGTTCCCGATTTTTGACACTAAAAACGCCCGCGGGGCGGGGGCAGGAAACAAAAAAAGGGGCGGCGGGAAAGGGGATTCCCGTCGCCCCGGATGGTTATTCCTCAGAGGGAGGATTTACAGCTGGGAAGCGGAGCGTGCCCGGAGTGCGGTGACCACGTCCCGCACATCCTGGGTGCGGTTCTTGGGCATGATCAGCACGGCATCGTCATCCACCACCACCACCATATCCTTCAGGCCCACAGCGGCCACAGCCACCTTGTTCTGTCCGGGGGAGTTGTAGATGATGCTGGAATTGCAGTCCAGGACCACGGGGTTGCCGAAGGCCACGTTTCCGGAGTTATCCGGGGGGAAGGTGCGCTGGATCACCTCCCAGCTTCCCAGGTCATCCCATAGGAAGTTACCGGGGATCACGGAGATGCGGTCGGACTTCTCCATGAGGGCGTAGTCGATGGAGATATTGGGCATCGCCTCGAAGATGACTTCGGCCCGGCGTTCATCGTTGGCCATGATGGCGTCGGTGAGATCCTCCAGGGTTTCCGCCAGGATGGGGTTGGCCCGGCTGAACTCGTTCTGGAAGGTGGAGACTCTCCAGAAGAACATACCGGAGTTCCAGTAGCAGTGTCCGCCGGCGATGTAATGAGCCGCCACATCCGCCGCGGGCTTTTCATGGAAGGCCTTCACCGTGTAGAGGGGGAACTTCTCGTTCTTGCTGGCGGAGTTGTCCACGGAATCCACCTGGAGATATCCGTATCCCGTTTCCGGGCGGATGGGCTGGATGCCGATGGTGACCAGACGGTCGTTGTTTTCCGCGGCATCCAGGGCAGCGGTAGCCGTCTCGGCGAAGGGGCCCACCTCGGGGATTCTGTGGTCGGCGGTCAGGACGCCCATGGTCACACCCTCCGGTCCCAGTTCCCGGTGCCGGGCCATGATGGAGGCGGAAGCGTAGATCAGGCATCCGGCCGTGTTACGATGGCTGGGTTCCGCCAGCACATTCTCCTGGGGAACGCCCAGGTTGCACTCCTGGATGGGCTTCTGGAGGCTCTGGCTGGTGGCAATGTAGATATTTTCCGCGGGAACAACCGCCTTTGCGCGCTCCACCGCCTCCGCCAGGAGAGACTGCCCGCTGCTGGTCAGGGTCAGAAGCTGCTTGGGGCGGGAAGCGCGGGAGAGAGGCCAGAAGCGCTCGCCGGTGCCACCGGCCATGATGACAATCACTCTCATGGTGGTATTTCCTCCTAGGTTGGGGGCCGACGGCACTGCCATCCCTCCCTCCTCCATGCAGAGGGCTCGTTCCGGCACGGGAATCAGGATTCCGTTTGCCGGGGCGGGAGAAAGGGGGCGCCTGGCGGGGCCGTCGGTTTTGTCGGGGTCGAAAAAAGGCTATGCCGGGCTATTTGCCGGAGAATCCCGGGGCGGGGCGTGTGGGGGAGGAGCGCAGAAGGACCTTGGATTCGTCCCACAGTTCCTCCAGCTGGTAGAAGTTACGCATTTCGGGTTCCAGGATATGGACCAGGACCAGGCCATAGTCCAGCACCATCCAGCGGCTTTCGGGTTCGCCGTCGGTTCCCCTGGGGCGCAGGCCCGCCTCCACCATGGTGCGTTTCACATGGTCGGCGATGGCGCGGATATGGGGCATGGAGGTGCCGCTGCAGACGATGTAGTATTCCGCCACCATGGCCTGCCGGTCCCGGACATCGAAGAGGAGGATATCCTGGGCCTTGGTGTCCTCGCAGGTTTTCACGCAGAGTTTGGCGATTTCCAGGGAATCCAGGGTTTCCGCCTTAGGGGTTTGGGAATCTGTCGTCATGGTGGTTATACCTCCTGATAGAGTTTGTGGTCCCGGATATACTTCTGGACCGAGGGAGTCAACACCCCATCCAAATCCTCCTGCCCGGCGATTTTTGCGCGGACCTCGGTGGAGGAGAGGGGCCAGAGGGGGAGGCCCTCCGGGGGCAGGATCGCCCGCACCAGCTTAGGCGCCAGGACGCCGTAGGTGCGGATCAGTTCCACCTGGCTCATGGGTTCCACGCCATGCCGGGGATAGACCAGAAAATCGAAATCCTTCAGCAATCCTCCGGCGTTGTGCCAGTCCTTCAGTTCCGGCAGGCAGTCGGTTCCCATGAGGAAGAGGATCTGGACATCGGGATAGATTTTCCGGAGCAGGGAAAGGGTATCGTAGGTATAGGAGTAGTTACCGGCGCGCTGGAGTTCCACATCGGAGACCCCCAGGCGATATTCCCGTTCTTCCGTGGTGCCGTCGCTGCGGAGGAAGGGGAAGGTGGGCTTTTCGGCCATGGCATCCTGAATGGCCAGATCCAGCATGGCCATCCGCTCCTTTCCGGTCTTCATCATGGAAGTTCCCTTGAAGGGGGAACGCTTCGCCGGCACAAAGAGCACCTCGTCGGCCAGACGCATCTCCTGCACCTGCCGCGCCAGCTGAATATGCCCCAGGTGCACCGGGTCGAAGGACCCGCCGAGAACCGCCATACGCCACTTCCGGGCAAAGGGCAATCCCTCATTGGGATTCACCTCCCTCTCCTCGTACTCCTCAGGAGGAAGCCACTTGGAGGGCGTCTGGGCGCCACGCTCCCGGCGGGGGCGGCGCTCTGCAAAATCGTCGTCAATCATAGGAATGCGCAAAAACGTTCATGGATCCGGGAAGGTGGGCTTCCCAGGATGATCCAGGGGCGGGAGATCCCGTCCTTGGCGAGGGGCCCGTCTCCCTCTCTCCCCACAAAAACAACCGGAGAGAGGGAATCCAGGCGGCGAGGGGCATAATCTACCCCGGATTCTACGGCCCCTCCTGCCTTTCCCCCCGAAGAGAGAAAGAAGCCAGGGAAGAAGCCCCGATGGCGGAAAGGAGCCCAGGGAGCCTCTCCCCCCTCTCCGGGTTGCCCTCCCTTTTAGGGAGAAGGCCCGGGGGCAAGGAGAGGCGAGGGGCAAGGAGAGGAAACTAGTCCTCTTCTTCCTCTTCCTTGGCAGCGGCTTCCTGGATCTGCTTGGCCAGGGCGGAGGGCACCGGATCGTAGCGGTCGAATTCCATCTGGAAGAATCCGCGGCCCTGCGTCATGGAGCGCAGCTGGCTGGGGTACTTGTAGACCTCGGCCAGGGGCATTTCCGCCGTCAGCACCTGCTGTCCGTCCTGCCGGTCCATTCCCAGGATGCGTCCCCGGCGGGTATTCAGGTCGCCCTGGATGGCGCCCATGTATTCATCGGGGAATTCGATGACCAGCCGCATGATGGGCTCCAGCAGTTCCGGCTTGGCCTGGGCCATGGCCGCCCGGAAGGCGCCCCGGGTGGCGATCTTGAAGGCCATTTCCGAGGAATCCACGGGGTGGTACTTGCCGAAGAAGACCACGGCCTTGAAGTTGATGCACTTGGAGTGGGAGAGAGGACCGGAGAGACGGGTCTCCGCCACGCCCTTCTCGATGGCGGGAATGAAGTTCTTGGGAATGGCGCCGCCCACCACTTCGTTGCCGAACTGATACTCCTCATCCGCCGTGCCCTGGAAGGGCTCCAGACGCATGTGGACTTCGGCGAACTGACCATGACCACCAGACTGCTTCTTGTGGCGGAACTCCGCCTTGCCGATGCCACGGATGGTCTCCCGGTAAGCAACCCGGGGAGATTCCAGCTCCACCTGGACCTTGAAATCGTTCTTCATCCGGTTCACCAGCAGATTGATCTGCTGATCGCCCATGCCGTGGAGCACAGTCTGGTGGGTCTCGGGATCCCGGACCATCTTCAGGGTCTTGTCCTCCGCCAGCAGCCGTCCCAGGGCGGCGGCCAGCTTGTCATCCTCGCCCTTGGCGGTGGCCGTGACGGCATAGATGGTGGTGGGCTGGGGATAGGCCACAGGAGCCATGGTGATGTCGGTGGCGCCGCCAGAGAGCATTTCCAGCATACCGGTGTTCTTCAGCTTGGCCACGGCCACGATTTCGCCGGGGCCCGCCTCGTCCACGCTCTCCTGTCCCTTGCCCTGGATACGGAGGAGGGAACCCAGGCGTTCCTTGCCCTGGTTGGCGGTGTTCACCAGTTCCATATCCTTACGGAAGGTGCCGGAGAGGATGCGGATGTAGGTCAGCTGGCCCACGAAGAGGTCGTTGACAGACTTGAAGACGTAGCCCACGGGGACATCGGCCTTGCGGTCCACCTCGCCCGTGGCCAGATTCAGGGGAACGGCATCCGTGGGGGCGGGGCCGTAGTCGGCGATGAAGTCCAGCAGTTCCGTCACGCCCAGGTCCTTGGCCACGGAGCCGGCGAAGATGGGGACCACGTTCTCGGTGAGGAAAGCCTTGCGGAGACCATGGAGGATATCCTCGTCCGACAGGGTGCCCTCCTCGAAGAACTTCTCCATCAGGGCCTCATCGGACTCGGCGATGCACTCCACCAGGTTCTGGTGGCTGCTCTCCGCCACTTCGCCCAGGGCCTTCACATCTCCGGAGAGGGCGCTCACCACGCCCTTCATGGCTCCCTTCTCCCCGTCGGGGAGGGTGACCGCCACGCAGGCCTTCTTGATGCAGGTTTCCTTCAGCAGCTCCACCGTGCGCTCGAAATCCGCCTCATCCTTGTCGCATCCGTTCACGAAAATCATGCGGGGGAGATGGAGATCCCGGGCCATGCGCCAGGCGCGGATGGTTCCGGGGCCGATTCCCTGGGAGGCGTCCACCACCAGCACCAGGAAGTCCGCCGCGCCGATGGCGTTCAGGGCGTCGCCGCAGAAATCGGTGGCGCCGGGAGTATCCACGAAGAAGAGGTGGCCATTCTTCCAGGGAGTATTGAGAATGGCGGAATAGATGGAACTCTTCTTCTCCTGCTCTTCCTTGCGGAAGTCGGAAACGCTCGTGCCGGCGTCCACACTGCCCTGACGGGAGACCGCTCCGCCCTTGAAGAGAATCAGGTCGGACAATGCAGTCTTGCCGGCACCCGCCTGGCCAGCCAAAACGAAGTTACGCACACAGTCGGTAGAACAGTTTTTCACAGGGGACTCCTTTTTGGGGGTGGATACGCAGACAAACACAGGAAAATGGAAGCGGAATACCCTCCGGGATTTCCCCCGGAACCGGCGCCCGCATCTCCGCAAAAACCAGGAGGAGGAGACACCCTCCCTCCCGTTCTGGGATGAAATCCAATGTAATACACCCCTCCCCAATTTTGCAAGGAGGCCAGGGTTATTTTTTTCTCTTTCTTTCTGTGGGGCAAACAATTACAAAATTATTACACTTTATAGACAGCATTGGACACATCCCGTCATCTCCTCCCGGAGATTCCGGGAATTCTCCCGCCTGGGGTTCCGGAGGGAGTCCCCCTCCCTGGGGAAATATATTAACGGCCCTCCAGGGAAGCCCCTGAGGCGCCCTCCCCTCCCGGCCAGGTCCCAGGGGCCCAATGCCGGGCCATTCCCCCTTCTTTCCTGCCCTCTTTCTCCCCTCCCATGGCCATGTCCCAGGATCTGACCCGGGGAAAGGTCAGTTGGATTTTATTTTCCTTCTCCCTTCCCTTCCTGCTTTCCTGTCTGCTGCAGACCCTTTACGGGATGACGGACCTCTATTTCATGGGGCGGTATGGTGGAGTGGAGGAGATCACAGCCGTCTCCATCGGGAGCCAGCTCATGCATTTGCTGACGGTGGTGCTCATCGGGCTGTCCATGGGGGCCACGGTGCTGGTGGCCCGTCTTGCCGGCGCCAAACGGAGAGACGCCATTCCCCAGGTCATCGGCAACACCACCCTGCTCTTCCTGGGGCTTTCCCTGGCGCTGGCCCTGCTTCTCTTTCTGCTGGCCCCCGGGATCGTCTCCCTTCTTGGCACGCCGCCGGAGTCCCGGGAAGGCACCTGCCTCTATCTCCGCATCTGCTTCTGCGGCTTGCCCTTCCTCACCGCCTACAATGTGACGGGAGCCATTCTCCGGGGCATGGGGGACTCTCGCAGCCCCATGCTCTATGTGGCCCTGGCCGGACTTCTCAATGTCCTGCTGGACTATCTCCTGCTGGGACCGGGGGGCATGGGGCCCGGCGGGGCGGCCCTGGCCACGGTCATCGCCCAGGGAGCCAGTGTCGCCCTGGCCCTGATTCCCCTCACCCGGAAGGGGGGAGAACTCTCCCTGGGGCTCCCGGACTTTCGCCCCCAGCCCGCCCTGCTGGGCCAGCTCCTGAAAATCGGGCTGCCCATCGCCTGTCAGGACGGCTTCATCCAGGTGGCCTTTCTGGTCATCACCGTCATCGCCAATCTCCGGGGTCTCCAGGACGCCGCCGCCGTGGGCATTGTGGAGAAGCAGATCTGCTTTCTTTTCCTGGTGCCCTCGGCCATGCTGGCCTCGGTTTCCGCCATGGCGGCCCAGAATCTCGGCGTAGGTCGCCATGATCGGGCGCGCCAGACCCTGGGATGCGCCCTGGCCATTTCCCTGGGCTACGGCCTTCTCTGCATTGTGGCCATGCACCTCTTCTCGGAGGAAGCCGTGGCCCTCTTCACCTCCGATGCCCAGGTCATCCGTCTGGGGGGAGAATATATGCGGGGATATGTCTGGGACTGCCTGCTGGCAGGCATCCACTTCTGCTTCTCCGGCTTCTTCTGCGCCTACGGACGCTCCGGCCTCTCCTTCCTCCACAACGCCTGCTCCATCCTTCTGGCCAGAATCCCCCTGGCCTATCTGGCCTCCCTCCACTTCCCCCACTCCCTCTACCCCATGGGACTGGCCACCTCCTCCGGATCCGCCCTCTCCGCCCTCCTCTGCCTCCTTTTCTTCCTGGGCATCCCTTCCCTCCGGTGCCCGGAAAAGTGCCTCAGCCCGGGGAACTCCCCCCCAAACACGGGGTCACTGTAGCCGTCTCTCCCCCCCGGGAAAGACACGACCATCCCCCTCACCTCTTCCTGACATCATGCGCCTTCTATCCGCCCCGTTCCTTCTCGCCTGCCTTCTTTCTCTTTCCCTTCCCGCCCAGGTTTGCCCCCGCACCGAAGGAAAATCCTGCCTCGCCACCCCGGCAGAATGCCCCCGCACCGAAGGAAAATCCTGCCCTGAAGGATGCGCCGGCAAGGCAAGCCCCTGCCTCGCCAACGCAGGAGACGCCTTCACCTCCTTCTTCCATGCCCTGGGAAACCCCGCCGTCACCCCCACGACCCTGAAGGAACTCACCGTCCAACGCCAGGCCTCCGTCCTCTTCGCCACAGACAAGGTGGTCAGCCTGCAAATCCAGGAGGAGGGATATCTGGGTGGCGCCCATGGCTTCCGGAACGTCAACGTGTTCACCCTCCTCCGCACCCAGGATGGCCCCCGAAAACTGACCTTGGAGGACCTGGCCACCCCGGAACAACGGAAGGAACTGGAAGAGAAGCTCCTCCAGGCCCTCCAGGAAGAGTATCGCCGCAGAGGCGCCACCCCTCCAAAGGACGATGTCTTCCCCCGCCCCGCCCTCACCGAAAACTTCTACTACGACGCCAGGGGACTCCATTTCTTCTTCAACCGCTACGACATCGACTGCTATGCGGCGGGAGAATTCGACCTTTGCGTAGACTGGCCTCTGCCTTCTTGCGCCCAATAAGGCACTGATAATGTTATAACTCGCTTTCTATCAAGTAGTTATAAAAAAATCCCCCTTCCGCTTTGCCTCGGCAGGGGGATTTTTTGATGATTGTCCAGGGAGATTACATCACCTTGAACTTGGGGAGATCCTGGATATCCACCATGCCCACAAAGTGTCCGTCGTCATCCACGGCCACCACATCGTCGATTTTCCGATGTTCGATGAGCTTGAGGATTTCCACGGCCATCTGTCCCTGATGGATGGCCACGGGGTTCCGGGTCATCACGGACTCGATGGGGGCCTGGAGCACCTGGTCATTGGCGGTCATGGCCCGCCGGAAATCTCCGTCGGTAAAGATGCCCAGGAGGTGGTTTTCCGCATCCACGATGGCCACGGCGCCGTCCCGCGCCTTCGTCATGGCCAGGAGGGCTTCCCGGACGGTGGCCTGGGGATGGACCACGGCGCAGCGTTCTCCGGTGCGCATGCAGTCCTTCACCGTCAGGGTGATGGTTCTGCCGATGGCGCCGGCGGGATGGTTTTTGGCGTAGTCGGAGAGCTGGAAATTCTGGCAATCCAGCAGTACCAGGGCCAGGGCATCCCCCAGGGCCAGGAGAGCGGTGGTGGTGGTGGTGGGCGCCAGATTGAAGGGGCACGCCTCCCGCTCCACCGACATGGGCACCACCATGTCGGAGAAGGTGCCCAGGCGGGACTCCGCCTTGCCGGTGATCCCCACAATGGGGACCCCCATGCGCTTCACCGCAGGGAGCACCCGGAGCAGTTCATCCGTCTCCCCGGAGTAGCTCACCGCCAGCAGGAGATCCTGGGGAGAGACCACCCCCAGATCCCCATGCATGGCTTCCACGGGATGGAGAAAGACCGCCCGCGCCCCGGTGGAGGCCAGGGTGGCCGCCAGCTTCTTGGAGATGTGGCCGCTCTTGCCCACGCCGCACAACACCAGTTTTCCCCCGTTGTGGAGAATCTCCAGGCACTTGTGCACCAGGGCCACAAAGGGTTCGCCCAGTTCGTCCCGGACCTTTTGCACGCCGCTGATTTCCACATCCATCACTTCACGGGCTCGGGAAAGGATGCGCTGGGCGTCCACGGATTGATTTGCGTTCATCATAGGGTTGGTTGTGACCAGGGGAAAAGAAACGAACAAAAAGGGGAAGTATGCGGAAGAGGCGTCACCTCACTTCCGCTGGAGGCGCTGGGTGAGGCGTTTCTTCAGCTCGCCTTCGGGGCACTGGGGAAGCCAGCGGGAGAGGGCCTCACGGCTGGCCGGGAAAAGGGTGCCGGACCGGGAAAGCCCCTGGGCGGCGGCCATCTGGAGAACGGGAGAGGGATCATCCAGAGTAGCCACCAGCAGTTCCTCCCATCCCTCCGGACGCAGGGAGGAGAGCACCTCCAGGGCTTTGGCCCGCAAGGAGATATCCTCGTCCAGCAACGCGCCCATCACCGCCTCCTCACGCAACTCCCTGGGGAGGGAGCGGAGCAACTCCAGCACACATTGCCGTGCCTCCACCTGGGGGCTTCGCTGCAGCCGCCGCAGATCCTCCCGGGTCATCTCTCCGGCCTTCTTGCGCAGCAGGGAAAGGAGGACTCTCCGCAGGGAGGGAACATTGCCCTGGGTGGCCAGGGCATCCGCCACGGTGGAAATTGCCAGCGTCTTCTGCCACTCGGGATGACGCAGCACCTGGAGCCATAGCTCCTCCCGGCTCTCCTGGGGAAATTCCCGGGCGAGAAGAGAAGCCACGGCCGCCTCCGCCCCCTCCGGGGAAAACTCCTCCAAGGCATGGAGCAGACGGCGAAGCAGAGTCGCGGAAATGCCAGCCCCTTCCCGGCTCTCCAGAAATTCTCCCACCTCCTCCGCCAGGGCGCCCCGTTGTTCCTCCGGGGCCAGACGACACCGGGAAAGCAGGGCTTCCCCCCGCACCGACGCCACTTCATCCCGGGAAAGTTCCTCCAAGACCGGCCACGACGCCGGCATCTCTCCCAGCATCTTGGCCAAAAGTTCCCGGAGTTCCGGAGAGGGATGGGACAGGAGGGGACGCAACGCCGCGAGGCGCTGGGACACCGGGGCGTTGGCGCGCACCACCAGGGGAACAGCCAGGGCGATCTCCTCGGGGGACTCCTCCTGCAAGAAGGGCGACACCACCGCCAGAGGAAGGGAGCCCGCGAAAAAGGGCGTGGCCTTCAAGGCGTTCTTCCGCACCTCCCGATCCTCGTCCCCCAGGGCAAGCGCCAGAAACGCCTCCCCTTCCTCCCCTTGCCCACTCCCGCTCGTCACCCGGGCCCCGGGCGCCACCGTCACACGCCCCGATACATGAATCCCAAGACAGGAGGGCAGCAGGGAAGAGGCAAGACGGCGAATCTCCACCTCCGAATCCTGAAGGCAGGCCAGCACCCCCGCCGACTCCTGGCGCACATAGGCGGGCTTCTCCGCCAAAGACACCAACGCCGCCATGCGCACCGAGGCGTCCCTGTCCCCCAACGCCTGGGCCAGCAATCCCGGCACCTCCGGATCCTCATATTTGCTCAGCACCAGCACCGCCTCCCGACGCTCCGACGCCTCCGAGGAGGCAAGGTGCCGCCGGCAAGCCTGAAGAGTCTCCTCCTGGGTGAGTTCCCCCAGAAGAAGCCCCCCGAGAAAAAATAGGCATGTCAGGAAAAAACGCAACATGGGAATAACTATAACCCTGCCACTCCGGCCTGTCTCCCCTGCCCAACGCATAGGACGGCCAGGGAAGCCCCAGACCCGCATAGCCTCCCCCGACGCTTTGCCATTCCTGGAGAAAAGGTTTTTTCCCCCCGTCCTGGCCCCCCTCTCTTCCCCGCAAGAGGGAGGGAACCCTTGACGGGCGGTGGAGAAAGTTCTCAATTCGTGCTATCTTAATTTTTTCATCCCTCTTGACGGTGGCGTCCAGGGGGTGTCGTCATCCCTCCGGCCAAAGCCATTCTCCCGTTTTGTCTTCCTCTGGCCTCTTCTCTTCCTTTTCCCCCGCGTGGCGCTTCTTCCCGGGGCTGTTTCCGGGTGGGGGCGGGGGAGGGAGGCGGTCAGAAGGCGAGGAAACCTGATGGGCTTCCCTGTGCCCTGGCCGGGGCACCAGGTTTCCCTTCTTTTTTCAGCCCCAAGGAGGGGCTTTTCTCCCCTATGGCTCAATACATCTGCTCCATCTGCGGCTACGTCTACGATGAAGAGAAAGGGATCCCGGCACAGGGCATTGCTCCCGGCACCCGCTTCTCCGATCTTCCCCAGGGATGGGAGTGTCCCATCTGCCACTTTGGCAAGGAGAAGTTCCAGGGAGGGAAGCCGTCGGCTCCCCCTGCCCCGTCCTCTCCCGCCGCCAAGCATCTTCCCGCCGATGTGCGGGTTCCCATCGAGCCGGAGGATCCCTCCATCGTCCGGGAGGAATCCCTCTGCATCAAATGCGGCCAATGCGTCAAGGTTTGCCGGGAGCGCCAGAGCGTGGCCGGCCACTTCTCTTTGGAGAAGACGAACAACGTGGGCATCTGCATTGAATGCGGACAGTGCATCAACTACTGTCCGGTCAATTCTCTGCGGGAACGGGACTCCCTCGCCCCGGTGAAGGAAGCCTTGGCGGATCCCCGGAAGGTGGTTTTCGTCCAGACTTCCCCCTCTACCCGGGTGGGCATCAGCGAGGCCTGCGGCCTGCCCCCGGGGACCTTCAGCGAGGGGAAGCTGGTCTCCGCCCTGAAGCGCTTGGGATTCTCCCATGTCTTTGACACCAACTTCGCCGCGGATCTAACCATCATGGAGGAGGCCTCCGAATTGGCCCTCCGCCTCTCCACCCCCGGCAGCAGCCTCCCCATGTTTACCAGCTGCTGCCCCGCCTGGGTGAAGTTCGTGGAGACCTTCTTCCCGGAACGCATCCCCCATCTCTCCACCTCCCGGAGCCCCCTGCTCATGAGCGGCCCCACCTTGAAGCTCTTCTACGCCAAACGCCTGGGTTTCCAGCCGGAGCAAATCTTCAACGTGGGCGTCACCCCCTGCACCGCCAAGAAATTCGAGATCCTGCGCCCGGAATTCCATGCCGCAGGCAAGCAGATTGGCCAGCCGGAGATGCGGGACTTCAACGCCATTCTCACGGTGCGGGAGCTGGGGAAGTGGCTCCAGCAGGAAGGCATCGACTTCGCCTCCCTTCCCGAGACGCCCTACGACAGCCTGCGGGGTTCCGGCGCGGGCGTCATCTTCGCCAACACGGGCGGCGTCATGGAGGCGGCTCTGCGCACGGCCCACTGGCTCCTTACCGGCCAGGAGGCCCCCAAGGACTTCTTCGCCTTGGAGGCGGTGCGGGGCATGGAGGGGGTCAAGGAGGCCACGGTGACCATCGCCGGCAAGACCATCCGGGCCTGCGTGGCGCACACCACCGCCAACGCCCGCAAGCTCCTGGAGGACTTCCCTGCCTTGCAAGCGAAGTATGATTTCGTGGAGGTCATGACCTGCCTGGGCGGATGCATTGGCGGCGGCGGACAGCCCAAGTGCGACAACGATCTGCGGGAGCAGGTGGTGGCCCAGCGTACGGCAGCCATCTATCAGCGGGATGCCGCCATGTCCCTCCGGGAGAGCCACAACAACCCGGAAATCCAGGAGCTCTACCGGGAGTTCTACGGCAAACCCCTCTCCCATTTGGCGGAGGAGCTGCTGCACACCTCCTACGCTTCCCGGGCCAATACCCTAGGCTAATCCCTCCCCCCCCTAACACGCGCAAAAGGGACGGATCAGGTCAATCCTGGTCCGCCCCTTTTTTTGCGCATGCCGTTCTACGGCACCGCCCATCCCCCCCCTTTTTCCGGGGGTCATTTTGCCCGGGCGTTTCCGGGGGCGTCCCCCTTTCGGCTCAAGAGGAAGAGGGCCTGTTCTGCCGTCAGGTTGTGTTCGTTCTGATAGGGCACCACCCGTCCGGAGACCAGGCTCCAGCTTTCCAGGATATGGACATGGTCCATCTCCACCCAATCCATGAAGTCGTTCAGGGTGCAGAGGTGGATATTGGGGGTATTGAACCAGGTATGGGGGAGGGAGGCGGTGCGGGGCATGCGGCCACCCAGGCTGAAGGCCAGGCGCACCCTCCAGTGGGCGAAGTTGGGGATGGAGACCACCACCTTCTTGCCGATGCGCATCAGTTCCCGGAGCACCTCCACGGGATGCTGAAGAGTCTGCAGCGTCTCCTCCAGGATCACGAAATCGAAGCTGTCCTCCTGGAAATTCTGGAGGCTGGCCTCCAGGTCACCGTGATAGGTGGGGATTCCCCGTTCGATGCAGCGCATGGCCATTTCCTGGTCCAATTCGATACCCTGGACCCGGGCCTGACGGGATTCGGAGAGGCGCACCAGGAGATCTCCCTCGCCGCACCCCACATCCAGGACAGAGGCATTGTGGGTGATCTTCTCCTCGATGAGGTGATCCTGCCAGCGGGGCGGGGGAGGCAGTTCCAGGGCGCCCTGGGCGCCGTCCTTCAGGGCCTCCTTCACCATGGCCCGCAGGGTCTCGAAATCGCTGTCCTGGCTTCGGACTTCCAGTTTTTCCAGGAAAGCGGCCAGGCCCGGCATCGTGGAATTCAGCCGGCGTTTCACGTCGGTGCGCTTTTTCGCCAACTCTTCGTTCAGACCCTGTTCGTTCATGACTTTGCTCCCTAATGAAGACGTAGAGGAAAAGGCTGTGCCCCGGGCAGGAGGTGTCTCACTGGCGGGGAGAGGGGGGCGTTCCCTCGGGAGGTGCCAGGCGCACGAAGGTCACGCCGCCGCCGCCCTCCATGGGATTTGTCCCCAGCTGGAAACTTTGGACGTAGGACTGCCGCCGCAGGAACTGGTGGATCGCCTCCCGAAGGCGTCCCGTCCCGAATCCATGGACAATGCGCACTTCCTGGAGGTGGGCCAGAAGGCATTGATTAAGATAGCGTTCCAGGCGGCTCAGCGCCTCATCCACCCGCATCCCCACCAGCAGGAGTTCGTGGGAAGTCTGTCCCTGGAAGAGGGGGGCGCGGACCACCACCTGGCGGGCCTCCTGGCGGGGAGGTTCGGGGGACTGTTCGGGGAAGACCTCCGGGCACTTCATCTGGAAGGGAAGGCCATTCACATCCACTTCCAGCATGCCCCGCTTTTCGTCCACCCGCAGGATTTTTCCGTGGGCGCCCAGGCGTTCCACCCAGATGCGGCGTCCCACTGTCCACTCCTTCCGGGGGAGATTCGGGGTCGGGGGCTTCTGGGCGGTCTGGCGCAATCCCTTCTCCAGTTCCTCCTGACGCCGGGCAATCCATTCCCGGGCCTTGGCCGCCGCCTGGGCCGGGGCATCCTCCCCCTTCTTCTGTCCCCCGCTCTCCCGGAGTTCCCGGAGAAGATTTTCCACCTGTCGGCGGGCATTGTCCAGGAGAGCCTGGGCCTCCTGCATGGAGGCATGGAGGCGTTGTTTGCGGGTATCCCGCAGTTCCGCCTGGAGACGCAGATTTTCCTGTCGGGCGGCCTCCGCCTCCTGGCGGGCGGTCTTGGCCAGCCCCCGTTCCCGGGAGGCCTCCCGGCGCTCCTCCTCCAGGCGGGAGAGCACTTCCTCCCAGTGACGTTCCTCGCCGCTGAGGAATCCTTCGGCGGACTTCAGGACATGGGGCGGAATCCCCAGGCGCCGGGCAATGGCCAGGGCATGGCTCGCCCCGGGATGCCCCAGTTCCAGGACATACTCCGGCTGAAGGCTGGCCATGTCGAAGCGCACGGCCCCATTGAGCATCCCCGACGTGGCGTGGACAAAGTTCTTCACGTCCCCCAGGTGGGTGGTCACCACCGTCAGTCCCCGTCGGCGGGCCAATTCCCGGAGGATGGCACAGGCGATGGCGGCTCCCTCGGCGGGATCGGTGCCGCTTCCCAGCTCATCCAGCAGCACCAGGCTTTCCCCGGGCTCCCCGCTCTCCCGGAGAATCCTCCCGATTTGGGCCAGATGGCCGGAGAAGGTGGAGAGATTTTCGGTCAGGGACTGTTCGTCGCCGATATCGGCCAGGATGCGCTGGCAGACGGGGAAGAGGGAGTTTTCCCCGGCGGGCACCGGCAATCCGCTTTGGGCGGCCATGGCCAGCAGTCCGATCGTCTTGAGGGTGACGGTCTTTCCGCCGGTGTTGGAGCCGGTGATGGCCAGGGTCGTGGTGCCCTTGGGCAGCTGGAGATTCAGAGGCACCACCTTGCGTCCCGCCCCCTCTCGCCGGAACTGGGATTCCAGCAGGGGATGCCGGGCATATTCCAGGCGCAGATAGCCCCCGAAGGCCGGCAGCAGACAGGAGTAGTCCCCTGCCCATCGGGCCACCGCCGAGGCGGCATCCAGCTCCTCCAGGATTTCCCCGTTCCGCTGAAGAGCGGAGAGATGGTTCCGGACACCCGCGGAGAGCTCCGCCAGAATCCGGCGGCATTCCTCCCGCTCCTCCGCCAGGAGGGTGGAGAGTTCGTTGCCCAGGCTCAGGGTGCTGGCGGGTTCCACAAAGAGGGTCTGGCCGGAGGAGGAGACATCATGGACCAGCCCCGGCATCCGGGAGGGGGCGTCCCGCCGCACAGGCACCACATACCGGCCATTCCGCTGGGTCACGAAGCGCTCCCGCAGCACCCCATCCAGGGAGGCATCATGAATCAGCTCCTCCAGGGTGCGCTGGAGGCGGCGCTCCGTCACGGCCCGGCTCCGGCGGAGTTCCCAAAGCCGGGTGCTGGCGCGGTCCAGGAGACTTCCCTCCTGGTCCAGTGAGCGCAGCAGCGCCTCCCGCAAGGGGTTGCAGGGATCCAGCTCCCGGGTGTGCGCCTGCAGCGAGGCCAGGCCTTGCACCGGGCTTCCCTGCAGGAACCGTTCCAGTTCCCATACCGTCTGCAGCTGGGAAAGACACAGACGCAGCTCCAGACCGTCCAACAGGGCATCTGCCGGCTGAACCCGCAGCAATACCGCCGTCAGTTCCTCTCCCCCAAGGGAAGGCAGCCCGAAGGCGCTCTCCCCCAACTTCATCAGATCTTCATAAAGCCCCCGGCGCTCCTGGATCTCTCCCAGAACATACCGGGGACGCAGCGCCAGCACACGGCGACGCCCCCCCGCACTCTGGGCATATTCCCCGATCTCCTCCAGAAGGCGGTCGTATCCCAGCACGCGCCGGGAGTGCTCCTCGCTTCGCTCCCCCCTGGTGGTTTCCCGACGCTTCCCTTCCAACATGGGATTCTATCCCTCCTCCCTGCTAGGATTGCCCTGACAGACAACGCCTCTTCCCGGAATACCCCGGGAAGAAAGCCACCGTCCCTCCCGAAGCCATCCCCGGGAAGGACAACGGCCCGCGCCTATCTCCAGGAACGGGGAGGACGCCCGGAACGGAAGTCCTTCCGCTCCCCACGCTCTTTCCGGAAGCCCCGGTCCTCCCGGTCCATCCAGGAGCCACCCTCGTCCCGCCCACGGTTTCCGAAGGGCTTCCGGTCGCGATCCCCGAAGGGCTTACGGTCGCGGTCGAAGGGCTTACGGTCGCGGTCGAAGGGCTTCCGGTCGCGGTCAAAGGGCTTCCGGTCGCGGTCAAAGGGCTTCCGGT
>JAEDNW010000159.1:0-4199 GCA_016302315.1 Lentisphaeria bacterium
CGATGAAGGAGCCGGAAAACTCCTGCCCCATGAAGCGCTCGGAAGGAACGATTTTCCCGTAGTCTCCCGCCTGCTCCATGATGCGGAAGAAGTTCGTCCTGTCGAAAAGCCACTCCCGCACCTTCTGCCGTCTGGGATCCTTCCTGCCTTTTCTGGCCATCTCCTTCGCCCTCTCCAAATAGGCGGAGACGCCCTTGTCCGTGGCGGCGATGCCGTTTTTGGCCAATAGCTCCTTGGCCTCCTTCTCCCCCTTCCCGTCCTTGACCAGGGGAACGAGAAGACGGGATACCTCCCGGATCTGCTCCTTGGTCAGCTTCGCCCCGGGCTTGGCCGCCTCTTCCAGGCGTAGCTTGGCGTCGGAGGCGGCGTCCTGGTCCAATTCCTGGCGGGCAAGTCTGGCAAAATAGAGGGCGTCTTCCGTCCTGGCCAGCTTCACCCCGCAAATTTCCAGGTATTCCCCCAGGGCCTCGGCGTCCTCCCCCATCTCCCCGTCCATCACCGGCTTGAGCATCTTCACGATCTGCTCCTACTGCAATGGACTGTAGGCGGCGGAGATGAGACGGGGGGGCTCCCCGTCCGGCGCGGGAGAATACTCCCCAGGAAGGTCCGTGATGGAAAGCTTTTGGTTTGGTGTTACATTTGAGCCGGTTGCAGGGGAAGGTGCGCGCCCTATCGCAGAACTCCCTGTGACTGCCTCCCTAAGGGTGACAGTATTGTCGGGGAGGGTTCCTCTTTGAAGCATGCCCGTGATATATCGAAGGTCGCAGGAAATATCCCCGTTTGCGTCCATTTCCGAAACGAGCATTGCGAATTTATTTCTTTTCTTGGAATCGTCCGTCTTTTGCTGACCATAGAAAACGATTCTCCAATTGTCTCTGCACTTAACCCTGTCCTCGTTGATGATGTCCTGGATGTTCGGCAGGATGGCGCTGACATTCTTCTCGTCGAAGAAACGGACTACTTTCCCGTCCTTCGTCTTTCCCCGATGGGTCACGAGATGCAAGGCGTATTCCGCCCAGGCAGTGGTCATGTCCCCGCCATAGGCGTCTATGGTTCTTCGATCCGGGGAGAAGTAGAGTTCCTTGCCTGTGGACAGAGGGATTCTCTTCTGTGAAAATTCATCGATGACCCTCTTGGCATCCCGGGAGATCGTTTCAATACTCTCCCCTTGGATCCTGTAGTCTATCTTCGCTCCGTCTTTCCTGGAAATTCTCCCGGCTAGCAAGTCGTCCACTTTCGCGTTAATCACCTGGATATCCACGGGATTCTTCTGAGATGAAGGTTTTTCCCCGATGGAATAGGCGTTTTTCTCCAGCGCGTTCCTGAGTCCGTTTTCCGCCTTTTCGGAGGATTCCATTCCGGCGAGGATTCGTCCCACCTCCCGGGGTTCAGGAGGATTCTCCCCCTTTTTTTCCGGAGGGAGGGCATCGAAGGCCTAGAGATTCTAGAGATTCTAGAGATTCTAGAGATTCTAGAGATTCTAGAGATTCTAGAGGTTCTAGAGGTTCTAGAGATTCTAGAATCCTAGAGATCTAGAGACTCTAGGATTTATCTATTACCCCCCCCAAAGGCGGGACGTGCGGGGGGCAGGTCCCGCCTCTCCGTGCCCTCCGCGCGCCCGGGCCTGACCTGTCCTCTGTGTTTTTGTCTCTGTGTCCTCTGCGTGCATTGCAGGCGCCGGGCATGGGAACACGCGGGTTGCCCTCTCAAGGGATTCTGGGAAGAAGCCCTGTATGCAAGAAAAAGTGGAAAAACCTTGGAAAGCCCCCTTGCAATCCAAATTTGAATGTTAAATTTATTTGCACGCCGAATTCAGGGGTTTTTAGGCAGCCAAACGAGGATAACATTCCTTCCTGCCCCCCCCTTTTCCCGGTTGTCGCCCCAGGCGTCCCGGCAGAACCCACAAGCAACAAGGAGACACATTCCAATGGAACTGAAAGGAAGCAAAACCGCCGCCAACCTGGCTTACGCCTTTGCTGGCGAGTCCCAGGCCCGGAACAAGTATGACTACTTTGCCTCCAAGGCGAAGAAAGAGGGGTATGAGCAGATTGCGGCCCTGTTCCAGGAGACGGCGGCCAACGAGAAGGAGCATGCCAAGCTCTGGTTCAAGCATTTGGGCGGCATTGGCACCACCCCGGAGAACCTGCTGGCCGCTGCGGCAGGGGAGAACGAGGAGTGGACCAAGATGTACAAGGAATTTGCGGAAGTAGCCCGTCAGGAGGGTTTTGAGGCCATTGCCCGGCAGTTTGAGGGTGTAGCGGCCATTGAGAAGCACCACGAGGAGCGCTATCGCAAGTTGCTGGCTAATCTGGAGAGCGGCGAAGTGTGGGAGCGCGTGGGCGAGAACCGCTGGCAGTGCCGGAACTGCGGCCACGTGTACATCGGCGAGAAGGCCCCCGAGGTCTGCCCCGTCTGCTTCCATCCCAAGGCCTACTTCCAGGTGGAAGCCGAGAACTACTAAGTGTTGCCGGCCCCTTTCCTCCGGAGAGGGGCCCCTGCCCTCCGCCTCCCCGTTCCCTCTCCATGCACGAGGGGAAGGACGGGGAGCGCTTCCCCGCAACCCCAGCCCCGCTTCCGTGCAGAGCGGAATCCCAAGGAGGTATCTCTCATGCGATCCATTACGACTTTTGATCTTCAGTACGCCCACCGCTTCTACCGCTTCCAAGGCGAGGCCCAGTACCTCCACGGTCACACCGGCGTCCTGACCATCGAGGTGGAAGACACGGTGAACCCCGGCGTGAACATGGTCTTCCCCTGCAACGAGATCCAGAAGGTGGCCTGGTCCGTTCTCAAGAATTTCGACCACGCCCTGGTGCTCCGGGAGGACGATCCCCTCCTGCCCGCCATCCTGGATGTCTACCAGAAGCAGGGAATTCGGGACGGCGCTCCCACCAATACCATGAAGGGGCCCGCCTTCAAGACCGATCTGTGCACCGCTTATCCCGAGTGCCGTCTGGTGGTCACCAAGGAGACCATGACGGTGGAAGGCATGATCAAGATGGTCTACGATCTCCTCAAGGACAAGCTGAACATCGCCAAGATCACCTTCACCAGCGGCGTCAACGCCGCCTCCCAGGAATTCACTCCCGCCGGCACTGTGGACCGCTGCCCCCTCTGCGGCATCGCCCTGGATGAAAACGGCGTCTGCCCCAAGTGCGGATACCGGAAGCGCTAATCCACAGACACACGCGAATCCCACACCAGGGGAGGCGGGGAATTCTCCCTGCGGAGACATCCCCCCGCCTCCCCTCTCCCCTGCCCGGAGGACATCCCGCCCGTGCCCTCCGGGCAGATTTCTTTTCCACTTTCCTCTAATATCATCATAACTCCTTTATTTTCAAGTAGTTATATATGAATATCCTCCTTTCCGTCTCTCTGGCCGTGTGCGCCTCCACCATCCTAGGTTGCCTCCTGGGCGTTCTGGTGCGTCGCATTCCCCATCGCTTTCACGACATTGTCATGGGCTTTGCCGCAGGAGTAATGCTGGCGGCGGCCATGGTGGGGTTGCTTCTTCCCGCCTTTCTGGCCCCCCGGGGCATTTTCATGGCCTTGCCGGGAGCCTTGCTAGGGGGCTGGCTGGTGAGTTGCCTGGATCGTCTGGTGCCCCATCTTCATCATCTGGCCGGCGTGGATCAGGAGGAGCATCGCCACAACCAAGGGATTGGAAAAGTCCTCCTCTTCGTCTCCGCCGTGGCTCTCCACAAGATTCCCGAGGGGTTGGCCACGGGGGTTTCCTTTGGCACCGGGGAGATGGGGGAAGTCCTGACGGTGGCCGGCTCCATCTGCCTCCAGAACATTCCCGAGGCGGTGGTGATGGTGGCTCCTCTCTTCGCCATCGGCGTGGCCACCCGGCGCATCCTGGCCATCGCCTTGGGCATCGGCCTGGCCAGCATGGCCTGCGTCTTCGGCGGATACGCCCTGGTCTCCCTCTTCTCCGGCATCGCCCCCCTCCTTCTGGCCATTGCCGGGGGAGCCATGCTCTATGTCATCAGCGACGAAATGATTCCGGAGACCCACGCCCACGGCTACGAAAAGGAGGCCACCTTCGCCCTCATGGCAGGGGTGCTTCTGGTCTTCACCCTCCAGGCCCTCCTGGGAGAATAGGCAGGAACAGGGCAGGCGGCAGGGCTTATATTGAGGATTCCTTCCCCCGGCGGCGCCCCTGGCGTCCCGGCTCCCTCCCCCCCCCCTTTTTCCCT
>JAEDNW010000030.1:0-19408 GCA_016302315.1 Lentisphaeria bacterium
TGCCTTCAGCTCCCGCCCTCCCTGGGAGGTTCCGGAAGCCGGCAGTTCCAGCCAGAGGGGGAGATTGCACAGATTCCGCACCGGGAGTTCCGGGAGGGTGAACTCCTCCTCCTGTGCCTCCTCCGGGAAGGTCAGCCGCGCCCCCGCCAGCACCAGGGCATGCCGGCACGCAAATCCCACCCCGCTTCTCCCCTGCCCCACCAGATACACCCGCTGACGCTCCGCCGGCAAGTTATCCAGGAGATATTCCAACATTCTTCCCCAGTCTTCCCAGAGCACCGCCAGGGGGCACACCCCCGGGGCGGGGCGTGTCGGCAGCAGCCGGGCCACCATGGCCTCCCCCATGGGAGGGGAATCCGGGAAGTCCACCCCGGGAAGAACCAGGATCAGGGGGCGCCGGTGGGCGTTGTCATAGCCGGGGGGAAAGTGGATACGGGCCTTCATGGGCATGCCGTCCACCGGGGAGGCGCAGCGCATCTCCCGGGCCTCCACGGCAGGCCATTCCTCCTGCGTCCCCGCGGCGGGATCCGGGGAGGGGGCGGACTTTCCGCAAGCGGTCAGCAGCAAGGCAAGAAGGCACAGGAACGACAGGACGTTGCCGCCCCAGAGGCAGAGAGATGTCCGTTCCGATACTTCTTCCATGGCGACTTACGTTCCGAGGGAAAGGGGATGGGGTTCGTCAGGGGGCGTCCTCAGGCGGCGGGAGATTCTTCTCCATGACCAAAAAGGGAAGGAGACTCCTGCCTCCCTGGGGCGGATAGAGGAGGGACAGGCGGATTTTCCTGGGGGAATCCTCCCCGGCGCCCAGGGGAATCATCAGGCACTTCCCTTCCGGGAGCGCCTCAGACCACTCCTGGCCATCCAGCAGAAGGCGGCTTCCCGGCGGTAGCGGGGGCACCCAGAGGCCCCTTTCCTCCCCCTGATCCCGGCCGGCAGGCAATTCCCACACCCAGCAGAGCCAGAGGGCGGCATCCTGGGAAGCCTCCGTTTCGCCGGGAAGGGTCAGCATCCTTCCCGTCTCGCCCTCCTCCGGCCATTCCGGCGTGGGGGAGAGTTTTGCCGCAATCCCCGGCTGCCATGCCTCCCGAAGGGGATGCCACCGGCTGTCGCAGGAGAGCCAGTCCCGGAGGAACTCCACCGTATTGCGGAGGCGGCCACCCGGCATCTCGGGCCATTGATCCTGGAAATTCCGGAGAGTCCGAAGGCTAAGAAAGAGCAGGCAGGTCTGCAGGGCATCGTCCTCCCGGCAGCGCTGGCACTCCTCCAGGAGCTTTTCCTGCCACAGAAGGCCCCCCAGATCCTGGAGAAGAGCAAAGCGGTCACTTTCCGGAGAGAGCCTGGAAAGCTCCTCCAGGGCCCGGGTCATCAGCGTCATGGCCTCCCCCTCCCCCGGTTCCGGCACACCCCAAATCCCCTGGCGCAAAAACCTCTCCCCCGCCTGCTCCATCCCCTCTTCCGCCAGCACCCGCTGGCAGAACGCCTCCGAGGCCCCCAGGGAAAGAAGGCCCTCCCGCCATTCCTGGACAGTAGGCCACGCCTTCCCCTCTTCCCCTGCCTGAACCGAAATCAGGAGTAGACCTGCCCAAAGAAGCAGGGCGAGAATCCGGAAGGCGGCGCTAGGAATGGGTCTCGTCATGGCGGCCCTCCTCCGGGACATCCTCCGACTTCTCCCACTCCTTCCATTCCTCCTCCGGCACACTCTCTTTCCGCGGAGAGGAGGCCCAGAAGAAATTCCGGATCTTGGCGGCCACGGCAACCCCCACCGTCACCAGAATGAGCCCCCAGAGGAACACCTGGAGCACCCGGCTCCCCAAATACTTCTGCACCTTGTCCGCCGCATATCCCCAGGCCAGGATGGAGGTCAGGCTGGCGCTGATCACCGTGGTGACGGCCCCCCAGTACCGCAATCCCACCAGCCGTGCCAGCAGGGAGCCCACAATGGGTCCCGTGAGAGGCAGGGGGATGAAAACGAAGGCGAAGACGCCCAGAAGGCCGAACCGGGCCCAGATCCGGCGCTGACGACGGGCATCCACCTGCAATCCCTGGAATGTCTCGTGCAGAAGAGGAAGGCGGAAGACCCGGCGCACGGAGAGGCCGAAGAGGGTGTTGAAGAAGCAGATCAGGGCCGTGGTGACCATGCCATTGAAGAGGACATTCTGCCAGAGGGAGAAGGTGGAGTACTTGGCCCCCTCCACGGCTCCCATAGGCGCCCCCAGGACAAGATGGGAGGTCAGGATCTTGGGGAAGATGCGTCCCAGGGGGGAATGGGTGCCCAGGGAGATTCCCATCCAGATCAGAGCGGCCAGGGTCACGGCCAGGCCGAGAAAGAGGGTGCCGCATTCCGGGAGGCGGCGGAAGCGCGCCCAGCCCCGGGCCTCCCTTTCCTGCCCCGTGCCGTCGGGGGGCTGAGGGAAGTCATTCTCCCCTGTTTTTTGCGGAACGGAGGTCATGGATCCTTATGGTGCAGTCTTGGGGAACCCCCGGGCTGTCTGTCAGCCCCGGAGAGAATCCACCAGGATAAACTTCATGGCGCAGGTGGCGATCTTCTGGTCGTCCACCCAGAGTTCTCCCTCTGCCATTCCGGCGCGCCCGCCCAGGTCGCAGTGTCCGGCGATGACCAGGGAATCCCCGAATTTCGCATGCTGGAAGAAAATCGCCTCGTCGATGCCCAGGAAGATGCCCAGTTTTCCCTTGTTTTCCGGCTGGGAGAGGATATGGGCGCATCCCAGCTGGGCGGCGGCTTCCAGCATCAGGGGGAAGGGATAGATGCCGGTGGTGTTGCCCAGCATCATCATGTCGCAGGCGCTGAGATTCTTGCATCCATAGATGCGGGCGGGTTCGGGCTGCCCCAGATTCACCGCCTTGTCCAGCAGGAGGAAGGGGGGGCGATGGGGCAGGATCTCCATCAGGCCGGTGGCATCGGTGACCGTTCCCTCCTCCATGGCCTGGCGGAAGGGGCTTTCCGGCCGGGTGGCGATGTGGCGGGGATGTTCGTAATCCGAGGTATTCACCCGGGCCAGCAGGAGCGTTCCGGAGGAGGCCAGGCCCGCCTCCGTGGAGCAGCTCACCTGGAATTCCGCCTCCCCGTCCACCCGGCGCTCCTGAAGACGGGCCTCCACCTTCATCATCATCCCGGGGAAGACCGGCTTCCGGAACTTCAACCGCCGAATCTGACGCAGGACAATCTGAGTGCCCCCGATGCCGGGAATGGATTCCTGGAAGAGGAGGCGGGAAAGCTGAACCATGGCCGAAACC
The DNA here is from genome assembly GCA_016302315.1 of Lentisphaeria bacterium. Taxonomy (GTDB): domain Bacteria; phylum Verrucomicrobiota; class Lentisphaeria; order Oligosphaerales; family Oligosphaeraceae; genus UBA1724. The sequence goes on from JAEDNW010000030.1 coordinate 3,256, forward strand.
TGGAGCACGCCAGGCAGAATAGGCTGTCCCGGGAAATGCCCCTGGAAGACCCCTTCGCTAATGGAAACCGCCTTGCATCCCAGGGCGGCATCCCCGTTTTCGTCCAGCTCCGCCAGATCCAGCATGAGCATGGGGGCGGAAGTTTCCAGGATCGAAGCGATTTGCTGATAGGTGTAGACGCGCATAGGTCAGCAGTCTATGACTTGGGAATCATCAGGAAGGGAAGAAGGAAAGGGAAGCCTAGTGGTCGGAGGGATTCACCATCCGGGGGTCGTCCAGCTGGGGGATTTGCTGGAAGCGTTCCAGGCGCTGTTTTTCCGCTTTTTGGGAGGGGCTTTCCTCCGCCTTGGGAATCTGGATTTCCATGGGATGGAGGGCATCGGGATAGAGGCGGTTCCAGGCCTGGGAGACGGCGGCGGCCAGCAATTCGGCATCCACCCGGGGATTGGTCAGGTCCAGGGTGGTCTCCTTGCCATCCTGGTCCACCACCGGGACCTTGGTCTCTCCGTTGATGCTCAAGGAGAAAGGCAGGGGTTCTTTTTTCATGCCGCTGAAAACCTTCACCACCCGCACCTCGCTGGGCTTCTGCCACAACGCCTGCTGGGCCACAAAGGAGACCTGCCCCGGAGTGCTGTCCTCCGATACGCCTTGAATCCGGAGCTCCATCCGGGCCTCGGAAAGCCCCTCCACATTCTCCTGCTGGGATTGGGCTTTCGCCTGCTCCTCCTCCTGACGGGCCAGCTCCTGGGCTTCCGCCCGGCGATGGAGGTACCCCCAAAGCCCCCCGCCCGCCAAAATCGCCACCAGAGGAATGGCCACCAGCAAGGCGCGACGGCGACGGCGGCGGCTGAGGTCCTTCTGGAGGGCCTTGGCCTCCTCCACCGTGCAGTTGCTGCGGGTTTCGTCTTCAAAGAGAGAGAGGCTTTCCCGGCGATGGCGGGCGTTGAAGTCTTTCAGCGTTGGCATGGTTTGGCGTCTCCGAGGTGTGCGGTCCCTTTATCCGGCGTTGCGCTGGCTGCGCTTCATGATGATCTGGCATCCCAGAATCACCAGGAAGGTGATGGCGAGAAGAAGAGTGGAGAGGGCATTGATCATGGTCATGGTGCCCCGCTTGATCATGCCCTGGATCTGGATGGGCAGGGTGGTGGTGCCCGGCCCGTTGACGAAGAAGGTGATGACAAAGTCGTCGATGGAGAGGGTGAAGGCCAGGAGGGCCCCGGCGAAGATGCCGGGGAGGATGATGGGCACCAGGACCTTCCAGGTGGTGACCCATCGGCTGGCCCCCAGGTCCCGGGCCGCCTCCAGGATGGTCATGTCGAAATCCTGGAGCCGGGAGAGGACCGCCATGGCCACGTAGCTGGTACAGAAGGTGGCGTGGGCCAGGACGATGGTGGCCAGCCCCAGCTGCACCTTCAGGGCGATGAAGAAGATCAGCAGACTGATGCCGATGAGGATCTCCGGCACCACCAGGGGGGTGTAGATGAGGCAGTAGTGGAAGCTCTGCAGCCGGCTTTTGTACTTATGAAGGGCAAAGGCGGCGCAGGTTCCCAGGAAAGTGGAGAGCACCGTGGAGAAGGTGGCCACAATCAGGGTATTGGAGAGGGCCCGCCAGATGTCTCTTCCCTTGGCGGAGAAGAGCTCCTCGTACCAGCGGAAGGTGAAGCCCAGCCAGACGGTGCCCTGGCGGTTGGCGTTGAAGGAGTTCACCACCAGGAGGAGGATGGGGACATAGAAGAAGAGAATCACCGTCCAGGTGAGGATGGCGGGGAAATGGCTGCGGCGCATGCTCATGCTAGACCACCTCCCTGGCCGGCTTGGCCGAGCCGTCCGGCTGTCTCTTTCCCTTGAGGAAATAGAGGAGGGGCAGGAACATCACCGCCGTCATCACAGAGGAGAGGGCGGCGGCCGCCGGCAGATTCCGGTGTTCCAGGGTCATCTTGACGATGACATTGCCGATCATCATGGAATCCTTGTCTCCCACCATGTCGGGAATGACGTAGGAGCCGATGCAGGGAATCAGGACCATGAGGCAGGCGGAGAGGAGTCCGTCGGCGATGCCCGGCACAAAGACCCGGAAGAAGGCATGGAGGCGGCTGGCCCCCAGATCCATGGCCGCCTCAAAGAGGGAGAAGTCGAACTTCTCGGCGGCGGCGTAGAGAGGGAGGATGGCAAAGGGCAGCTCGGTGTAGACCATCACCAGCAGCACCGCCTCGGGACGGTACAGCAGCACCGCATCCGGGGGAATCAGGTGGCAGAAGACCAGGAAGTGCTTCAGGAGGCCATCGGGATGAAGAACGGACTTCCAGGCGAAGATCCGGATGAGGAAGTTGGTCCAGAAGGGGATGATGGTCAGCAGAAGCACGGTATCCCTCACCTTGGTGGAGACCCGGGCGATGTAGTAGGCCACAGGCACCGCGATGGCCAGGGTGAGGGCGGTGCAGGCCACGCTCATCCAGATGGTCCTCCAGATGATGGAGGGGTAGTTGGGATAGCGGAGGGCCTTCAGCGTCTCCAGAGTCCACTGATCCCCGATGCCCCCGAACTCTCCCCGGCTCCGGAAGGAGATGGCGAAGATGATGAGGGTGGGCAGGAGGAAGAAGACCGTCATCCAGAGGAGGGAGGGTGCGGTGACCGCATACTCCCCCAGGGCGCGTCGGCGCATTTCCGGCGCTTTCATTTCCGCTCCTCCTCCCCGGACGCCCCATTCGCCGCCGGCGCCGGGGCCTCCTGGGCAGGTTCGTCCCCGGGAAGCTGGGGCGGCATCTGCAGCAGATCCTCGTCCTTCTCGCTGTAGCGTTCCAGCATGAAGCCGTCATCGGACTGCCAGGAGATGAAGACCTTGTCTCCCCAGGTGATGGGGCGTTCGTCCAGCATGAAGCGGTTGTGCTGCCGGGTGACGGCCACCCGCCAGTCCGGGGCGATGCTCACCCAGTACCGGGTGTGGTCTCCCTGGTAGACAATGTCCTCCACCGTGGCGGGCAGGACATTCTGCTTGGGGCCGGTCTGGGGACGCTCCACGGAAATGGAGAACTTCTCCGGCCGGATGGAGACATGCACCAGATCCCCCTTGGCCTTCTTCTTGTCGTTGAAGCAGAGAAGAGGCGGCAATTCGGGGACATCCAGCCAGCAGTATTCGGAGTCCACCACCTCGGAGATGCATCCGTCGAAGAAATTGGTGTCGCCGATGAAGGCGGCCACGAAGCTGGTCCGGGGGGCCTCGTAGATTTCGGCAGGCGTCCCCACCTGTTCCACCCGTCCGTTGTGCATGACGGCGATGTGGTCGGAGATGCTCATGGCCTCATTCTGGTCATGGGTGACATACATGAAGGTGATGCCCACCTCGTCGTGGATCAGGGAGAGCTCCAGGCTCATGCGCTGGCGCAGCTTCAGATCCAGGGCGGCCAGAGGCTCGTCCAGCAGCAGTACCCGCGGCTTCATGATCAGGGCCCGGGCAATGGCGGTGCGCTGCTTCTGCCCTCCAGAGATCTGGTTGGGCTTCTTGTCGGCGCATGCCTCCATCTGGATCATGGCCAGCATCTTGTCCACCTCCTGGTCAATCACCTTCCGGGGGAGATGCTTCAGCTTCAGGCCAAAGGCAATGTTCTCCCGCACCGTCATGTGGGGGAAGAGGGCATAGTTCTGAAAGACGGTGTTCACCTTCCGCACATTGGGAAGCTGATCCGTGATGTCCTCCCCGTCCAAAAGAATCCGTCCGGAATCCGGCGTGTCAAAGCCGGCCAACATCCGCAGAAGGGTGGTCTTGCCGCATCCGCTTGGCCCCAGGATGGAGAAGATCTCCCCCCGGCGTATGGTCAGGGTGACGTCGTCAACCGCTTTCAGGGAACCGTATGACTTCGTCACACGGTCGAACTTCAAAAATTCTTCCAACTCAACCGTTTCCTTAAGTTGCGTCAGCATCGCTGAGAGTGGCTCTCTTGCCCCGGTTGCACCACCCCCAAGAAGCGGTGACGGGCAGGGGAATAATATACTGGAATCCTCCGAAATGGGGGAGGAAAATTCCCGGGAAATCGCCCCTGGGGAACCGGTGCCTTCCCGGGTTGGAAAAAAGAGGGGCTATACTATTCCACCTGCTGGATTTCCCGGATCTTTTCCTCCCCGCACCCTGCCCCGTCATCCCATGAAACCCATCCGATACTCCCTCTTCTTCGACTTTCACACCATGGTTTCCGTCCCTGACGTGGGGAAGGATTTTCAGGCGGAGGAGTTTGCGCGGCAGCTTTCCCAGTGCGGGGTGGATTTTCTGACCATCCACGCCTGCTGCAACCAGGGGCATGCCTACTATCCCACCCAGGTCGGCAAACCCCATCCCGCCCTCACCCAGGACATCTTCGGCTCCCTCGCCCGGGCATGCCACAGCCGGGGCATCGCCCTCGCCGCCTATTTCAACGTCCACTACAGCGATCAGGTGCTGCGGGAACATCCGGAATGGCGGGAAGTCAGCGCCACGCCAGGGAAATACCCCCCCCAGGATTTCTACTACCGTCGGGCGTGCTACAATTCCGGCTATGGGGAGCATCTCCTGGCCATGGCCAGGGAAGTGCTGGCGTGGTACGATGTGGACGGATTTTTCTTTGACTGCATGGCCGCCTCCGACTGCGTGTGCCCTGCCTGCCGGCAGAAGATGGAGGCTCTGGGGGTGGATCCGGAGGACAAGGAGGCCGTCTTGCGCTTCAACCACGCCGCCAGCCACGCCCTGGCCCAGCGGCTGCACGACCAGCTGGCCTCCCTGAAGCCGGGGCTGCGCTTTTTCTTCAACGGGCGCCCCTTCGAGGAGATGGAGGAGATGGACACCCAACTGGAGGCGGAATGTCTGCCCACGGCTCCTTGGGGGAACGGCTACGAGCAATTGCCTCTGATGGCCCACTATATGCGTCCTCTGGCCCGGAAGAGCGGGAAGCAGATTCTGAACATGACGGGTCGTTTCATTGATTGGGGGCAGTTCGGCACCCTCCGCACCCGGGAAAGCCTGGAATACGATCTCTTCTACGGCGTGGCCAACGGGATTCGCCCCGAACTGGCCGACCATCTTCCCCCCGACGGACGATGGCCCCTCCCCGTCTTCCAGCGGGTCCAGACGCTCTACCAGGAGCTGCAGTGGTACGATCCGTGGACTCTGGAGGCGGAGAATCGTCCGGAGGTGGCGGTGGTCTTCCCCCGACGCTCCCCGCTTCGCCAATACCCCGACGATGACGCCCTGAAGGGTGCCACCCGGATGCTGACGGAGCTAAAGGTGCAGTTTGACATTGTCACCGAGGCCGTTTCCTGGGAGCCCTACAAGGTGCTGATTTTCCCAGACGAGGTCTCCTTCTCCCCGGAGATCCTCTCCCGGGTGAAGGCCCACTTGGCCAAGGGAGGGCGGATTTTGGCCACGGGCCAGTCGGGCCTGGAGCCCTCCGGCGAAACGTTCGCCCTGGGCGAGGAATGGCCCGCCACCTACCAGGGTTCCTCCCCCTTCCTGCCACTCTACTTCCAGCCGGAGGGCACCCTGGGACAAGGCCTGCCCGACATGCCCCTCCAACTCTTTGGCGATGGCTTCCAGGTGGCCCCCACGGAAGGAGCCCAATCCCTCTTCTTCTGCGTCAGACCCGTCTGCCACCAGGGATGGGACGGCACCCACGTGAACTTCTACACGCCCCCCGCCGAGAAGACCCAACTCCCCTTCCTCCTCCGAAAGGGCAACATCACCTATCTGTCCGCCAATCTCTTCCAAGGCTATGCCCAGGTGGCCATGCGGGATACCCGACTCCTCCTGGAAAATCTCCTCAAGATCCTGGATCCCACCCCACAGATCCGCACCCGCCGACTGCCCAGCTTCGCCCGGGCCTTCCTGCAGTTCAACGAGAATCTGCGCCTGGTCCACCTGATGACCTATTGCCCGGAAAAACGCCTTGGCACCATCGAAGTGGATGACCGGCCCGCCGTGGTCAACGGAGAAGTCCATCTCCGGCTGGACAATACCCCAGTACGCCATGTGCGGTGCGTAGCCAACGGCATCCCCCAGGATCTCCCCTTCCAGGTGGAGGACGGCTACGCCAAAGTCACGGTTCCTCTGGTGGAAGGATACGCCCTCCTCCTCTTCGAGGCATAACCGATATCGTTCTCACCCCCGGGGGGTTCCCGGCCGGATCCCCGGCCTCCACCCCCGGGGTATTCCGCCCCACCACCCCCGCCCACGGGGTTCAGGGTGGATGGGGTAGCGTCAAAATGCGGGGGGATCCCCCCCTGTTCCAATGGACCAAAATGACACCCTCCCTCACCTTCCAGAGCGGGCGAGGAAGACATCTGTTGGTCCGACAATAAAAAAGGGCCGCCGAATAGGCGACCCAAAGGATAAGAAGGGGAAGAGAAAAGATGGGGGGCTGCTAGGAGACCTTCTCCACCTCGTCTGTTCCCAGATCCACGGCAGTGGCACGTCCGAAGATATTCACGGAGACCTTCAAACGGGCCCGCTCCACATCGATGGCCTCCACCACGGCATTGAAGCCCTGGAAGGCGCCATTCTTGATGGAAACCGTCTCGCCCACGCTGAACATCACCTTGGGCTTGGCCGTCTCATTCTCCTCCTCGATGCGCATCATCTCCGCCACATCGCTGGGGCTGAGCATCACGGGGCGGTCTCCGCCCACAAAGCCGATGACACCCTGGGTGTTCTTCAGCATGTCCCAGACCTCGGAATTCAGCTGACCGTCCTCTCCGTACAATCTGGCCTGAATCAGGATGTAGCCAGGATAGCGCTTCCGCTCCTTGGTGACGCTCTTCTTCACGCCCTTGGCGTTGGTCTGCACCACCACCACCTTGTCCACAGGAATCTTGATGTCGTCCACGCCATCGTCAATCCCGTCCTGGACATCATGTTCCCGGCGGTTTTGGATCAGCTTGAAGGCACGGTTCTCCTGACCACTCATGATCTGAAGAACATACCAATGGCTTTGGGTCTTGTCGATGTTTTCCATGGTACAGACACTACGCTTCAAGGGAGGGAACGGAAAGTCCCGGCCTCTCTCAAGAGACCGCAGACTACATTCCGGCAATGAGTCTCACAAACCCCTGGGAGACCCAGTCAAAGACCATCACCATCACCGTGAGAAGCGCCAGGCTGGTGAGGACCACCGCCGTGGAACGAACCAGTTCCTTCCGGGTGGGCCAAGTGCACTTCTTCATCTCCGCCACGGTCTCAAAATAGAGATTCTGGATTGCCTTGATGGGATTGGTCATGATTCTCTGGGATTCCCCTTGCCTGGATGCGCCTCGCACATCACCAGACAGGGCTGAAAGCCTTTAAAACAAGAATGGCAGGAGAGACAGGGATCGAACCTGCGACCTGCGGTTTTGGAGACCGCTGCTCTACCAATTGAGCTACTCTCCTGCGGGAAAATCCTACCGGGAAATCGCCGGAAAGACTACCGCACTTCGCGGTGGGTGGTGACCTTGCGGTCCCACTTGCAATACTTCTTCATTTCCAGACGACCAGGAGTATTGCGCTTGTTCTTGGTCGTGGTGTAGTTGCGGCGCTTGCACTCGGTGCAGGCCAGCTGGATGATTTCGGAGGGCATGGCTTATGGCTCCTTCTTCAACGGGAAACTCGGAACTCCTCTCCCGACGGTGACGGACCCCCCATTCCGGGAAATCCGTCAACCACCGAAAGAAAGAGGCGGGAACTCCCGGAGGGACCGCCTGGGGCGCCCCTCCGGTACTCGCCTGCTCCGAGGGGAGGACTACTCGATGATCTCGGAGACGTTACCGGCGCCCACGGTGCGGCCGCCTTCGCGGATGGCGAAGCGCAGACCCACTTCCATGGCCACAGGAGCGATCAGCTCGATGGTCATGGTGGCGTGGTCACCAGGCATGATCATCTGGACACCTTCCTCCAGGTGGCAGACACCCGTCACGTCAGTGGTGCGGATGTAGAACTGGGGACGATAGCCATCCTTGAACTGGGTGTGACGGCCACCCTCTTCCTTGGTCAGCACGTAGACCTGGCACTTGAACTTGGTGTGGGGATGGATGGTGCCGGGCACGGCCAGGATCTGACCACGCTCAACCTCTTCCTTCTTGGTGCCGCGCAGCAGGCAGCCGATGTTGTCACCAGCCTGGCCCTGATCCAGCATCTTGCGGAACATCTCAACACCGGTCACGGTGGTCTTCTGGGTCTCGCGGATACCCACGATCTCCACAGCGTCACCAACCTTGATCACACCACGCTCCACACGGCCGGTAACCACGGTACCACGACCTTCGATGGAGAAGACGTCCTCGATGGGCATCAGGAAGGGCTGGTCCAGAGGACGGACAGGCTCGGGGATGAAGCTGTCCACAGCGGCCATCAGCTCACGGATGCACTGGCAGGTGGGATCGGTCTCGGCAACCTCCTTGGCCTTGTCGGCGGGGGTGGCGGCCATGAGCTCGGTGACCTTCAGGGCGGAGCCGCGGATGATGGGGGTGTCATCGCCGGGGAAGTCGTACTTGTTGAGGAGGTCGCGGACCTCGGAGTCCACCAGCTCCAGCAGATCGGGGTCATCCACCATGTCGGTCTTGTTCATGAAGACCACGATGGCGGGGACGCCCACCTGGCGGGCCAGCAGGACGTGCTCGGAGGTCTGAGCCATCACACCGTCGGTGGCGGCGATGACCAGGATGGCGCCGTCCATCTGGGCAGCACCGGTGATCATGTTCTTGATGTAGTCGGCGTGGCCGGGGCAGTCCACGTGAGCGTAGTGACGCTTCTCGCTCTGGTATTCCACGTGGGAGGTGTTGATGGTGATACCACGGGCCTTTTCCTCGGGGGCGTTGTCGATCTGAGCGTAGTCGCGGACATCACCGCCGTAGATGGCAGACTGCACCATGGTGATGGCGGCAGTCAGCGTGGTCTTGCCGTGGTCGATGTGGCCGATAGTACCGATGTTGCAGTGGGGTTTATCCCGCTTGAAGGTTTCTTTTGCCATTTTGCTACCTCGTGTTCTTGTTGCGAAGCACCGCCGGATGCGGCTTGTGTTACTTCAACTGTGATGATTCAAACAAAGAAAAAAAAGAGCGGGGACCGGGCGGTTCTCCCTCCTGACCCTTGGCTTTCTCGCCCTTCCGAAGGGGAAGGCAAGGAGAGATCCGGGTCCAGGAGAGCGACTGCGGGGTTACGGGTTGGCGAGGCGCCGCCCCTCCCCAGGAGGTCCCTCTTAATAGACGAAACGCATGGATGGACTGAAGCAGCCCGTCCATGCCTTCCAAAATGTGGAGCCTACATTCGGAATCGGACCGAAGACCTCATCCTTACCAAGGATGCGCTCTACCAACTGAGCTATGTAGGCATTGAGGTATGTGGCGTCTGAGCCCCGGGTGAACCGGCCTTCCGGATTCGGCCTCTTCCTGAGGACTTGGCGCGTTGCGTAAGATAACGCCCATTCCCCGCATTGCAACCCCTGTCCAGGAACTTTTTCCAAAAATCCCGGAGAAAGGGGTGGGGAAGATTCTCAGGGGGCGGGATCCCCGGGGGAATCCAGCTGTTCCAGGAGGAGCTGGAGCACCCGTCGGGCGGCGGCCTGACGCACCTGTCGGCGGTCTCCCGGGAAGTGGAGAAGGAGGCATTGGCGGCGGTCGCCGGCGAAGGCCCCCAAAGCCACGGTGCCCACCGGTTTGCCGGGAAGCCCTCCTCCGGGGCCGGCGATTCCCGAGACGGCCACCCCTGCCTGCACCCCATGGAGGCTCCTCAGTCCCGCCAGCATGGCCTCCACCACGGCAAGGGAGACCACACCGTGGCTCTCCACGGTTTCCGGGGGAACCCCCAGCAGACGGAGTTTCCAGGGGGTGGCGTAAGTCACCAATCCCCCGTCAAACCACTGGGAGGAGCCGGGGAGTTCGGTGCAGGCGGCGGCCACCAGCCCTCCGGTGCAGGATTCCGCCGTGGCCATGCGCCATTGCCGGCGGAGAAGTTCCCGGGCCACCAGGGGGATCTCGGGCCAGGAAAGGTCATGCTCCGCTTCCATTGTCCTCTTCCTTGGGGATTCCGGTGAGCAGCACTGTGGCCATGGCGTAGTGGACCTCGTGGGCCAGGGAGACATGGATCTCCCGAACCCCCAGGGCGTCGGCCGTCCTCCGGGCGGCGTTACGCAGGGTCATGCGGGGCTGTCCCGAGGGGAGATTCAGGACCTCGATGTCCTGGAGAGTGCACTGGGCGGTGATGCCGGTGCCCAGGGCTTTGGACAGGGCCTCCTTGGCCGCCCAGCGAGCCGCCAGATACTGGATTCTCCGGGGTTCCCGGGGCGGGGCGGCCTCCAGTTCCGCCGGGGTATAGACCTTCCGGAGGAAGGCGTACCCGGTTCTTCGGAGGGAGGCTTCCAGGCGGGAGATCTCCACCAGGTCCACCCCCACCCCCAGGAGCCTGGCGCCTATGGCGTCAGAACTGGGCATGGTCCTGGACCCACTGTTTCGCCTGCTTCTGGTATTCCTGCCGCTTGGCAGGGTCTTTCACGGTCTCGAGATAGAGCCGGAAGAGTTGGAAGAGGAGTTCCCGGAAGATGTCCAGATTGGCCATTCTTTCCTCGAAGATATCGGCGGGATCCATGGCCTCTCCCTCGGGCAGTTTCAGTCCCCGGAAGACGAGCTGGCTGGCATCCAGGGTGCAGCTCCATTCCTCGCCCTTGTTCCGGGCCACCACCAGCTTGGCGGTGCGGAGCTTCTTTCCCACCAGCATGGCGCTCCGGGCCTCGGCGGAGTTGGTGGGCGTCCCCTTGCGGAGGCTGCTTTCAAAGGAGCCGCTTCCCTGGGCCACGAAGGTCAGAGGCCCGTCCACCAGAAGGCTGAACTCACCCAGGCGGGTGGGAGGCAGCACCCCCTGACGGCTCTCCTGGAAGAACCAGAGCCAGGTCAGGAAATTCTCTCCCAGCTGGCCCGTGGCCCCCACCTCCTCCTCCAGCGCAGGGGAGATGTTCACGGCGGGAACGGTGGAGGGATCGGTGCCGAAGAGGACCTGGGCCAGGGCGTCCGGCGTCATGGGAATGGGATCGAATCCCATGGCCTTGGCAAAGAAGCCGGTGAAGAGATCCAGCTGCTTTTCGCTGGTGGCGCTGACATAGAGGAATCCGGTCACCGTGTCGATGGCCACGTAGATGCCGGAGAAGGTGGGAGGCATCTTGGGCAGAAGGCGCTTGCGGACTTCCTCCTTGATTTCCCGGATGGCCTTCCGGTTCAGGTGCTCCACCTTGCGGACTTTCCGCTGCACCATTTCCTCCAGGCGGCATTCCGCATTCATCAGGCTGGAGGGCACCTTACGCTCCGCCTGCCGCAGGCAGAGATGGAGGAGAGAGCCGTATTGGCAGGTATCCGCATTGATCTCCGTGTCCAGGAGGAAACGGCCCGTGACCCATCCCCAGGTGGGCTCGTCCTGGACCTGTTCCAGGGGGCCTGCCGCCAGGGCGGCGAAGCGTTCCAGGGCGTCTTTGGGAAGGGGCTGGGGAAGCTTGCAAATCCGGCAGGTGATTCCGCCGCGGTCAAATCCCATGTTCTTGATCTCCTTGTTTCACAGTGAGAAGAGTTCCGGCGGCCTCGAAGGAGACCGCGCCATCCACCCGTCCCGTGCAGAGGAATCCCTCTTCCCCCGCCCCGTCCCGCTGACAGGAGACGGACAGGGTGGCCTCCGGGGGGACGGCCTTCTGGTAGTTGAGTTGGAAGGTGGCCGGGTAGACGCCGATTCCCAAGGCGTCCTGGAGAATGGCGGCGTATTCGGCATTGTTCAGATGTCCATTGACATCGATCTGGGTTGGCCTCACCTTGAGGGGGAGGCTATCCTCCGTTTCCGGCAGGGCGGGGAGTTTTCCCAGGGAGGGGAAGGCCACATCCTCCTGGGAGAATCCTTCCAGGAGGGGGCCGCAAAGCCGTTCGGCGGGGAGGATGCGCATGGCGGCGGTATCCATCAGCAGCCAGTTGCTGGTGGCCCGGGCCACCAGACGGAAGGAAGAGGGGTCTTCCGGAGAGGAAGCCGGGGTTCGTTCCGCGAAGCGGAATTCACGCCGGGCCAGGAGACGGTCGAATCCCGCCGGCCAGGTCGTCACCCGAATGTCGCTGCCCACCATGGGATACTGGAGGATCTCCAGCTTCATCCGGGAGAGGAACCAGCTTCGGTGCAGGGGCAGGAGAGTTTCCAGGCCCACCCCCAGCTGGGAAGCGTGGTCCCCGGCGACTTCCTGGGCATAATCAAAAAAGGTCTTCAGCTTCATGCGCCCAAACCGGTCGCTCTCACTGAACCGCAATCTGTATTCCCGAATGCCCTTCAGAGCCTGTGCCATGATCTTCCTCCAAGGATGTTTCTTTCGCCATCCCCCGCAACGCCCCGCTCCGTGAACGCCAGTCCTCCCCTCCCCCGGGGGCAAAAACACCCCAGACACAGGAAGGCAGTACCGGACGCAGGGTCAGAATATACCCCCCGTTCCCTGGATTTTTCCTCCCGCCACCCAGGATTACCCTCCCCCACGTCGCAACGCCCAGGGAGAGCAAGGGAGGCGTTCCCCCGCCCCGAAGACTCCCCGAACGGAGAGAATGCGGAAAAGCCGGCCGCCCGCCCCGCCGCCCTGGGTCCACAACAGGCCAGTCGCGTCACCGGACTGCCCCCAGCCCCTCAGCCCTCTCCCCCCCCCCCTCAGCCCTCCCTACACGGGATTTTCCCCAGGAAAGGAAGAGGGGGATTAGGGCATGGCTACTGGGGCGCCAAATGGGAGAGTCCGATCCCGTGGGAGCTTTTCAGCAGAATCCAGCTTCCCGGAGGCAGGGGAGGCATCTTCTCCCGGAGTTCCTCGGTGGTGGCGAAGCAGGCGGCGGGAATGGGCGGTTCCAGGGCGGCAGCCTGGGCATAGAGAGGGCCTACCAGGAGCAGCCGGGCCTGGGGACACTTCTGCCGGGCGTACGCCAGAATCTCCCGATGGGCGCGGAGAGAGTCCTCCCCTCCTTCCAGCATATCTCCCAGGGCCAGGAACTGGGGAGCGGAGGAGGGCACCACCTCGGCAAACCAGTCCAGGGAGGCCCGGACGCTAGTGGGATTGGCATTGAAGGCATCGTTGATCCACTGGATGCCATCCTTTTCCCGCAATTCCATGCGTCCTCCCGGCAACTGGCAGTTGGCCAGTCCCCGGAGCACCTGGTCGGGGGTGCATCCCAGGAGGGTGGCGGCGCAGGCGGCGCAGGCGGCATTGGCAGCCATGTGGGCACCGCCCAGGTCCCATGCCAGGAGGCGTTCCTGGTTGAGCCACCCCCAGCGAAGCCGCACCTGGAAGCGTCCCTCCCGGAATCCCAGATATTGGTATTGGAGGTCAGCCGATTCCTGGGTACCGAAGGAGAAGAGTTTCACGCCGGGAGGCGCCGCCGCCTTCAGGAGATCAGCCCCCTGGGCATCGGCGGGATAGACCCCCATCCCCCCGGGAAGAATGCCCTGGAGAATGGCGGATTTTTCCCGTGCCACCCCCCGCAGGGTATGGAAGGCCTCCAGATGGGCCTGTCCGATATTGCAGACCACCCCCACCCGGGGAGGAGCCAGCTGCACCAGACCGGCGATTTCCCCGGGATGGTTTGTGCCCATCTCAATGACGGCCACCCGGGTAGATTCCTGGATGCGAAAGAGATTCCGGGGCACGCCGAAGTGATTGTTGGTGCTTCCCTGGGTCTTCAGCACCCCCTGGGGAAAGCGCTCCTCCAGGATGGCGGCGCACATCTCCTTGGTGCTGGTCTTGCCACAGCTCCCGGTGATGGCCAGCACCTCCGCCCCAGGATACTGGTTCCGATGCCACAGAGCCAGCCGCTGGTAGGCCGCCAGGGAAGAGTCCACCTGAAGACAGGGAATACCCTGGCGCCGCATCCTCTCCTCCCACTCCGGCGCAGGAGCATTCTGAAGGAGCACGCCCCCGGCGCCGCTCTCCAGCGCCGCTCCCACATACCGGTGCCCGTCTGTCAACTCCCCGGGACTGGCCAGGAAAAGCCCTCCCTGGGGAAGATGCCGGCTGTCATCGGACAGGGCAGAAACCCCGGATGCCAAATCCTCCGGAGCCACCAGCCAGCGGCCACGGGTTACCTTCTGGAGGTCGGCGAAGGAGAGAAAGGGCATGGACATGGGCAAGGGAAAAAGGAGGAAGGAGGGGGGGCTGAAGGACAGACGGGAAGCAGGGGGCGGGACAGAGGGAAGGAGGGAAGGAGGGAAGGAAGCCGCCCTGCCCTATTGTGGGGCGTAGCCCCCCGGGCAAGGAGCCTCAGAGCCCCCTTCCGGGGAAGGCCTTGGGGAGAATCCGGAAGAAGAGCCGATGGACCGTAACCTGGCGAAAGGTAACAGGAAACGCCCGGAATCCCAGCCCCCCCCTCTTGCCCCCCTTCCCGGTTCTTGTCCCCACACTGCGGGCGGGGGGCTCACAGCGTTCCGGCGAGGGGAAGAGAGAGGGGGAGCGGGAGACGTTTTGCCTAGAGTTGATCCACCGGGGTGTCCAGGTCATCGGCATCCAGGGGCGCCTCGCCTTCGGGAGGAGGCAGGGGAGCGGGGCGTTCCATGGCGGTGGCCTCGGGGAGGCTCTTCTGGATTTCGGCCACGATGCGTTCGGCCAATTCGGGATTGCTCTTCAGGAGGGCCTTGGTCTGTTCGGCGCCCTGAGCCAGCTGCATGTCGCCGAAGGAGAACCAGGATCCCCGCTTCTCCACAATATGGCGATCCAGGGCCACGGCCAGAATGGAGCCCGCCTTGGAGATGCCCTCGTTGAACATGATGTCAAACTCGCATTCCTGGAAGGGGGCGGCCAGTTTGTTCTTGTTGATCTTCACCTTCACCTTGTTTCCCAGGGAGCGGCCATCCGGAGCCTTGATGACGCCGGTGCGCCGGATGTCCATGCGCATGGAGGCGTAGAACTTCAGGGCCCGTCCGCCAGGGGTGGTCTCGGGATTGCCGAACATCACCCCGATCTTTTCCCGGATCTGGTTGGTGAAGATCACGCAGGTATTGGATTTGGCGGCGATGGGGGTGAGCTTCCGCAGGGCCTGGCTCATCAGGCGGGCCTGAAGACCCACGTGCTGGTCACCCATTTCCCCTTCGATCTCGGCCTTGGGCGTCAGGGCGGCCACGGAGTCCACGATCAGGACATCGATGGCATTGGAGCGCACCAGGGTTTCGGCGATATTGAGGGCATCCTCGCCGCAGTCCGGCTGGGCCACCAGGAGATTGTCCGTATCCACGCCGATGATTCTGGCGTAGCGGGGATCCAGGGCGTGTTCCGTATCCACGAAGGCGCAGGTGCCCCCGTTTTTCTGGGCATTGGCGATGACATGGAGACAGAGCGTGGTCTTACCGGAGGATTCGGGGCCATAGATTTCGATGATCCGGCCCCGGGGGACTCCGCCGATGCCAGTGGCCAGATCCAGGGCCAGGGAGCCGGTGGAGACGGTGGGCACATCCAGGTGCTTCTGGTCGCCCAGACGCATGATGGAGCCCTTGCCGAACTCCTTTTCGATCTGTCCCAGGGCGAGTTTCAGATTGCGCTGCTGAATATCCGAGGTGGAGGAGGCGGGAGATTCTTTTGCCATATTCCTTTCTTTTCCTTACTGAAATAGAGAGAGGTGGGGAGGGGAGGAGCCGGAGGGGAGGGATGGCGGCCTTGGGGGGACCGCACCGCCCGTGGCGGGAGGAGGCGAGAACGGGGAAATCGGAGGACAGGGACAGGCGAGGCCTGACGGGGCACCCCATCCGCTGTCGTCTCAGAGAAGATACCCCGGTTCGCCCCTTTTGCAAGCCAATCCGTCAAAAATTTGACGAATATTTTTTTGCCATGTTGTTTTCAGATGGAATTTCCGGTAGCTCAGAGCCGCCAATACTGGTATCCCGCCTGCAGGAAGGCCTGCTTCTCCAGGAGTCCCTTCACATCCAGGAGCACCCGGGTGCCCGGGGAGAAGAAGGGGGCCAGGGACTGGGGGGTCAGGGAGGCGAACTCCCGGTGGGCCACCGCCAGGATGACGGCATCCAGCTTCTGGAGCTGGCGCCACTCCTGGAGTTCCACGCCGTAGATTTTCCGTGTTTCCCGGGGATCGGCCACAGGATCGGCCACCAGGGGTTCCAGGCCATATTCCCGGAGTTCCCGCAGGATGTCGGCCACCTTGCTGTTGCGGGTATCGGGGCAGTTTT
>JAEDNW010000160.1:0-4146 GCA_016302315.1 Lentisphaeria bacterium
GGTGAACTCCGCAATGGCCTGGGGAGAGTAGCCGGGAACCCGGACTACCTGCATCCTGCCGCAGGCCGCCCGGAGATCCACGTTGTTGAAGCCGGCGCAGCGCATGGCCAGCAGCCGGGTGCCCCCTCGGGCAAGAATTTCCAGGGTCCTGGCCCGCAGATCGTCGTTGACGAAGGCGCAGACCACGGGGTATCCCTCCGCCAGGCGGGCCGTGGAGGGGGTGAGACGTTCTTCCCGGAAATCCAGGGACAGGCCCGGATAGTCGCCGGCCAGGGCCTGGAAGGCCTGGCGTTCGTAGGGCTTGGTGTCAAAGAAGGCAATTTTCATCCGCATACCTCCTTGTCTCCCAAGGCCTCCAACATTTCCCGGACCTCCGGTGGAGGCGGAGCGGGGAGACGGTTCTGGGTTATATGGCGTGGGGGAGCCGGGGAGGGCGAACAGGGCCTCCGGATTCCGGCGGCATCCCGGGGAAGGCGGCCGGCTTCCCAAAGGGAAGAGCGGCAACAGGGGTAATGTATTCTGCCGAGGGGGGATCCGGGGATTTTTTCCCCGGGGAGGAGCCGGGGGGGCCGGGGGCGTTTTTTTCGGGGGGAAAAAAGGCGGGCGGGCAGGGCTCCGGCGAGGGTTCTCCCCTTGGGGGAGGGCTATATTAACCCAATTACTCCCGGAGCGCCGAAAGGGGCATTTCCCGGGGAGGGGGAGGCACCCTGGTTTGGCGGGGCATATCCTTCTCCCCCGTCCTGGTGCCCAGGGCGAAGACGGGGGGAGGCGGTCTTTCCCCTGGGGTCCCGCCGCGATCACCTCCTTTACGAACGAGAGCTAAGGCAAGATATGGCATCGGAAGAGAACAAGACGCCCCTGCATTTCACGCCCCGTGCAGAACAGATTCTGGACCGGGCGAAGAATATGGCCAGAATCTACGAGCAGGGATTTGTGGGCGTGGAGCATCTGCTCATGGCCATCCTCACTGTCCCCTCGGGGATCACCAAGCATTTCCTGGACCGGGCCAAGGTGGACCGGGAAGCCCTTACCAACGAACTGCTGGCGGGCATGCTGCCCAAAGGCGACCCCGACGCCCCCGCCGAGGAAGAGCGCTCCCGGGAAAAGGCCGCCGAGCCTCCCCGCCCCCTGGTCTTCACCGCCCGGCTGGAGAAGGTGCTGGCCCTGGCCATGCAGCAGGCCGGCAGCCTGGGCTTCCTCTATATCGGCATCGAACATCTCCTCCTGGCCATCCTCAAGGAGGGGGGCGGCCCCGCCGCCGAAGCCCTGGCCCGCCGGGGCGTGACCTACGAGGATTTCCGGAAGTGGATCTACCAGACCCTGGATCCCCGCTTTGTTCCCGAGGACACCGCCGACGAGGTGGAGAAGCCGGAGAAACCCCAGGAGGAGGAGGGCGAGCCCGGAGAACCTTTCCCCCTGAACCTCAATGACGAGGACGAGGAGCCGGGGATGGAGGAGGGAAATCCCCGGCGACGCCACGGCCTGGGCCAGGAGAAGGACGAGGGATCCGTGTCCCGGGGACGGGGCGGACGGGACCGTCAGAATGCCCTGCGCACCTACGGGCGGGACCTCACCGAACTGGCCCGGCAGGGCAAGCTGGATCCTGTGGTGGGGCGCTCGGCGGAAATCGAGCGGGTCATCCAGATCCTCAGCCGCCGCACCAAGAACAATCCCGTCCTCATCGGCGAGGCCGGCGTGGGCAAGACCGCCATTGTGGAGGGACTGGCCCAGGCCATCGTGGAGGGCAAGGTGCCCGACAACCTCAGCCACTCCGCCGTCATCGCCCTGGATCTGACCCTGCTGGTGGCCGGCACCAAGTTCCGGGGACAGTTTGAGGAACGCCTCAAGACGGTGCTGAAGGAGACCCAGGAAGCCGGCAATGTCATTCTCTTCATCGACGAGATCCACACCATGGTGGGGGCGGGGGCCGGCGAGGGCACCATGGATGCCGCCAACATCATGAAGCCCGCCCTGTCCCGGGGAGAGGTCCAGGCCATCGGAGCCACCACCATGGGGGAATACCGGAAGAGCATCGAGAAGGACTCCGCTCTGGAACGCCGCTTCCAGTCGGTGCTGGTGAATCCCCCCTCCGCCGAGGAGACGGTGCAGATCCTGGAGGGGCTGAAGGCCAAATACGAGGAATACCACGGGGTCTCCTACCCCGAGGAGACGGTGCGGCTGGCCGTGAAGCTGGCGGACCGCTACATCCCCGCCCGCTTCTTCCCCGACAAGGCCATCGATGTGCTGGACGAGGCCGGGGCACGCTACCGCATCCGCTTCCAGCGGAAAATGCCGGATTTCTCCGAGCTGGACAAGCAGATCCAGCAGAGCGAAAAGGAGAAGATGGAGGCCGCCCTCCAGAATGATTTCGAAAAGGCCGCCCAGTGCCGCGGACGGGAGATCGCCCTCCAGAAGCAGAAGGAGGAACTCCTGCAGCAGTGGAAGGACGCCGATGCCAGGAACCGCCGGATCCTGGAACCCGAGGATGTCCGGGCCGTGGTCTCCTCCATGACCGGAATCCCCCTGACCCGGGTGGAGGAAAAGGAAAACCGCCGCATCCTGAAGATGGAGGACGATCTGCGGAAGGCCATCATCGGGCAGGACGAGGCCATCCACGCCGTCTGCCGGGCCCTGCGGCGCTCCCGGGCGGATCTCCGGGATCCCCGCCGCCCCATCGGAAGCTTCCTCTTCCTGGGCCCCACGGGCGTGGGCAAGACCTATCTGGCTAAAAAGCTGGCGGAGGCCATGTTCGGGGATGCGGAGGCCCTCATCCGGGTGGATATGTCCGAATACATGGACAAGTTCAATGTCTCCCGCCTGGTGGGCGCCCCTCCGGGATATGTGGGCTACGAGGAAGGAGGCCAGCTGACGGAGAAGATCCGCCGCCGCCCCTACAGCGTGGTGCTCCTGGACGAACTGGAAAAGGCCCACCCGGATGTGAGCAACATCCTCCTGCAGATCTTCGAGGAGGGACAGCTCACCGACGGACTGGGACGCACCGTCTCCTTCCGCAACGCCATCATCGTCATGACCTCCAATGCGGGCGCCCAGCGCTTCTCCCGCCCCTCCAGTCTGGGCTTCGGCGGAAACGACGCCGCCCAGGAGGAGGCCGGCATGCGGGACCGGATCCTGGAAATCGCCCGGAAGACCTTCCGCCCCGAATTTCTGAACCGGCTGGACGAACTGGTGGTCTTCCGCAGCCTGCAGCGGGAGGACATCCGCCGGGTCATCGATCTGGAGGTGGGGGTGATCTCCCGCCGCCTGGCCGCCCGGGGCCGGGAACTGACCTTCACTCCCCAGGCCCAGGATCTCCTGCTGGACCGCGCCTTCAGCACGGAATTCGGCGCCCGGGAAGTGCGGCGGGTGATGGAACAGCTGGTGGAAAATCCTCTGGCCGACCAGATCCTCCAGCAGAAGGAGGGAGACGATCCCCAGCGGATCCTGGTCACCGCCGCCCCCGAGGGCGGACGCCTGGATTTCCGCTTCCTCTCCCCCGAGGAGGCGGAGGCCGGCGCCTCCTCCCATGCCGCTCAGGAAACCTCCCTGACGGAAACCCCGGCGCCGACGGAGGAAACGGAGAACCCCGAAGGGGAATCCTCCTCCCCGGCCAGAAGAAGAAGCCGGCGGAAGACCACCAGCCGGCGGCCTTCCGCTGGTGATGTAACTCCTTGATAGAGAAGCGGTTGCCGCTATATTGGCGCCCGGCGCCCCTCTCCTTCGGCCTCCCGCCGGAGGAGGAACGGAACCCCTCCGGCGCCTTGCGGAGAACCCCGAATTCCCATGCCCTTTCAGTTTCTCGTTCGCCATCATGGAGACGGTGACCTGGCCTCCCTCTTTGCCCGGGGGCAGTGCCGGGAGGCCTCCTCCCTTCCCCTGGTGCTGGGGGAGAAGGAAGGATTGCCGGAGGGGGCTTCCCTGACCTTCCGGGAGGAAAGGGGCGATGTGATGGTGCAGAACGGGGGGGCGGATCCCGTGCAGGTGGAGGGGCAGAGCCTGGCCTCCGGGGCGTCCCGTCGTCTTTCCTTTGGGGGGACGGTGGTGGTGGGCCAGCGGGAGGTGCGTATGTACCGTCTCCATGGGCGGCCGGGCACCTCCTGGGTGGCCAATGCCCTGGGGATTCTGGCGCTGGCGGGGGTGGTCTTTTCC
>JAEDNW010000031.1:0-19140 GCA_016302315.1 Lentisphaeria bacterium
CAAGAAAATCGAGGTCAAGGGCTTTGAAATCCGCAACTTCCAAGGGCTTAACAGCTACCTCTACCTGGATCGCATCGTGTTGGACGGGAACAGCGAGCCCAGGGCCGCCATCGAGTTCGAGGTCTCCCACCAGAATGGCATCAAGCGTGAGCGTCATGTCCTCTCCGTGGGAGACGATCTCTATGCAGCATCCAACCATCTGCAACAGTATAGCGAAGGCTTTACCATCGCTGATATCGACGCACGGGATGAAGGGACAGTCGCCTTCGACAATGGCGTGGAGCTCCATCTGGGAAAGTCCGTGGGCGACATCTCCGAAAGGGAAATCCGGCGTCTGCAAATCCGGGAGACCATCAAGTCCCATTTCGCCAAGGAGGAGCAGCTCTTCAAACAGGGCATCAAGACCCTCTCCCTCTTCTTCATCGACGAGGTGGCGAAATATCGCCAATACGATGCCGACGGCAAGGAAATGCTTGGGGAGTATGGCAGAATCTTCGAGGAAGAATATGTCAGGGTACTCAATGAATACCTCACTTTGTATGCCAATGACCCCTACCAGCGTTATCTCCGGGAAATCGACACCCGCGAGACGCACAAGGGCTACTTCAGCATCGACAAGAAGACCGGACGCGCCATCAACAGCGAGGTCAAGCGGGGCAGGGATTCCAGCGACGACGTGTCCGCCTACGAGCTCATCATGAAGAGGAAGGACCTGCTGGTCAGCCTGACCGGCGAATATCGCCACGTCCGCTTCCTCTTCTCCCATTCCGCCCTGCGGGAGGGGTGGGACAACCCCAATATCTTCCAGATTTGCACCCTGCGCCACACCCAGAGCGCCATCCAGAAGCGCCAGGAGGTGGGGCGCGGACTGCGTCTCTGCGTGAACGACGACCTGGTGCGGATGGACGCGGAAAAGCTGGGCGACGACGTCCTTCGGATCAACCGCTTGACCGTCATCGCCAGCGAGGACTATGCCACCTTCGTCAAAAACCTCCAGGACGGCATCCGCGAAGTGCTCTACGACCGCCCCACCAAGGTCACGGCCGAATACTTCCAGGGCAAGAAGGTCCGTCTCCCTTCCGGCGAGATCATCGAAATCCACGAGCAAACCGCCAACAAAATCTACCAATACCTGGTCAAGAACGACTACGTGGACGAAAACAACCACCTCACCCCGAAATACAAGGAGGCGGTCAAGGAGGGCACCCAGGCCCCCCTGCCCGAAGACCTCGCCCCCCTGGCGGAGGGCGTCGGCAAGCTGCTCCAGGGCATCTTTGACGAGAAGGCGTTGGCGGGCATGGTGGAGAACGCCAACCGGACCGAGGCTCCGGACAACAGCCTGAACGCCAACTTCGACCGGGCGGAGTTCCAGGCGCTGTGGAATCAGATCAACCGCCAATATGCCTACACGGTGACCTTCGACTCCCAGGAGCTCGTGAAAAAAGCCGTCGAATCCATTGAGAAGAACCTCAAGGTCAGCAGTTTGGCATACACCATGGTCAGCGGCGAGCAGAAGGACACCATGGAGGCCCAGGAGGTGCGGGGACACCAGTCCTTCGTGCGGGAGAAGACGGCCACCTACAATCTCAAGCCGGCCTCCCACGAGGCGGTCCCCTATGACCTCATCGGCAAAATCACGGAGGGGACGAAGCTGACGCGACGGACCGTCGCCACCATCCTCACCCGCCTGGACAAGGCCTGCTTTGGCTTGTACAAGCAGAATCCGGAGTCCTTCATCGCCCAGGTGGTCAAACTCATCAACATCGAGAAGGGCGCCCTTTTCGTTGAGTGCATCGCCTACAACCAGACGGAACAGAAGTTCGAGAGCACCATCTTCACCGCCTCGACCACCAAGCGTCCCCTCTCCGAGGCGGAGAAAGTGAAAAAAGGCATCCAGCCGTACATCTTCGTGGACGGCACGTCGGCGGAGAGCGTCGAGCGCAAGTTCGCCAGGGATCTGGAGGCCGCCGCCGAGGTCTGCGTCTATGCCAAACTCCCCAAGGGGCGCAAGGGCTTCTTCATCCCGACCCCCGTGGGAGACTACTCCCCCGACTGGGCCATCGCCTTCAACAACGGCACTGTCAAACACATCTACTTCATCGCGGAGACCAAGGGCAGCATGTCCAGCCTGGACTTGCGCCCAATCGAGAAATTCAAGATCGAGTGCGCCCAGAAAATCTTCAATGAGCTCTCCCTTACCCAGGTGCGGTATGAGGCGGTGGAGAACTATCACGATCTTTGGGAGGCCGTGAATAATCTTTCCCGCTTTTGAGAGGTTCTAGAGGCGCCGGGGGTTGCGCTGTCGCTTCACCCCCGTCGATTCGGGCCTGCCACCCCTACGGGGTTCGGCTTCGTATTTTGCTCCTACTGGGGGTTCCGGTCGGCCCTTTGGGCCTCCCTTCACCCCCGTCTGGCGATCCTCCCACCGCTATCGCGGTTCATGAGGATTGCCCCCCGGCCCCCCGCAGGCGGGGGGGATTTCCCGTTTTCCCCCAGGCGGAACGTGTGGGGGGCAGGTCCCGCCCCGACCTGGTCTCCGTGAGCCCGGCTTGCCGGGCCTTCCGTGCCCGACCTGTCTCCCCTCCTTGCCGGGGGGGGCGGTCGGGCGTTGCCCTCCCTTCACCCCCGTCTGGCGATCCTCCCACCGCTATCGCGGTTCATGAGGATTGCCCCCCGTCCCCTTGCAGGGGGGGATTTCCCGTCAAGTGGTGATCTCAGGCCATGGCGTGGGCGGGGCTTTTCCGTGGCCGGCCACCCTTGCTGCCATTGGCTCGGCTTGCTGCCGCCTTCTTCGCCGACTTGATCTCCCCAAGCGTCCGCGCCGCATTGTGCTGGCGCATCTTGAGCCAAGTGGCAACAGATATCTTCTCAGGAAATCGCTCGGGATGCTCCAGGGATTGGATGGACAAGTCGATGCCTACGGAATTCCAGTACACCCCCCAGCGGTCAGAGGTCATGTCCCGCAGTTCGGCCGCACTGCAATACTCAAACCACGGAAAGTCTGTGAACCGCAGAAAATACTCTCTCCCATTCACGACGACCGCAATCCCCTCAGAAAAAGAGCCGATAAAACAGGTGGTCTCAGCCGAGATAGGCATCCCAAGCATCTTTGCAAAGCTGTTCATTTCGTTTGACCTCCTTCAAAATCTCATTGAGCATGGACTGATTCACATGCCCTTCCACCGAGGCGACCACCACCTCCGGCTCCAGCCAAATCTTGATGTTCGCCTCGCCATTGACCGCATGGACATGGCGACGCCGCTCCTCAAAGCTATACCAGAACCGAATGCTGAACCCCTTGTAGCGGAAAATGCAAGGCATGGGCGTTTCTCCTAGGTCTGCCTCATTTTGCCTTAATGTAAAACCTAGCGCTGGTTTACATGCCGTCACCGGTTAAATCATGGAAAAAAGGAGTGGCTTCCCCGATACCTAGATCGCCCCTAGACGCATGGGATCCACGTGGCGACGAGCCAATACCTCCCCGTCCTCCGGGCACGCTCCGCCTCCCCGCTGTAGGATAACGGGAGGTCCTAGAGGCTCTAGAAATCTAGAAATCTAGAAATCTCCCCCCCCTCTTAGGGGGGTGGGAGGTTATGATGGCAGGCAGAGCATGACCAGTCCCAGGAGGCAGAGAGCCAGTCCCATAGCCTGGAGGGGGCGGAGTCGTTCCTTGAGGGCTGTGGTGCTGAGGAGGGTGAAGGAGACGATGCAGGAGCCCACCATCATGGGGTAGCACATTCCTCCCAGGCCGTGGTCGGCCATGACATTCATGCCGGGATAGAAGAGAGTGTAGGCGAAAATCAGATTAAAGCCTTGGAGTCCGGCGACATATTTCCACAGGGCGGGCTTGTGGAGATTGGCGATGAGGGTTCTGGCGGGGGAGGATCGGAAGAGGAGATAGAGGAGGGCGGCCAGGAGTCCGCCGGTGGCGGAGGCGAGAGTGCGGACGATGCTGTTGACCTCTCTGGCTTCCTCGAAGTATGAGGGAGCGGTGGTGAGATTCTGCTGGACGGCGCAGATCATGAGGCAGAGGAAGGCGGGGAGTTTCCATCCGGTGCCCTGGCGGGAGTTGTCCTTTCCGCAGGCAAAGAATCCCAGGGCGGCCAGGAGGGCGGCCAGTCCCAGGAGGCGTTCCCCGGTTATGGCGACGTGGAAGAAGAGGACGCCTCCCAGGAAGGGGAAAATGAGGGCGGATTGGATGATGGCCCAGATGATGCCATTGGGGCCCCGTTGCATGGCATAGGACATAATGAGGAGCATGAAGAAATTCAGGGCTCCTCCCAGGGCCAGGGCGCCGCAGGTGAGCAAGAGGACGGGGAGGGGGCAATGGGGAACGCTGTCCGTGCCCAGCAGAACCAGAATGCTGGCTGCGATGGTGAGGAGGAAGCCGAAGAACTGCACCAGGCAGGGATCCACGCCCTTTTTGGGGGCGTCCCCCATGATGAAGCCGGTGAGGCACCAGCTGCTTCCCACCAACACCATGGCGAAGATGCCGAAGAGGGCCGACTGAAAGAAGGCCGTTGGCATGATTTCCTGAATCCAAGACAAGTCCATGAAGTGTTCCTATTCCCCGGTTTTCCTGACAAGAGCGGGCAGAAAGGTCAAGGTAAGGCCGTTTGCCAAGATGTCAAAGAGGGGGGAGTAGGACATTGGTGACCTTTTGCTGAACTCTCGCAACCGGGGGTTCTCCCGGGGAGGGTGGCGGGGCGTGAGGGTCAGGGGGGAGGGGGGTGGGGGTATCCTTCTGCTGTCGCCGGATGGCGCCGGGGGTGTCGCCCATGGTATGTCGGATGATCCGGATGAAATATTCTTGGGAGGAGAAGCCGGACATTTGGGCCACCTCCTTCAGGGAGAGGGTGCTTTCCCGGAGCAGTTCCAGGGCTTTGCGCAGGCGGAGGCCGTGGAGAAATTGGGAGGGGGCCATGGCGTATTGCTGGGAGAATTGGCGGCTCAGCACCACCCGGGAGACCTGGAGCAGCTCGGCCATCTGGGCCACGTTGAACTGGGGGGAGGTGAAGCTCTCCTCCATGAGCTCCTTGGCCCGTTCCACCAGGCCGCTGGGCTTTCCTCCGGGCAGGGCCAGCAAGGTCATCAGCCGGAACAGCTGGGCCAGGCAAAAGAGGCGGTCCTCGGGGGAGTGGGAGCGGATCTTGGCGTCGATGGAGCGGAAGAGTTCCTCGGGGCAGGTGCCCGGGCGCAGGCGACCGGGCTTCAGATCCAGCCCCCGGCACAGAGCCTCGGTGCCCTCGCCCTCCAGGGTCACCCACCAATAGTGAAAGCCCTCCCGGCAGGGACGGTAGTCATGGAGGGAACCCACGGGATAGAACCAGGCCTCGTTCCGGGAAATCGTTACCTTCTTCCCGGCGAGACGGAACTCGGCAGAGCCCTCCAGGCACCAGAAGAACTCCGCAAAATGGGCCACCTTCACCTCCTCGTTCTCCCCGAAAGGGGCGGAAAAATGACCGATGCTGCGCACGAAAAGCCCCTCCTTGGCGGGGCGGGGAGCCAGATAGAAGCGACGGTAGGGGGAGAGCATGGTTTCCAAAGCGCAGAAAAATGTTACCAAAGTCCAGTTCTGGGATTTTGATGTCGGATACTATACCGTTACCTTATCCCCGTTTCAACCCAAAAATCAGACTGAAACGAGGTGGCTTATGCACTTTGGAAGCGACTTTGCGTGGCAACGGATCTCGCCGGAGATTCCCGATTACGAATTTATGTTTGGCTACTATGATCGTTGTCCCTGGGACGTCTCCGGGAAGCATCATTTGGCTTTGCAGATTCCCGTCTTGCCCAATCGTCTTCCCCAGGCGGGGGAGAATGCCCTGGTGGGGATCTTGGATGGGCGAGGGGGCTGGGAGCCGTTGGTGGAGACGAAGGCGTGGTGCTATCAGCAGGGGAGCATGGAGCTTTTCCTGAAGCATCGGCCCGACTGCTTCGTCTACAACGACTACGACGAGGGGGACGGGAAGATGGTGGCCCGCATTTACCAGTTGGGGAAGGGGGTGGTGGGGCGCTACGAGCGTCCCATCTACGCCATCTCTCCCGATGGGCGGTGGGCGGCCTCCCTGAATTTCTCCCGCATTCCCCGCCGGGGCTACAGCTATGCCTGCGCTCCCCTGGATCCGGATTGGTATCCCCAGGATCTGGAAGGGGATGGGGTGTGGCTCATCAACCTGCTGACGGGGGAGGAGCGCCTGGCCGTCTCCTACCAGAAGATGCTGGAAATGCACCCCTATCCCTGTGTGCTGGAGAACAAATACATCTGGCTGAACCACATCATCTTCAACTGCGATTCCACCCGGATTCTCTGGCTCTTCCGCTCCCTCTACACTCCGCAGAACTGGAAGAGAATGTGGCAGACCTTCATGTACACCAGCGCATTGGACGGCCATGATGTGAAATGCTCCCTGCCGGAGGCCTATTGGACTGACATGATCTCCCATCAGATCTGGGGACGCACCCCCTATGAGATCATGGTGGATGCCAACTGGGAGCGCATCCCCGGGGGCGTGCGCATCATGGTCTACGACGACCGGGAAACGCCCTTCCGGGCCCGAAAGGTCTCCGACTGCCATGGCATGCGGGCCCATCTGGTCTACTCCCCCGACGGACGCTTCATTCTGGCGGACAGCTATCCGGACGAAGAGGGCGTGCAGACCCTGGCTCTGGTTCACGGGGATACGGGAAAGTGGATCACCCTGGGGAAGTTTCTCCACAATGCTCCCGCCGGCCAAATCGAGGACAAGCGCTGCGATTTGCATCCCCGCTGGAATCCCCAGGGGAATGTGGTGACCATCGACTCCCTGGTCTCGGGAAAGCGGGCCATCTACCAGTTGGAACTTTCCGAAGCCATGAAGCGCTGTGAGGAAGCGTAGGATAGGGAGACGACGCAAGGAGCTGGGACGATGCTGAAATTTGCGCGAACGGAATCCCTGGACGGGGTGTGGAGTTTTGCCTTCTGTCCGGAGTCGGAGCCGGAGGAGAGTCAGGTTTTGGGGACGATCGGCCACGGCTGGGGGGCGGTTCCCGGCTGTTTTGACACCGGCTCTCTCTTGGGAAAGCGGGGCACGGGAATCTACCGCCGCTCCTTTACGGGCCAGGGATGGTTGCAGCTCCGCTTTGAAGGAGTGGGCTTGCGGGGCAGGGTCTGGGTGGACGATACGTTTCTGGGGGCCCTGGAGGCACCCTTCACCCCCTATGAGTTCACCTTCGACGCAGGGGAGAAGGAGCGGGAAATGACCCTTACGGTGGCGGTCTCCAATCTCCTGGACGAAACCCCGGGCTCCCTGTTCCACGAGTTCTACGACTTCTACGGGTTCGGAGGAATCTACCGGCCTGTGACTCTGCGGCGCCTGGCGGCAAGGGATGGCAACGGCTTTGCCAATGTGAAGGTCACGCCTTTGGAGGTGGCCGCGGGCCGATTCCGGATTGAGACGGAGTTCCGGAAACCGGTGCAGGCCGCCCTCCGGCTCACGCTGGACGGGACTCTCCTGGCGGAGGTGGAGGCCAGGGGAACCCAATGCCTCTGGGAGGGAGAAGTCCCCGGATTGGCCCCCTGGAGCCCCGAATCCCCCGTCCTGCACACCCTGACGGCGGAGATTCCCCAGGATCGGGCGGAGACCACCTTCGGCATGCGGACCCTCTCCTGGCGTCACGGGGAACTCTCCCTCAATGGCAAGCCCTTGAAATTCATGGGGATGTGCCGGCACGACAGCCATCCCGAGTTTGGCTATGCCATGCCCGAGAGCCTGGTGGTGAGCGACCTGCAGCTCATCCAGGAAGCCGGATGCCATTTCCTGCGGGGAGCCCACTATATGCAATCCGATTTCCTGCTGGATTGCTGCGACCGCATGGGCTTGCTCGTCTGGGAGGAGTCCTGCGGCTGGGGAAACACGGCGGAGCAGTGCGGCGATCCCGCCTTCCGCGCCAGGCAGCGGGAGCAGACGAGAAGGATGGTGGAGCGACACTACAACCATCCGTCGGTCATCCTCTGGGGGGTCCTCAATGAATGCGACAGCACCAGCCAGGAAGGGCGGGAAATTCTGGACCAGCTCTTCTCCCTCCTGCACCAGGCGGATCCCAGCCGTCCTGTCACCTTCGCCTCCAATCGCCACGAAAAGGACATCGCCCTGGACCTTTGCGATGTGATTGCCTTCAATTCCTATCCCGGATGGTACGACGATCCCATGGTGGTGGATGGCGTTCCCCGGGTGAAAGTGCGCCTGGCAGAGCAGGCCGCTTTTCTCCAGGCCCCGGAATATGGGGACAAGCCGTGGATCATCAGCGAGATCGGCGCCTCGGCCATGGCGGGGGACCATTCCGGCTTCCGCTGGTCGGAGGAGTATCAGGAGAGGATTCTCCAAGAGGTCCTCACGTTTTGGGAGGAGAGCACCCGGTGCTGCGGGGTTGCCTGGTGGCTTTTCGCCAACGTGAACACCTACCTGGGGGCGCCGATGATCCTCCTGAAGCCCAGGGGCATGAACAACAAGGGACTGCTTACGGAGTATCGTCTTCCCAAGATGGCCTGGCGTACCCTTTGCCGTCGCCTGAAGGGCCGTCCGGATTTTTAGCCCATAGGCCGGGACAGGGGGGAGAGAAGACTTCGCTGGACTGCTTTCGGTAGGCGCCGGGAGAGATCCCGGTTTGCCTTCGGAAGAAGCGGCAGAAATAGTTGGCGTCGGCGAAGCCGCATCGGCTGGCCACCTCTCCGATGGAGAGCGTGGGGTCAGAGAGAATTTCCCGGATGCGTCCCATGCGCTTCTGGGCGATATAATCCGTGATGGAGCATCCGAATTGGAGCTTGAACAGGCGGGAGAGGTGGTTGCCGGTGACATGCATTTCCCGGGCGATCTGGGAGACCGTCAGGGAGAAATCCCGGCATTTCTCGTCGATTCGATTCTTGGCCACCAGAGCCAGCTGGTTGATGGGGCGGGGAGCGGGGATGCTCTCGGTCTGTTCCAGGATGGCCCCCAGAATCAGGAGGAGCTGTCCCTGGCGGGTCAGAGGGTGGGCATGGGTCTGGGTGTGCTGGAAGTAGCCTCGGATGAGAGGGAGAAGGGAAGGATCCGCCCCGGCGGTCATGGGGAAGGAGAGGCCCTCTGGGGCGGAGGCGCACAGCTCCGGCCGGAAGGGGGTCTGGCTGTCCGTGTAGACGAAGACATCGGAAAGGCCCCGGGGGCCCCGGCAGTCGGAAAACCAGTCGAAGTGGATGCACCAGCGCTCCACCTCGTCCACAGCCACGGAGCAATGCACCAGGTCTGGGGGGATGAGGATGGCACTGCCCGCCCGGCAGGAGAAGGCGGCGCCGGGGGTGATGACCCTGGTGGTTCCAGCGGCGAAGTAGACCAGCTCGAAATCATAGATGCGCCGATTGGACTCCACATACCCGGGGCTCCATTTCCCGTGAAACACCGGGCCAAAGGAGGGGCAGAAATGGATTTTTTCGTCAAGAGGCATTGACTGTGCTATAAATGTCGTAATTGTGTTATTGGGTTCAACGGGTTTTCCATCCATAATATAAGCAACAGCGGAACCCCATACAAAAAGCGTCGATTTTTCATGTCTACATTGCAACAGTGCTATTCCCGGTTGTTGATTGACAACCACATCACCGACGAGAAACCGGAGTACATGAGCCGGTTTTCCCCGGAGGAGTATGTGCGCATGGTGCGTCTTTCGGGGGTGGAGTCCTCCATGGTCTACGCCTGCGACCACAATGGAAACTGCTACTATCCCACAAAGGTGGGACATTTCCATGGCGGCTTGCAGGGGCGGGACGCCTTCGGGGAGGTGGTGGCCCTGTTGCGTCAAGCGGGGATCACTCCCCTGGCCTACTACACCGTCACCTACCACAACGACTGCGCCCGTCGTTTTCCCCAGGCCCGGATTGTGGACAATGCGGGGGTGGATCACGACGGACGCTATCACTTCACCTGTCCCAACCATCCGGAGGCGGAGGCCTTCTACAAGGCGCAGATCCGGGAGATTCTCCAATATCCTGTGGAGGGGCTTTTTCTGGACATGACCTTCTGGCCCTCGGTGTGCTGCTGTCCCGCCTGCCAGAAAGCCTTTGGGGAGCCGTTTCCGGAGACCATGGATTGGAGGGATCCCCAGTGGGTTCGCTTTCAGCGCTTCCGGGAGCGTTCCATGGCGGAGTTTGGGCGTCGCCTGACGGAATACGCCAAATCCCTGAAGCCGGGGCTTTCGGTGGTGCATCAGTTTTCCCCGGTGCTTCACGGATGGTATCTGGGGCAGTCCTCTGGCATCGCCGAGGCCTCCGACTACGCCAGCGGGGACTTTTACGGGAGCAAGCTCCAGCAGCGTTTCGCCACCAAGG
Organism: Lentisphaeria bacterium; assembly: GCA_016302315.1. Classification (GTDB taxonomy): domain Bacteria; phylum Verrucomicrobiota; class Lentisphaeria; order Oligosphaerales; family Oligosphaeraceae; genus UBA1724. Next base: position 10,340 of record JAEDNW010000031.1, read on the forward strand.
TCTTCGACGCCTATACCCGGGTGCCTCCCTTCGAGTTCATGACTTCCCGGTGCGTGGATTTGCACGACCACACCACGGGCAAGTTGGAGGAGGAGCTCTTTTTGAGCGCCCTGACCACCCTGGCCAACGGCGGAGCCTACTGCTTTATCGACGCTATCAATCCGGACGGCTCCCTGGGGGAATCCTTCTATTCCCGGCTGGGGCGAATCAACGAAAGACTGGCTCCCTTCCGGCGTGCCGTGGAGGGGCTCCAGGGACGTATCGCCGCCTCTGTCGGCATCTACTTTTCCATGGCCAGCTGCGTGGATCAGCGGATCAACGGCAAGGCGTTTTGGGGGTACGACGGGGGGCGCGCCAACAACATGGAGTCCCGTCGGAACGCGGTCTTGGAGGAGTGTCTGGGCAGCGCCGAGGTGCTGAACCGTCTGCACGCGCCTTGGAAAGTGCTGACCGACCGGAGTCAGGATTTTTCCGGCTTGGCGTGCATCATTCTGCCTCAGGCGGCCTATCTCTCTCCGGAGGAAGGGGAGAGAATCCGCGCCTTTGTGGCCCAGGGGGGCACCCTGATTGCTACGGGCGCCGCCTCCCTCTACGATACCCAGGGCAACTTCTCCGGCAACTTTGCCCTGGCCGACCTCTTCGGGGTGGATTACACCGGGGAGGACTCCGACCAGATTACCTACACGGGGAAGGAGCTGGTGTTGGCGGAGGGCAGGGCGCCCCTGGTGACCGCCCGGCCGGAGACGGAGATCCGCAGCTTCCTAACCTTTCCGGACTTTCCCGCCTTCGACCCCGTCCACTACGCCTCCATTCACTCCAATCCTCCCGCCAGCCAGCCTAGCCCCTTCCCGGCAGTGACCCTCCATCCCTATGGCAAGGGACGGGTTCTCTGGATGGCGGCCCCCATCGCCATGAAACGCTTCCCCACCCAGCAGGAATTTCTCAAGAGAGTCTATGGGGAGTTCCTGCCGGAGTACCTGGTGGATTCCCGGAATCTGCCGGAATCCGTGGAAATCACGCGGCTGGAACGGGGAAAGGAGAGCCTGCTTTGTCTCGTGAATCAACAGGATGAGTTCCCGGTGATTCCCCTGGGACCGGTGAAAGTGTCCCTCCGCTTCCCCCAAAAGCCCGGGAAGGTGACCCGCATCTCCGATGGGGCAAGCCTCCCGGTGCAATGGGAGGCGGGAATTCTCCAGCTCTCCCTGGACGCTTTGCCTTACGGTGAATTTTTCCATATCCAACCCGAGGAGGAACAACCATGAGCAACGCCAAGAAAATCAGAGCCGCCTTCACCCAGGGCGGAGGCATCTTCCGCCTGGCCCCCAACTGGGTGCCCCGCTCCTTCTGCATCCCCGGACGACGCATCAAACTCCATCCGGATGACTACTATGCCTTGGGAAGCGCCCGGGGAGGCATCGACGAACGCTGGCTGGGGTGCACCACCCCCGCGGACAATGGCCCCCTCACCGGCAAAAACGAGGGCATCAGCCATTTGGTCACGGAGGACGAGGAGCGGATTCCCCTGACCGAGGCGGTGGAGGAGCTGGGGGCGGAGCTGCTGGGAGAACGCATTTGGAATGCCTATCACGCCTGGCCCGTCTACTCCAAGTTCTTCGACAATCTGGGGCCCTTGCCCCATCATATCCACCACATGGACCAGCACGCCAAGCTGGTGGGAGAGCGGGGAAAGCCGGAGTGCTACTACTTCCCTCCCCAATTGAACAATCACGGCGGACGCTTCCCCTACACCTTCTTCGGCTTCGAACCGGGAACCACCAAGGAGCAGGTGAAGGAGTGCCTGAAGAAGTTCACCCAGGGAGACAACAAACTCACCAGCCTCTCCAAGGCCTATCGCCTGGAGCCGGGAACCGGCTGGGATGTGCCCCCCGGCGTCCTCCACGCCCCCGGCAGCCTCTGCACCTATGAACCCCAGGTGGCCAGCGATGTCTACGCCATGTGGCAGAGCCTGGTGGACGACCAGCTGATCGACGAGGCCCTCCTCTGGAAAAACTGCCCCCCGGAGAAAATCGGGGATTTCGACTATCTCATCTCCAACATGGACTGGGAGCTGAACGTGGATCCGGAGTTCGGAAAGCATCGCTTCATGCGTCCCGTGGAGAATCTTCAGAAGACGGAGGGGGCGGTGGATCGCTGGGTCTGCTACAAATCCCCGGCGGTCTCCGCCAAGGAACTCACCATCCTGCCGGGGCAGACGGCCGTGGTCAAGGACGGGGCGGCCTATGGCCTCATCATGATGCAGGGACACGGCACCTTGAACGGAATGCCCCTGGAAACCCCCTCCCTCATCCGATACGGACAACTGACCTGCGATGAATATTTCGTCTCGGAACAAGCGGCCCAGGCCGGCGTGACCATCGTCAACCTGTCCTCCTGTGACCCCATCGTCATGCTGAAGCATTTCGGGCCCGAAAACCCGGACTGGATTCGGCAATTTCGCGGATAACCAAAAGAAACTGCATGAGTTACCAAAACCATGGAGAGAGTATGAAGAGTGCCAAATGTTTCACGTTGATTGAACTCCTGGTGGTCATCGCCATCATCGCCATCCTTGCTGCCATGCTCCTGCCTGCCTTGAGCAAGGCACGCCAAAAGGCCCGGGATATCCATTGCATCTCCAATCTGAAGCAAATCGGATACGCCGTGGTCATGTATTCCGCCGACAACGACGACTACGTTCCCCCCGCCAATGCGGAATACTACAAGGACAAGGTAGCCAAGACCAAGTACAACTTCTTCGAGACTCTGACTTCTCTGGGGAGCGACGACTTTAACTCCACCTACGAGGAGAAGACGCCCAAGCTGTTGTACTGCCCCTGCCAGTCCAGCGACTTGAAGTTCACCGAGGGAGGCAAGTCGAAGGTGCTGGGCTATTGTGCCAACAAGCGACTGGGAGGCATCTACAAGGCCAATCCGGCGGATGTCAATCTGTATTACCGCCCCCGCCGCATCACCTCCTGCCGCCAGCCCACCCGGGTGATGGTGGCGACGGATTCCCAGGGAGGCAGCGACGGCAGCAACATCCTGGCCTATCGCCAGGGGATGTACTCGGAGGGGCCCGTTGAACTGGCGGATCGGGATGCCATGGTGGCCGGCACCAAGTTCGTGAATCTCTACGAGGGGATGATGCGTCATCACTACAGACCCAATTTCCTCATGGCCGATGGTCATGCGGAGGCCCTGGATGTTCGCGGCTACCTGAAAGAGCAGTTGATCGTGCTGTATGGGGCGGATCCCAATCCCAACAGCCCCACCTTGGCCTGGCCAAACTGATTTCACAGGAGGGAAGAGAATGGGGAAGCTGTCCATTTTTGTCAAATTCTGGCTCTTGATACTCCTGTGTCTGCAAGCCTGGGGTGGGGGGGGGAAGGATTGGCAATCCCTTTCCTCGTGGCGGGCCATTCCCGAGGGGAGCGCTTGCTCTCTGGAGGAGGGGGCCTTGCGCTTTGAGACCGGTCCTGGGGCGAAGGAGATCTATCCCCTTTGCCGCGTTGCCGCCGGGGAATTGGGGGAGGTGCATGCCTTCCGCTTCGACATCCGCTACCAGGTCGCCCCCGATGCCCGGTTCTTCTCCCATGTGCTGCTCTATAGCCAGAGCCAGAAGAAGAACATTCACTTTACCTTCAAGGTTTCCGCCCCGGAGGTGTGGCAGACCGTCACGGTCAAGCTGGAGCATCCTGCCGTGGAGCGGGAGGCGTTGAAGCACTGGCAGTTTTCCTTTTCCAGTTCCCAGCCTGGGTTCGCCGTTTGGGTGAAGAATCTCCAATGCCTGGATGCCCAGGGCAGGGTGCTGGGGGAGAACGCTTCGGAAACGGAAAGCGCCCCTGGCATCCAGCCGGGGGAGGACAAGGTGACGGTGGAGGTGGCCTCCCCTGTGGATTTCTTGGAGGAGAGCCAGTGGCGGGCCATGCCCGAAGGGAGCGCCTGTTCTCTGGAGGAGGGGGCCTTGCGCTTTGAGACCGGTGAGGGGGCGAAGGAGATGTATCCCCTCTGCCACATTCCCGCCGGGGCTTTTGCCCGGGTGCATGCCCTCCGCTTCGATATCCGCTATCAAGGCGCTCCCGACAGCAGATTCTTCTCCCACGTGCTGCTCTATAGCCAGAGCCAGAAGAAGAACATTCACTGCACCTTCAAGGTTTCCGCCCCGGAGGTCTGGCAGAGCGTCACCGTCAAGCTGGAGCATCCCGCCGTGGAGCGGGAGGCGTTGAAATACTGGCAGTTTTCCTTCTCCAGTTCCCATCCCGGGCTTTCGGTTTGGGTGAAGAACTTCCAATGTCTGGATGCTGAGGGAAAGGAAATCCTTTTTCTTGGCAAAAAAAAAAGGATGTGAACCGGCCTCTTCTGGCTCCCCTGGGGGCTCCGGATTCCTTCTCCGCCCTTCCCCTGGTGGAGCATGACTACCGGTTTTCCGTCCAGGGGCTGCCGGAGGGAGGGGAGATTCCCTGGGAGATCACGGATGCGCGGGGAAGTCGCCAGGTTGTTCGGGGGACCTTTCGGGTTCAGGAAGGGCAGGGGACAATCAGGGTTTCTCTCCCGGCAGGCTTCTACGAATTGCATGTGCCGGCAACGAAGCAGGTCTTCGGTCTCTCCGTCCTACGGGAACCTGCCCATGCCCCGGATCCCTTCTTTGCCATCGAGGCCCTCCTCCTCACCGCTCTGGAGGAGGCCCAGGAAAGCTGCCTGCGCTTTCTGGAACGACACCACATCTCTTTTGTGCGGGATTGGGCCGCCTTCCACCAACTCCATCCCGCCCGGGGAACCTATCTCTCCCGGAGGGACGTGCTCTATGCGCGCATGGCCAGCCACCATATCCAGGCCGCTTACGCCTTCGCCCATTTCCCCTCCTGGCTGGGACCTATCCCCATTCGCAAGAATTCCACCGCCCTCCCCAAGACCCTCCTGGATTTCGATACGGCGGTGCTGACCATGTATGACAGCCGCAGAACCAGCGCCGTCATGGTCCAGCCCCTGAATGAGTTCGACAGCTTGGAGAGTCCGTCGGAGGGATTCCTGGCTCCCATCCGGGCCACGGCCTGGGCCCTGCGGGAGCGTCCGGAGTGCCTTCTGGGAGGAGCGGCCTTCTGCAAACCGGCTCCCACCCCCGCTCTCGCCCAAAGCTTGGAAGGCGATATGCTGGATTTCATCGATGTCTTCGCCTTCCATGCCTATGGTCCTCCGGAAGAGCTGCGGGAGCGGACGGAGGGATATCGGAGGGCCATGGCCTTCCATCCGGAGAAGGCGTGGATGCCCCTGTGGATCACCGAATCCGGGAAGCCCTGGGAGCGGGGGCGAGATGCCCGGGATGCGCAGATCTACAGCTCTGTGGTGAACAACCAACATCCTAAAGTGGAGGAAGATATGCAGAGTGCCCTCTGGATTGTGGCCAATGGGGTGGAGGCCAAGACCCTGGGCATTGCCCGCTTTTTCCCCTTCACCATGGCCTTCTTCCAGGAAAACAACTCCAATTTTGGCATGATGGACTACCATCGGACTCCCCTGCGCTCCCTGCACAGCTACGCCTTTGCGGCGGATCTCCTGGCAGGCAAGGAGTATGTCGGCGATCCTGCCATTCCCTCTCCGGATCTTGCCTGGGAGCATCTCTTCGTGGGGGATGGCGAGGGCGTGGTGGTCTTCTATGCCGGCAAGGATTCCCACCTGGGCTCTCAGGCCCGGGCGGAGATTTCCCGTTTTCCGGCGGGCCAGGGATTTTCCCTGACGGGGGAAGCCTTAGGGAGCCAAGGGGAATTTCTTCCCTTGCCGGAGGGGCTGGCCTATTGGGTCTTCCCGGCGGACCAGCTGTCTCCGGAGTCTCTGAACTCTTCCACCCGGAACATGGCGTTGAAGAAGGGGGCGGAGACCTACCGGAAGGTGCCTCGGAAGGCTTCTCCGGTGATTCTCCGCTATGCCTTCTGGAAGGCCAAGGAACCCCATTACAATTCCTTCGCCTATTTCCTGGAGGGCAGGGAATGCGTCTTCCAGGTGACCAATCTGGACGATCAGGAGCAGGAGTTTCAGCCCGTGGCCATCTTGCCGGAAGGCGTGACCCTGAAGAAGCCCTTGCCGGAGAAAATCCTCCTGCCTCCCCGCAGCGAACGGGAATTGGTTCTGGAGCTGGTGCCGGGGGAGACCAGCACCTTCACCATCCGTCTGAAGAATGCCAAGGATCCGTTGAGCGAAATCCGCGTGCCTCTGGTTCTCGTGGAAAATCTCCGCACGGTGACTTTGGACAGCGAGAAAACCCGGGAACGGTGGCGGGAAAACAGCGCAGGACGCCAGACTCTCTCCTACGACAAGGACAAGCAGGCCCTGAAAGTCTACACGGATTTCCGGAACAAGGCCAACCCCCAGGACAGCAATTGGAGCTTCCCGGAATTGACCCTCACTCCGGAGGAACAATCCTCCCATCTGATTGCGGTCTCCTTCGAGATCATGGTGGATCCGGCGTGCTACGATGTGAATGCCCAGAAATGGCATATGCTCCAGGCGGGAAATGCCAAGCAGGGTACCCGGGACAACCGCTTCCACTGCCATGGCGTGACGGATCAGTGGAAACGATTCACCATCTACATCTCCGGCGACGAACCCTGCTCCCTCATTCGCATCGGCATGGCCACCGAAGCCCAAGAACTGACCTACTACCTCCGGAATCTTCAATTCCACCTGAATCCCTAGGGCTTGCCCCATCCTCTCCCCTTGCCCTCTCTTCCTTGCCTCCATGGAACAATTCCTCATCATTGCCTTGCCCGTGGCGTTCATCCTGGGCCTGGCCATCCACACAAGACGCTACGTTCGGGGAGTGACGGATTTCGTCGCCTGCGGACGGGTTTGCGGCCGTTACGTCATCACCGTCTCCTCCCTGGAGGAGGGGCTGTCGGTTATCACCCTGGTCGCCCTGATTCAGCAGTGCATGAACACGGGCTTTGCCTTCAGCTTCTGGGAATCCTCCTATGTGCCTCTCTCCATCTTTTTGGGGCTGGTGGGATTCTGCACCTACCGCTTCCGGGAGACCAAAGCTCTGTCCCTGGGGCAGGTGCTGGAGATGCGCTACAGCCGAAGACTCCGTTTCATTGCTTCTCTCCTGCGGGTGACGGCGGAGATTCTCACCAACGCCATCGGCCCTGCCGTGGCGGCCCGCTTCTTCGTCTATTTCCTGGGCGTTTCTCCCTATGTCACCCTGGGGAGCGTGACGGTTCCCACCTACTGGCTTCTGGTGGTCTTCTTCGTGATCCTGGCCTGCATTGTCATTTTGGCGGGAGGGCAAATCGCCTTGATCGTCACCGATTGCTGCCAGGCCCTGATGTCCTATCCCATCTTTGTCATTCTCACCGTCTACCTCATGGCCAACTTTTCCTGGTCTCGGGAGATTCTTCCGGTGATGCAGGATCGGGTGGCGGGAGAAAGCTTTCTGAATCCCTACGATGTCCAGGATCTGCGGGACTTCAATGTCTTCCTGATCTTCGTGACCATTTTGCAGAATGTGCTGAACCGGGCGAACTGGCTCTTTGGCTCGGGATCGGCGGCGAAGACCGCCCATGAGGGGAAGATGGGGAATCTTCTGGGGACATGGCGCTTCGGCTTCACCAATGTGGCCATTCTTCTCATCAGCGTGGCGGTCCTGACTTTCATGAACGCTCCCCAGTATGCCCAACAGGCCTGCCAAGTGCGCCAGTCTTTGGGCACGAGTTTGGCCCAGGAGGTGATTTCCGAGGCGGAAGTGCGGGAGGCCGTGGTGGCCTATTCCCAGAGCATCGAGCCGGAGATTCATGATTTTCAGCGTTCCCGGAGGGAGCCGGAAAACTCCTTTTCCCGCCGCAACAATCCGGATCAGCATTATCTCGATGGGGTGAAGGAGAGCATATTGGAGGCCATGGTGCCCCAGGGAGCGTCTCCGGAGGAGAAGATCCGTTCCCAGGGGGAGGCGAAGAAGACCTTTGCGAAATTCCAGTCCTTTTACAGTCAGATGCTGGGACCGGCGGTGATGGGGAGGATCTTTCCTGCCTCCCTGCTGGGGCTCATCGGCCTGTTGATGTTCATGTTGATGCTCTCCACGGATGACAGCCGGATCTTCAATTCCGCCGTGGGCATTGTCCAGGATCTGGTGATTCCCCTTTGCCGCAGGGTTTTGTCTCCCAGGGCTCATCTTTGGTGTCTGCGGGGTGCCGTGCTCTTTGTGGGGGCCGCCTTTGTGGCGGGCTCCCTTTTTCTGGCGCAAATGGAATATCTTCGCATGTTCCTCATGATCATGGCGGGATTGTGGAATGCCGGCGCCTCCCCCATCATGATCGGCGGCTTCTACTTCAAGTTCGGAACCACGGCCGGCGCCTACGCCTCCCTCTTCGTGGGCGCAGGCTCCACCCTGGGAAGCATTTTCCTCCGAAACTCCTGGGCCAATGTCGTCTACCCCTTCCTGCTACGGCACAATCTGGTGGAAGGAACCGCCAAAGTCCTGGAAACCCTTTCCGCCCCGCTCCATCCCTTTGTGGTCTGGCGGATGAATGATGTGGCCTGCCCCATCAATGCCATCGAGTTCACTCTGATCTCCATGATTCTCTCCTGGACCGCCTATCTGGGAATCTCTTTGCTGACCTATCGCAAGCCCTTCAACCTGGACCGCCTGCTCCATCGGGGAATCTACTGCGACGATCCCGGCAAGACCCTGGAATCCGATTGGTCCTGGAGGACCCTCTGGAAACGTTTCCTGGGCATCACGCCGGAATACACCCGGGGCGACCGGATTCTCGCCTGGTCCACCTTCTTCTACGGGATTGTCTATTCCTTCGGCC
>JAEDNW010000032.1:0-18955 GCA_016302315.1 Lentisphaeria bacterium
CGCCCACCATGGGGTTGTTGCCCATGCCCAGGAAGCCCATCATTTCCACGTGGGCAGGCACGGAGCTGGAGCCGGCGAACTGGGCGTCGGAGTGCATCCGGCCCAGGGTGTCGGTGAAGCCATAGGAGGCAGGACCCGCCGCCATGTTGTCCGGATGGAGGGTACGGCCAGTGCCGCCGCCGGACGCCACGGAGAAGTACTTCTTGCCGGCCAGGACACGCTCCTTCTTGTAGGTGCCCGCCACGGGATGCTGGAAGCGGGTGGGGTTGGTGGAGTTACCGGTGATGGAGACATCCACGTCCTCCTTCCACATGATGGCCACGCCCTCCCGGACATCGTCGGCGCCGTAGCAGCGCACCGCGGCCCGGGGACCGTCGGAGAAGGGAGTCTCCTTCACGATCTTCAGCTCGCCGGTGAAGTAGTCGAACTTGGTCTCCACGCTGGTGAAGCCATTGATGCGGCTGATGATGTAGGCGGCATCCTTGCCCAGACCGTTGAGGATCACCCGGAGGGGCTCCTTGCGGACCCGGTTGGCCTTGGTGGCGATGCCAATGGCGCCCTCGGCGGCGGCGAAGGACTCGTGACCCGCCAGGAAGGCGAAGCACTTGGTGTCCTCGCTCAGCAGCATGGAAGCCAGGTTGCCATGGCCCAGACCCACCTTGCGGTCATCGGCCACGGAGCCGGGGATGCAGAAGGCCTGGAGGCCCTCGCCGATGGCCTTGGCGGCGTCGGCGGCCTTGGTGCAGCCCTTCTTCATGGCGATGGCGGCGCCCAGGACATACGCCCACTTGGCGTTCTCAAAGCAGATGGGCTGGATGCCTTCGGTGATCTTGTAGGGATCGAAGCCCTTGTCCAGGCACATCTGCCGGGCAGACTCCAGATCCTTGATGCCATACTGCGCGCAGACCTTCTCAATCTGAGGAATCCGACGCTCGTAATTCTCGAACAAAGCCATTTCTTGCTACCTCCCTAAATTATTCGTGACGGGGGTCGATGTACTTGACGGCGCCGGCCTCGGGGGTGAACCGTCCGTAGGTGCCCGTGAACTTCTTCACGGCCTCGTTGGCATCCATGCCCTGCTTGATGGCTTCCATCATGGGGCCCACCTTCACAAACTCGTAGCCGATGACCTGGCTGTCCTTGTCCAGGGCCACCCGCTTCACATACCCTTCGGCCATCTCCAGGTAGCGGACACCCTTGAGCTGGGTGGAATACATGGTTCCCACCTGGCTGCGCAGGCCCTTGCCCAGGTCTTCCAGTCCGGCGCCCACGGAGAGTCCGTTTTCGGAGAAGGCGCTCTGGGTGCGGCCGTAGACGATCTGGAGGTAGAGTTCCCGCATGGCGGTGTTGATGGCGTCGCAGACCAGGTCGGTGTTCAGCGCCTCAAGGATGGTCTTTCCGGGGAGGATTTCCGCAGCCATGGCGGCGGAGTGGGTCATGCCGCTGCAGCCGATGGTCTCCACCAGGGCTTCCACGATGATGCCCTTCTTCACATTCAGGGTCAGTTTGCAGGCGCCCTGCTGAGGAGCGCACCAGCCCACACCATGGGTCAGGCCAGAAATCTCATTGATCTGGCGGACTTGCGTCCACTGCCCTTCCTGTGGAATCGGCGCGGGACCATGGTCGCAGCCCTTCGCCACGCAGCACATGTTGTCAACTTCCTTGGTGGTAATCATCTTCGGAATTCCTTGTTGCTTTCTACACGGGGAGGGGCGTCTTCGCCCCCCTGCTCTGGAAATTGGGAAAATATAACACCTACCGCCAGGCCTATCGCCTGGTAAAGCCCCCCCCCTCGCCTTCCTCTCTCCCCCGCCGCCACCCCCCCTTTTTCCCGGCGACGGAACGAGGGCGTCAGCCGTTCTTGGTGAAATGGCACTGGGGATATCCGCTGCATCCCAGGAAGGAGCGTCCCCGGTAGCGGATTCGTTTCAGGGGTTTGCCGCAGAGGGGGCAATGTTCTCCAGGGGCGGGGGTGTTGTTTTCCCCGCTTTCCGCCGGGGTGTACTGGAGTTGTTCCAGACTTCCGGGAGGGAGCTGGCCCTGATAGCGGGAGAGGGTTTTGATCCAGGCCGCCAGCTGCCGTTCGGAGAGGCTTCCCCGCTTCTTCCACTGTTCCCTCAGGGAATCCACGAACTTCTTGTCGTCGTAGGAGATCTTTCCCCGTTTCACCGGGGGATTCCACTGCTGAACGGCCTGGGTGAGGGACAGCAAAGCCTCCACCTTTTCGCTGCGCCGGGCTTCCTCCTCCGGGCTGGAAAGGGCAGCCCCCTCCGGGGCACCCTCGGCCTCCGAAGAACCGACGCCGGACCACCCCAGCTGCTCCGCCAGGGCCGGGAAATCGGGAATCCTGGGGGCGTATTTCAGCGCCAGCTTCCGCAGGGCCTCCCGCTGGGAGGCGGAAAGCCCTCCCGAGACCGTGGCCTGCTGGGCCAGGGAGCGGAAGAAGCACCCATCGTCGAAGACATGGCGTTTCCGGGTCACCGGCGCTTCGAATTCCAGGCCATCCATGGCCTTCAGGAGGGCGGTCAGGGCCGGCTCCACCGCCAGCTTCTCCGGGGCATGGAGACGGCGCTCCGCCTTGCTGGCCTGATCCCGCTGACAGGCCTCCAGAGACGCGCCCAGCCCCAGGGAAGCCGCCAGGCTCTTCAGCTCCGGATGGCGCTCCCCGTACCGGGCCACCATGGCCACCATGGCACTGGCCTGACGCTCCGTGAATTTTTCGGGGGACTTGTTCAGGATGCTGCGCAGGCTCTTGGTGAATTTGGCGTCATCGTAGGTGCGCCGGGCGCCCGTCACAGGGGGATCGAAGGGGAAATCCTCCGGGAAGGCATCCAGCAGGCCCTTCCACTGTTCCCGGGAAAGGGAGAGATTCTGGGGGAGGGCGCCGCCGGAGGCCAGCCAGCCCTGGAACTTCCCGTAGAACTCCCGGAGCATGGAAACCCAATCCATCTTGCCCTCCTCCACCTGGTCCAGCTCCTTTTCCATGCGGGCGGTGAAATCCACGTCGAACAATTCGGGGAAGCGTCCCACCAGATAGTCGTTCACCCGGAAGCCCAGCTCCGTGGGCAGAAGGGCGCTCTGCTGCTTCTCCACATAGCGGCGGTCCAGGATGGTCTGCACCGTGGAGGCGAAGGTGGAGGGACGCCCCACTCCGTTGGCCTCCAGGGCCTTCACCAGGGCGCCTTCGGAGAAGCGCTTGGGAGGCTGGGTGAAGCACTGTTCCTTCGTCAGGGCCTGCAGACGGCAGGAATCCCCCCGGGTCAGGGCAGGCAGGGATCCCATCAGATTGTCCATCTCGTCCTCCTGCCCCAGATCCTTCATGTTGTAGACGGTCTGGTATCCGGGGAAGAGGGTTTCCCGGGCGGCCGCCCGGAAGATGCACTCCACCCCCGTACCCTGGCCGGCGCAGGGCAGCGTCAGGCTCTCCAGGGCTCCGCCCCGGGAGAGGATCTCGATGGCGTGGTCCACCTGCTTTGCCGAGGCCATCTGACTGGCCACGAAGCGGTTCCAGATCAGGCGGTAGAGTTTGAGCTGGCGATCATCCAGATAGGGGGCCACCGCCTCGGGGGTGCGCTCCACATTGGTGGGGCGGATGGCCTCATGGGCCTCCTGGGCATTCTTCCCGGAGGAGAAGCGGTTGGGGGTGGCCGGGGCAAACTCCTCGCCGTAGGTGCGCCGGATGAAGCCCAGGGCGGCCTGTTGGGCCTCCGAGGCCACATGGACGGAGTCGGTTCGCATGTAGGTGATCAGACCGGAAGTCGTCCCCCCCATGTCCACGCCTTCGTAGAGCTGCTGGGCGATGGCCATGGTGGCGGCGGAGCCGAAATGGAGGGCCCCGCCGGCGGCCTGCTGGAGGGTGCTGGTGGTGAAGGGAGGGGCGGGACGCTGGGTGCGGGGCTTGCTGGTGATGGAGGCGACCTGGTGGCACACCCCCGAATCCTCCAGCGCCTGGGCCAGGGCCAGGGCGCTCTCCCCGTCGGGGACATTGGCCTTCTTCCCGTTCAGCTTGGAGAGGGCGGTCTTCAGGCGCACCCGGGGAGCCGAGGCCGGGGAGAAGACGGCCTCCAGATTCCAGTATTCCACGGGCACGAAAGCCTGGATTTCCCGCTCCCGCTCCACGATGAGGCGGAGGGCGACGGACTGGACACGCCCCGCACTGGTATCCTTCTCCACATTTTTCCAGAGCATGGGGCTCACCTGGTATCCCACCAGGCGGTCCAGGACCCGTCGGGCCTGCTGGGCATCCACCAGGGGCAGCTCCACCTGTCCCGGGGATTGGAAGGCCGCCTCGATGGCGGAGCGGGTGATTTCGTGGTAGGCGATGCGGCGGAAGTCGGCCTTGGTGGAATCCTGGAGGAGGCTCTGGAGATGCCAGGCGATGGCCTCTCCCTCCCGGTCAGGGTCCGTGGCCAGATAGATCTGGTCCGCCTTCCGGGCGGCTTCCTTCAGCTCCCGCACCACCTTCATCCCCTTGGGCGTGACCACGTAGGTGGGATGGAAATCATGGGCCACATCCACCCCCAGATCCCTGGGAGGAAGATCCCGGACATGCCCCATGGAAGCCAACACCGTCGTCCCCTTTCCCAGCAGCTTTCCGATGGTCCTGGCCTTAGCAGGGGACTCCACAATCATCAATGTGCTCTTCGTCGTCATGGACACAGAAATTTCCTAGGCAATACGCCTTGTTTTGTTGTTGTCGGCGCAAAGGCCGGCGGGAGAAGCGGAAAGGCGCATCCCCCGGGCTCCCGCCAGCGTGCGTCTCGCGTAAAATATACCCCCGGCAAGGGAGGCCGGACATGGCCGGCAAGAGGAGGGGTATCATGGGCGGGGCACGCCCCGCCGTCCGGGCACCCGGCGAATCCGCTTCCCCGGAAGCTGGCGCACCATCTTCCGGATCTCCAGATTCAACAGGGCGCTCAGCACTGCGGCAATCCCCTCCCCGCACTCCTCCACCAGGGCATCCAGAGGCCGCTCCTCGTCCCCCAGGGAGAGCCAGAGGCGGTATTCCAGGGGCGCCAGGGGCACCTCCGTCTCCTGCTCCTCCTCCTGGCGGCGGCGCTCCTCTCTCTGGTAGGCATGCTCCCGCAGTCCGGGCAGCAGGGAGAATTCCTCCTGGATGTCGGAGAAATCCTCCACCAGCCGGGCGCCGTCCTTCAGCAGGGCATGGCATCCCCGGGCGGCAGGGGTGTCCGCCATGCCGGGAACGGCAAAGACGGCCTTTCCCTGTTCCGTGGCCTGGGCGGCGGTGATGAGGCTTCCGGACTGCAGGGAGGCCTCCACCACCAGGGTGCCCCGGGACAGGCCGGAGATGATCCGGTTCCGCATGGGAAAGTGGCAGCGGTCCGGACGGGTTCCCAGGGGGAACTCGGAGAGCAAGGCGCCCCCGGAGCCGGCGATTCTCCGGGCCAGCTCCAGATTTTCCGCCGGATAGACGGAATCCAGGCCGTTTCCCAGGACGGCGATGGTGCGCCCGCCGGCCTCCAGGGTGGCCTGGTGGCAGAGGGTATCCACCCCCCGGGCCAGGCCGGAGACCACCACCCACCCGCCCTGGGCGGCCTGAGTGGCCAGGCGTCGTGCCATGCGGGCGCCGTAGGCGGTGACCATCCGGGTGCCCACCATGGCCAGGGCATTGGCGCATCCCTGCAGGGCCAGAATGTCGCCCCGGAGATAGAGGCAGATTGGCGGGGCGGAGATTTCCCGGAGAGAAGAGGGGTAGGAGAGATCCTCCCAGACCACCAGGGAGACCCCGGCCTGGCGGGCCCGCCGCAGTTCTCCTGCCAGATCACAGTGATCCTCCCAGTGATGCAGCATCTGGGCGCAGTTTTCTCCCAGCCGGGGAACCCGGCGTAGCCGTTCCAGGGGGGCGCCCAGGGATTCCTGGGGCTCCGAGAAACACTGGAGAAGCAGGCGCATGCGCCCCGGGCCGATCTCCGGCAGCAAATTCCAGGCGATAAAGGCCTCCCGTCTTGTCATGACATCCCTGCTTCCTCTCTGTGAACCTCCCGCATCCTCCCCGCCCGCAGCAAAAGCCAGGGAGATTCCTCCCCGCCCGGGGCGGCGACGGCGAAAAGATAGCCTGCTCCCTCTTCCCGTCTCCCCAAGGGCCTCCTTCTCCTCCCTTTTCCCCCAGACGCCTGCCCATTCCCGCCCTTTTCCCCTTTCCCCTTCTCAAAAATCCCGCCATTTCCTTCTCCCCAACGTCCTGAGGTTCCAGGAATTTTCTCTTGAAAACCGTTGCCTTCAAGCTATAGTTTTTCTTTCGCCTTCCCCCCTTTTTCCTAGAAAAAAGACGCCGTCCTTCTGTTTTCCGCCATGCACCGGAAACTCCGGAGGAGGGCGTTCTCCTTTCTCCCCCCAAAAAGCCCCACCCCCTCAGCCCCCCACCATGGAAAACACCATAGCCTTCATCGTGGCCATTGTGGCTGTCATCATCAACGGAGTACCCCAGCTCCTCTATGCCCAATCCCGAGGCTTCGCCCTGAAACCCTCCGGCTTCGCCTATCTGGTGGGCGCCCTGGGCAACCTCCTCACCGGATCCGTCACCCCCATCTCCGGCCAGGCGGAAACCATCACCGTGGCCAGCGTCCGGAAGAATCTCCGGAACAACGTCAGCTCCATCCTGCTGGCCACCGTCATCATGGTGACCCTGGGCCTCCTGGGCTACATCACCAAAATCTCCAATTTCGCCGGCCCCAGCGTGGTGAACGGCATGATGGCCGGCGTGGGCCTGATCCTGGCCGGCGTGGCCTGGGATATGTTCGAGCAGGAACGCCGGGTGACCCTGATCTCCCTCCTGGTGGCCCTCCTCACCTTCTTCCTCCTCCACAACAACCCCAACCGCCTGGTGTGGACCATCTTCGTCTCCGTGGTGGTCTCCACCCTGGACTTCCTTCTCCTCCAGCGCCGCCGGGTGGACGTGAAGGCCATGATGGAAGAAGGACGGGACCAGATCACGGAAAGCACGGAGTGGCGCATCTGGAAAGCCAGGAATGGCGCTTCTGGAAGAAGGCCTACTGGGCCGACTTCAAGATGGTGGAGCCCACCCTCAATTTCACCGTGGTCCTGGGCGCCCTCAGCCTGGTAATGCTGAACATCGGCGCCAACATCTCCTTCGGCGGAATCACCGCCAGCATCGCCCAAACCACACAAAACTTCGACCATCTCTCCATCATCAACTCCCTGGCGGACATCCCCAGCTCCCTCTTCGGCGGCCCGCCCATCGAGGCCATCATCTCCGGCACCGCCGCCGCTCCCGCCCCTGTGGCCTGCGGCATCGTCTTCATGGCCGCCACCGGGCTCCTCATCCTCCTGGGCGTCGTGGGACGCCTGGGACGCTATCTGCCCGCCCAGAGCATCGCCGGATTCCTCTTCGTCATCGGCGTCTTCATGACCTTCATGCCCAATATCAACCTTGTGGCAGGAAACAAGGAATTCGGTTCCGCGGGCTATGTGGCCGTGGCCGTCACCGCCTGGTCCAAGAATCCCTTCCTGGGAATGGTGGCCGGCGTGATCGCCAAGTATCTGACCGCCCACGTGGGCCTGTAATTGTCCCCTATCCCCAAGACGACGCCCATGGAAAGCTGGAAGCCCACAATACGCGTTCATCTGGGGCCCGACTGCACCCCCGAGATCTCCCTCATGGATTTGGGCGGAGGATTCCGTATCTACTCCTTCGACATGACAGGGGAGACTCGGTGGAATCAGGCGGCCGCCCAGAGCTTGGCCGAAAAGCTGAAGGACTACTCCTTTGATGCCGTGGCCACGGTGCAGACCAAATCCTGCGGCCTGGCCCAGGCCCTCACGGAACGCCTTGGCCTGGAACGCTTCCTGGAGATCCGGAAAAGCAAGAAGGGCTTTATGGTCGATCCCGTGGGCGTCACGGTGGACTCCATCACCACCACCCATCAGCAGGAACTCTGGATCGGCAGGGAAAAGTACCTGCCCTTCGTGGGAAAACGGATCTGCTTCCTGGACGATGTGGTCTCCACCGGAGGCACCATCCGGGCGATTCTCGCCCTGGCCCAGAAACTCCAGCTGGAAATCGCCGTGGTAGCCTGCGTCCTCACCGAGGGCACCCCACGCCGGGAATACCAGGGAATCCCCATTGTCTCCCTGGACCATATCCCCCTCCCCGGCACTTCCCTCCATCCCTAGCGGCGCAGAGCCTCCACCCACCCACCTCATGGCGTACACCACCCGGCAGTCTCTCCTCAAGGGCATCCTGGAGCAAAACGAGGATGCCTGGAGAGATTTCTACAACTTCTACAAGCCCCTCTCCCGGATCATTCTCCGGAGACGGGGCCTCCCGGAGTCGGAGCTGGACGACCTGCACCAGATGGTGATGGTGGACCTCTTCAAGAAGGGGTGTGTGGAGCGCTACCAGAAGGAGCGGGGGCGCTTCCGGGTGTATCTGCAGAAGATCATCCACAACAAGTGCTGTGATCTGATGACCCGGATCCTCAAGGAAAAGGCGAAGCAGGAGGGGCTGGAGGAGAAGTTATGCCTGGAGTGGTTCGAGGAGGAGGAATCCCAGGAGCAGTGGGAGAAGGTATGGCAGGAGTTTCTGAATGGGAAGGCCCTGGAAATCCTGCGGCAGGAAGTTTCGGAGCAGCAGTATATGATCTTCGATCTGTATGCCCTCCAGCAGCTTCCGGTGAAGGACGTCAGCAAGATTTTGAAAGTCTCCGAGAACCAGGTCTATTTGGCCAAGAGCCGCCTCACCGACAGGCTGGTCAAGATCATGCAGCAGCTTGAGGATGAATCCTTGTAGCATCCTCCCGCCAGAGCCAGACCATGAGTGACTCTTTCGCCGGTTATCGAATCCTGGAACCCTGCGGAAGAGGATTCTTCGGCGAGGTCTTCCTGGCAGAAGATATGCTGGGCCAGAAGGTGGCCCTGAAACGGCTGATGGCGGCCAAATCCGTCTTCGGGGAAAAGGAACTGGAGGCCCTGAAACGCTATATGCGACTCCCCCTCCACCCCTCCCTCTGCCGCATCCATCACTGCGGCTGGGAAAACAATGTCCTCTTCTATGTCATGGAGCCGGCGGATAATGCCCTGGGACCCCAGGCGACAGAATATCAGGCCGACACCCTGGCTTTCCGCATGAAGCGGGACGGCGCCATGTCCCTTGAGAAAGCCGTGAGCTACTGCCTCCAGCTGCTGGACGGGCTGGAGGTGATCCACCAGGCGGGCCTCACCCACCGGGATGTGAAGCCGGAGAACATTCTCTTTGTCCAGGGAAAGCTGAAGCTGGCGGACTTCGGATTGCTGACGGAGGCCAACCAGACCCTTTCCGTGGCCGGCACTCCCGGCTACATGCCACCGGAACTGCTGGCCGGCACCGCCACCCGGGGCGTGACCTGCGACATCTACGCCGTGGGCAAGATCCTCTATGCTGCCATCACGGGAAACGGCCCCGAGGAATATCCCGCCCTGCCCACCAATCTTTCCCAGGAGGTGCTGCAGCGCTTCTGCCATCCGGTGCTTCGCCTTTGCGCCCGGGATCCGGCGCGGCGCTGCGGCTCCGTGGAGGAGGCCCGGCGCATCCTGAAGGAAGCCCTCCTTCCCACCGCCTGGGGAAAGGCATTCTGGGCCCGCCTGCATATGGATCCCGCCTTCCGGCGCAAGTCGATTTTCTGCGCCGTCCTGGCCTTCCTCCTGGTGTCCTCCCTGGCGATGGGAGGCTGTCATGCCCTGCGGCAACACCAGCAGGAGCGTCTGGCGCTCCTCCAGCAAACCCGGGAGGCGTGTGCCCAGCTGGAGGAGAAGATGGAGAATCTTTCCCTCCAGTTCGCCAACCCCGGCGAGGTTCTGCTGGGGACCCTGGATGACGCCCCCGACTCCCCTGCCCTCTCTCTGGAGGAGATTCTCCCGGATGCGGGGGGAACCCATGCCCCCCTGGAGGAGGCCATCGCCCTTCCCCAGGAGGAGCAGGCCCAGACCGAACTCTCCCGCCAGGCGCTCCAGGGCATCCAGGAACGGCTGACCCATCTGCAGCAGCTTCTCCAGGAGTGCGCCCGGAAGACCGCCCCGGTGCTTCCCCAGGACGCCACCTTCGCCCAGGTCAGCGAGGCCTTCTCCTTCCTGGATTCCCCCCTGGGAAGATTTCTGCCGGAAGCAGAGCGCCAAAGCCTCCAGGACGCCGCCAGGCAGAGCGCCGAACGCCTCTCCAATCTTCTCTCCCCCAAACTGGGCCAGGATTTCCTCCCCATCACCATCAACTGGAAGAAGCGGTGGGTCTTCATCCCCGCCGGGGCCTACTACTCCCCCACCCTGAAGCGCCGGGTGGAAATGCCCCACCCCTTCTGGATCCTCAACGAGGAACTGAACCACGGCGGATATGTGGATATCACCTCGGATCCTCTGAACACAAAAATGCCCCCGGAGGAATCCGTCAACAACCTCAGCCACAACGACGCCCTGCTGTATTGCCGGGCCCTGATGAAGCGGTTGAACGCCTTCACGGAACTCCCCGAGGGCTATGCCTTCCGACCGCCCACGGAACTGGAATGGGAATATGTGACCCTGGGAGGATGGCGGAGCAAGGACAACCCCTTCCCTGTGGCCAATCTCACCGACGGATGCATGGAGGCCTGCCTCCCCGCCCCGGAACTCCTGGGAGACACCCCGAATCTGGCCCAGGATTTCCGGGTGATGCGGGGCAAGCGCCACGCCACGGATCCCGACAGCCCCGCCATGTTCACCCGAAGGGAACTCGCCCGCAAGGATACCAAGTGGATCCCGGAGATGACCTACCGCCCGGTGCTGGCCAGGACGCCGGAGGACTTCTTCGCCCAGGAATGGCACCGGTATCCCATCATCCGGACGGCGGAGCAGGATGGCAGAGTCTATGCGGGCTATGAGTTCAGCCTCATCTTCACCCGCCCCGCGGATGCCATGAATCTGGCCAGCCTCCTGGGGGCCCGGCTGCCGGAGCCCCCCACCTACGAGGCCGCCATGGCCGCCGGAGAGGCCCTCCATCTCATCTACCACAATCTCCTGGGCATCCGCTATTCGGACGGCGCCTGGCGATGGCTCTCCACGGGAAAACCGGTGGACTGGAAGGAAATGCCTCCGCCCCCCAAGGACGACGAATCCTCCTTCCTCCTGCGGCACCGCGGCGGAGCCCTCCTCCCCCTCGCCAGCGACGGCATGCCTCCCGCCATCATGCTGGAATGGACCTCCCGGGAAGCCTTCGACAAACGCCTGGATTTCTGGAAGGATCCCTGGAAACACTTCACCCCCATCACCCTGGGAACCAGCACCTACGCCCTCTTCCCCTTCCGCACCGCCACCCATGCCGCCAGGGCCGTGGCCATGTTCCTGGGAACCAGGCTGGCTCTCCCCACCCAGGAAGAACTCCAGCAGCTCCTCCAGCAATATCCCAAGGACGGACGCCGCCTGGCCCTGGGAGCCTATTGGGAATACAACCGGTGGGTGGATCACCAGGGAAACCCCCTCCCACCCTGGAACATCCCCGTCCAGCATTCCCAATCCCTGGATTCCCTGGGCAGGGTCTGCGACAGTCTGGTCCTGAAAGGCGGAGAGCTGCGGGAAGACCACGTGGTGGAAGAACTACTCCTGGAGCTCCCCCTTTACAATAATCTATAACATCTTCATTATTAGGTAGTTATGAAGATTTAGACAGCCGCCGGCGCCTCAGAAGTCCAGCTGCTTCAGGGGTTCCTGGAGAAGTTCTCCCCGCCATCCCCGGCAGATTCTTCCCGTCTGCGGGAGTTTTCGGAGTTTACGGAAGGCCCAGGCTTCGGCCTCGCTACGGGTGCAGACCAGAGTCGGTTCGATTTGCCGTCGTCGGGCGCAACCTGTGGCGATTCCCCGCACTCGTTCTCCCAGGTTACGCAGGGCGGTTTTTTCTGCCGGGGACACATGGGGGGTGGAGTTTTCCTGGTAGGAGCCCAGGCGGGGATGGGCCAGCGCCTCCAGGATTTCCTCCGCCAGGGGTTTCACCCGCTTGGGCCAGCAGGAGGGCATTTGGAGGAGGCGGGACGTCTCTGCGGGGTTTTCCGTGGCGCACCATTGGAGTTGTTCATCGGAGAGAAGGCGTCCCCTGGCGCAGTCGGACTGTCGCGCCTTCTCCTCTCGCCAGATGGCCAGGCTCACCGCCCTGTGGCGGTCCGAGGCACGGGAAAGGAAGCGTAGGAACCCCAGGCGATGCCAGGCCTCCTCCACCGGAGGAAGCCCATAGATCTCCTCCCGGCAGAAGGTCTCCTCCATCTCTTCCTGGAACCAGGCCAGATTTCCATTGGCCCTTAGAGCCTCCCCATAGATGCCGGCCACCTCGGGCAGATAGGCCACATCGTCCCCCGCATAACTCAGCTGCTTCTCCGTCAGGGGACGGCGCATCCAGTCGCTGCGGCTCTCCGTCTTGGGAAGAGAGATCCCCAGACGGGCTTCCAGTACCCCCTTCAGGCTCTGGCAGGACTCCTCTCCGCAAAATCCCGCCGCCACCTGGACATCGAAGATGGAGGCAGGCAGAACCCCGCAGACCCGATGCAGCAAGGGCATGTCGTTGGCCCCGCTGAAGAAAATCTTCTGGCGTCCCCCATCCCCCAGCAGCCGGCCCAGGGGAGACCAGTCCTGAATGGCCAGGGCATCCACCAGGGCCACATGCTCCCGGTCCGTCCCGATCTGGAGCAGAGCCAGAACGGGATAATAGGTCCTGGTCCACTCGAACTCCGTATCCATGGCCACCGGCTTCCCGGCGGGAAGAGAGGCCACAAACGCCTGAAACGCGGCGTCATCCCCAATCCAAAGAGGTCTGCCCTCCATGGCTTCCCCCGTTAAGGAATCAGGGGACGCAGCACCAGACAGGAGGAACCCTCCTCCCGCATCCCCGCAATGCGCCGGCGGAACTCCGCAATATTCGGCCCCTGAAGATGGGCCTCCAGATCCTCCTGGCTCTCCCAGGTCTCCACCATGGTCACCACATTCCCCTGGCCCCCCTCCACATCCACGCAGGGAACATAGCGGAGGCACCCCTTCTCCTGGCGCACCCGGGGCACCAGATCCTCCAGAATCTTCACATACGCCTCCCAATACTGGGCCTTCACCACCGCACGAGCCTGAACATGAACCATAAAAACACGCTCCCAAACAAGAAAAACCAGGAAATCCGCCGGCAGGGAACCGCCCCTCTCAAAAGAAGAGGCGAATCCCACCCCCAACGGGCACAACGCAGAATATAGATGTCCCCTCATCCCCCCTCCCTCACACCCCACACAATCCCCAAAGGTTTTTGCCCCCAAATCCTCCCACCCGCTAAGCAACAGGGGTGGGATGGCGCTAAGGGTTTCCCGGATACACCCTGTGCCCCAAAACCCGCTTGCCGGGGTAACAGGATCGATAGACGGGGGATGCCCCCGTGCCGGGGGGAAAACCTGTTTTTTTTGGGGGGGTTAGGATTTCATGCTTTCCCTTAGGAGCTGGGAGAGGATTTGGCGGACGCTGCGCTGGGTTTCTTCCAGGAGGAGTCGGCGTCCTTTGGGGCATTCTCCCAGGAGTCGGTAGCCATTGGCGAAGCGTTGGACGCAGGTCACGGCCTCCCGGGGGACGGGGCGGAGATAGGCGCCCATGCCGGGGCGGTTCCGGTCTTCCCGGAGGGCCTGGTCGTATTCTCCCTGGAGGAAATCCTGGACCAGCCGGCGGTGACGTTGCTGGCAGAGTCGGCTTTTTCCCAGTTCCCACTTTCGCACGGTGGCCCAGGAGACCCCCAGGAAGCGTCCCAGGGAGGCATAGGTCAGGCCCAGGCTCAGCCGTTTTTCCGTCAGTTGTCTTCGCAGATTAGGGGAGAACCACCATTCCGTCTGGCGGGGATCCGGGTCCTTCTCCTGTCCTTCCCTGGGCTTCTTCTCTTCCATGGGGCATCTCCTTGTTCGCTTTTTTGGGGGGTATTGTGGCATGGGGGCGGGGAGGCGCTGTCTCGACGCTTCTCGTCTTGTCTTGTTCCGTTCCCCGCCTTTCGCACCCGGGGACTATATCCCGGGGGAGGCATGCCCCGGGGCAATGGTCGGCAAACGCCCGGAAGTCATCATGGCGCCGGGGATTTTCCCGCCTTTTCCCCTGGAGAAGAACTTCCCAGATCTCCCGGCTTTCCCGATTCCCGGCCCTGACCGTGGATTATATTCTGCAAAGCGCATCAGCCGCCCCGGAAGACCGCTCTGCCGGCCCTCCGGACAACCAGAATATCTCGGGGAGGGAGCACCCTGGCCTAACGGCCGCCTTTCCCGGGGGCAGCAGACAGGAGGCACACTATGGACATCAGACTCGGATTTCACGGCGCAGCCGGAAATGTGACCGGTTCCTGCTATCTCTTGGAGGCCAATGGCATGCGCATCCTGGTGGACTGCGGTCTCTACCAGGAACACGACTTGAAGGCCAGAAACTGGGAAAACTTCCCCGTCTCCCCCGCCAAGGTGGATGCGGTGATTCTCACCCATGCCCATCTGGACCACTGCGGAAGACTCCCCCGTCTGGTACGAGACGGATTCCGGGGACCCATCTACACCACCAGCGCCACGGCGGAAATCGCCCGCATCGTCATGGAGGACTGCGGGAAGATCAACGAGGAAGACGCGGAATTCAAGCGGAAGCGTCACGAGCGGGAAGGGCGTCAGGGTCCCTTCCGGGAAGAACCCCTCTACACGGCGGAGGACGCCCAGGAGGTAGCCCAGTACTTTGTGCCTGTGGCCTATGACCGTCCCCAGGAGATTGGCGACGGCGTCACGGTGGAATACATCCAGGTGGGGCACATCCTGGGGGCCGCCTGCTGCCGGGTCACCGTCACCCAGGGGGAGGAGAGCCGCCGCATCCTTTTCTCGGGGGATGTGGGGCGGTGGGACATGCCCATTCTCCAGGATCCGGAGAAGGTGGGTCCTGCGGACTATCTTCTGGTGGAATCCACCTACGGCAACCGCACCCACGGAGAGACCCAGAACATTCCCGGGGAGCTGGAGCGCATCATCAACGAGACCGCCCAGCGGGGCGGCAATCTGGTCATCCCCTCCTTCGCCGTGGAACGCACCCAGGAACTCCTCTATTTCCTGGCCCAGCTCAACGCCGAAAACCGCATCCCCAATCTCCGCATCTACGTGGACAGCCCCATGGCCAGCCGGGTCAACACCGTCTTCGTCCGCCATCCCTACCTCTTCGACTCCGAGACCATCCAGCTGGCCCGGGTGCTGAAGATCTCCAATGTGAGTATCGTGCGCAGCTCCCAGGAATCCAAGGCCCTGAACCACATCCGGGGATCGGTGATCATCATCTCCGGCTCCGGCATGTGCACCGGCGGACGCATCAAGCACCACCTCTGCCACAACATCGGACGTCCGGAATCCACCATCCTCTTCGTGGGATACCAGGCCGCCAACACTCTGGGACGCCAGATTCTGGACGGCAAACCCCAGGTGCGCATCCTGGGCGAGACCTACGATGTCCAGGCCAACATCGAACGCATCTCCGGCTTCTCCGCCCATGCGGACCGGGAAGAGCTGCTTCGGTGGATGGGCACCCTCTCCACCACCCCCCGCCGGGTCTTCGTCACCCATGGTGAGCCGGAGGCCGCCAAGGCACTCCAGAAGAAGATCGTGGACGAAAAGGGATGGGATGCCCAGGTTGCCCAATACAAGGAGACCGTGACCCTGGATTGATCCCCCACTTCCCTCCCCTCCCCCCCATCCCCACCCCACCTCCTCCCCCATGAAATTTCTCCACGTCGGCAAAGCATACCAGCTCTCCATTGAAAATGGCCAGGATCTGGCAGACGCCCTCACCCTGGACGAGGCCCTGTGGGTCGCCATGAGCGCCCCCCTGAAGGCCTACACCTGCGATCCCAAGGTCCTGGCCTATATCGACCAGACCAAGCTGGGCTCCATCACCACCGAAAGTCTGAAGGCGGCCATCCGCTGGCTCCTGGATGTCTATGGCGACCGGGCCGGCATCACCGACCACTTCTCGGGCAGGCTTCCCCTGGCCGCCCTCACCGACTCGGAGAACGCCAGGAAGATCCGGCACTCGGCGGAGTACATCCTGAAGGATCTGGGGGAGGAGGACACCGGCGCCATCACCCTGGCCCAGGTGCGGAAGTTCCAGCAGATTCTCACCAGCCGTCCCCTGAACGGAGACGGAGTCATCTCCCTCCAGGCGACGGGAGAGGCCTCCACCCCGGAGCTCCAGGAGCATTTCCGGGAGCTGATCCAGGACGGCGTCAAGGCCACGGGCGGCACCAGGGATCTGGACGGCACCCTGGGGCTCACCATGCCCCAGCTGAAGGCCTACTGGGAAGCCATCCCCCTCTATCTGGCCTGGAAGCACCAGGGGGATCTGCCGGAGGGGCAGACGGCCTCCCCCCTCCTTCCCTTCGGGGAGGACACCGCCGCCAGACTGGCGCTGCTCCAGGAGAACGCAGACCGGGTGGAGGAATTCTTCCGCCTCTGCGAACTCCAGGGCTTTGACTCCCGGCTTTCGGGGAAAGTGCTGGAGCACGACGGCAAGCCCGGATCCGTGGATCCCACCGCCTGGCCCGGCGTGGAGAGCCACCTGAAGGCCATGCCCATTGTCCAGCCCACGGCGGAATCCGCCATTCTCCTGGATGCCCCGGAATACATCAATCCCCTCTACCGTGGCTGGATGGCCTCCCTGACGGAAAAGGTTCTCCTGCCGGTTCTGGGCACGGACACCCGGCGCCTCACCCCGGAGCTCTGGGCCAAGGCCAAGGCCGCCTTCGCCCCCTACCAGGCCTACATGGCCGCCCAGCAGGGCGGCTGCTGCGCCGCCGTGGAGCCTGCCCATCTGGAAGCCCAGGCCCAGTGGACCGGCATCCTGGAGGAGGCCGCCGTCCTGGAAACCAAGGATCTGGCGGTGGCCCAGATTCTCAAGGAAGCCGAGGAAGTGGAAAAGGCCCTGCTCTATCTCCAGTGGCTCATCCCCGTGGCCAACAACTTCATCAGCTTCCCCGATCTCTACCAGCCCAAGAAACCCACTCTCTTTGAGCGGGGACGGGTGGTGATGGACGGACGCTGGTTCAACATGACCTTCCCCGTGGACAACCTGTCCGCCCACTCCGCCCTGGCCGTCCATAGCGGACTCTTCCTGATCTACGTGGAGGTGGACACCGCCCCCGCCCAGATTCTCTGCGCACCCGTGACCATGGGCGACAAGGGGAATCTCACCGTGGGGAAGCGGGGCATCTTCTTCGCCCCCAACGGCCAGACCTACAACGCCAAGGTGGTGAAGGTCCAGGAGAATCCCGTCTGCCTCCGGGAGGCCGTGCTGGCCCCCTTCGCCAAATTCGGCAAGATGGCGGAGGACAAGGTGGCCGCCATGTCCACCAACTCCGAAGGGGTCATCACCGGCAAGATGGCCGGGCTCATCAACGATCCCAAGGCCACGGCGGCGGCCGCCGCCACCCCGCCCTCCGCCAAGGGAGACAAGTCCGGCATGCTCATGGGACTGGGCATCGCCTTCGCCGCCCTCTCCTCCGCCCTGGCCTTCATCTGCAAGACCCTGGCGGACATGAGCGCCCTCTCCATCCTGGTCTCCCTGCTGTGCGTCCTGGCCGTCCTGCTGGCCCCCATCATCCTGCTGGCCCTCATCCGTCTGCGCCGCCAGGATCTCTCCTCCCTGCTGGAAGGCAACGGGTGGGCCATCAATGCCCGGATGCGGCTCACCCGGGCCCAGCGGAAGAGCTTCTCCCGGGGAGGCGCCTTCCCCGAAGATGCCCTGGGGACGCCCCGGAAGCGCTGCCGGAAGATTCTGTCCTGGGTGGTGGCGGTGGTGCTTCTCCTGGTTCTGGTCGCCGGCGCCGTCATCGGGTGCCGCCGGTGCCAGCAGCGGAAGGCAGCCGCCTGCGCTCTCCCGGCGGAGAACGGGGCGGCGGAATCCGCCGTCGTCTCCCCGGCGGAAACGGCGCCTGCTGAAAGCGAAACTACCCCCACCCCTGCGCCTGCCGCCCCATGAAAGCCTGTCACCTGCTCTCTCTCCTGAGCCTGTTTCTGCTCCTTGCCTCTCCCCTGGGCTCCCAGGAGCTCCCTCCCCGGGAGTTTCTGGAGGCCCTCCGGCAGCCTCTTTGCCAGGATGCCTGGGGGGAGGCCACAGGGCGTCTGGTGCACAAGCGGAAGGGGCAGCCCACCCTGGAGGGCACCCTGGGGGTCCGGGTCACCTTCACCCCCACGGTCATGTTCGCCCAGCTGACCCTCAACGAAACCAACTTCTACGGCCTGGAAATCACCCTGGCCACCGCCGAAAAGAGCGCCCAGCGCCTGGATCTCCCCGAACAGGAGGCAAAACCCAGCCTCTTCGACTACGGTGTCCGGCCCTCCGACCTCTCCTTCGCCTTCCTCTTCTGGGACTTCGTCCAGGAATTGCCCCGCTCCTCCAGCCGGTGGCAGGACTGCCGGGTGCTGAAGCTGGCCTCCCCGGACGGCACGGAGACCGTGGATGTGTGGTTCCAGGCGGAACAGGGCTTCCCCATGGAGGCCAAATGGTATCGGGAGGGGGAAACGAAGCCCTGGCGCAGCCTGGTGATGAAGGGGGCCAAGCGCTTTGAAAACGGGCTCTGGTTCGTCAAGGAGATGCAGCTTTCCGGCGACCAGTGGAAGACCTCCGTGAAATTCGACTTCGCGGAAAAGACCGAAGGGCTGTAGAGAAACCGTTCTGGCGGGGGGGGGGAAAAATGCTCCTCTGGTGGATGACCAGGGGAGCCCGGGGGGTGGATATAGCGCCAAGGGTTTCCCCCGGGGAGGCTATGCCGCGCCCGCATGGGCGCCAAATTTCCCTGTGGCTGGTGAACCGGGGGCACGGGGGATTCCCCCGAATTTGACGCCCCCCCCTCTGGGGGCAGGGGGCCTCCTCATGAACCCCGGTAGGGGTGGGAGGAATCGCTAGACGGGGGTGGAGGCCGGGTTCATCCCGGCCGGGAACCCCCGGGGGCGGTGCG
>JAEDNW010000161.1:0-4035 GCA_016302315.1 Lentisphaeria bacterium
CCCTGAATCCCCTGGTGCCCGGCACCCCCTTGACCGGCGCCCAATGGCTGGCCAAGGACCCCGCCGCCGTCATCGGCAACGGGGAAGCGGACAAGTCCGCCTGGCACAAGTCCCTCCTGTGCCCCTCCTGCCCCACCAGCCAGCGGGTCATGGGCAATATCTCCTACCAGGCCAACATCGGCATGAGCCACTCCCTCTACTTGCAGAAACAGACCTGGATGGAAGCCTATAGCGACGGCGTCTATGGAGCAAAGGCCGCCACCTGGCACCGCATCGCCTCCATCAAATACGCCTCCCTCCACGTGAATCTCACCGACGGCACCACCCGGGGGGCCTCCACCGGCGCCCTCTACGATGCCATCTTCGTCTCCGCCGACTACATGAAGTTGAACGCCGACGACTACGCCCGCCACAGCCTGGCCGCCAACCTCTCCTTCACCGACGGCCACGTGGAGTCGGCTTCCATCTCCAAAATGAAGACCAACAATGGCGACTACGGCCGCCACTTCATCTACACCGACTACTACTGGTATCCCGGCGTGGACATGCCCGGCGGCGAAAAACGCTAGCCCAGGCAATCCAGCCGCTCCGGCGCTCCGGCGCCACCCGGGATCTCCCTTCCCGCTTGGCGCCTTTTTTCGCCCCGACAATTTTCCCCCCGCCTCCTTGATTTTTCTGTTTTCTTTCCTACTAATTGGGAAAAGACGCCTGGAAGCCAGGACCCTCCCCCCCCCCTGACGAAAAGGGCACAGCCCTTCCATCCCTTTTTTCCCTCGGGCTCCCCCGGCGACGGAGTTGCCTCCCTTTCCCCAACCATACACCCTTTGACTTGACAGAAAACCCCATGAAGAAGACCTTCACCCTCATCGAACTTCTGGTGGTCATCGCCATCATCGCCATCTTGGCGGCCATGCTGCTGCCTGCCCTTTCCAAAGCCCGGGAGAAGGCCCGGGCCATCAGCTGCACCAGCAACCTGAAGCAGGTCCAGCTAGGCGCCATTCTCTACACCAACGACTACGACGACTATCTGCCTCCCAACGTCTACCGGGAAGGAGACGTGGGCTTCCACTTCTTCGGCGGCGACTTGAACAGCGTCACGGTCACCACCTGGTTCACCCTGAATCCCCTGATGCCCAACGCCCCCACCAACTACAAGGACTGGGCGGACAAGGATCCCGCCTCCCGGCTGGACGGCACGGCGGACAAGTCCAGCTGGCACAAGGTGCTTCTGTGCCCCTCCTGCCCCACCAGCGACCGGGTGAACGGCAACATCTCCTACCAATCCAATTACGCGGCCAGCTACTGCCGCTTCATCAACGAGGGCCACTACGGCGCCACCTGGGGTCTCTGCCCCCTCACGGGAGCCGCCCAATGGAGACGTCTCAGCTCCATCAAGCACGCCTCCATCTTCGTGAACTACGTGGACGGCGCCAAATCCAACCAGCTGGGCACCCCCGGTCTGACCGGCGTGGTCTTCTTCCCGGGCCAATACAATGCGGAAATCAACAATCTGGGAATCTTCTTCCGCCATAGCTTCAACAGCAACTACTCCTTCGGGGACGGCCATGTGGAAGCGGTGAACCGCAACAAGATCAACGGCTACAGCACCGCCAGCGGAACCATCTACGACTTCTACTGGTTCCCCGGCTCCAACGTGGACGGCGGAGACAAGAACCACTAATCCTCTCTTCTCCCTGCTTTCCTAAGCGACTGCGCCTCCGGGAGCCTTCGGCCTTCCGGGGGCGTTTTCCTTTCTTTCCTTCCCCTCCCCGCTGGGGAAAAGCCCTTGGGGAGACGGCTATATTAGGGGGCTTTTCCTTTGACGGCGGCGAGCCCGCCCCCGCCCACTTTCCTTTCCTATCCCCTACTTCGCCAGGAGTCTTCATCATGTCAACCGCAACCGAACCCCTTCCCGGCACTTCGGATCTCTGGGAACCAGAGGTTCTGGGCTGGGTGGAGCTGGAATCCATCACCCGGGATATCTTCGGGCGCTACGGCTACCAGGAACTGCGCACCCCCGTCTTCGAGCGCACCGAGGTCTTCGTGCGAAACCTGGGCAACGAGACGGACGTGGTGCAAAAGGAGATGTACACCTTTGAGGACCGGGGAGGGCGTTCCCTGACCCTGCGCCCCGAGGGGACGGCGGGGGTCATGCGGGCCATGGCCAACCTGGGGCTGGGGCCTGGAGAGGAGCGCCGGGTCTTTTACATGGGGCCCATGTTCCGGGGAGAGCGTCCCTCCGCCGGACGTCGCCGCCAGTTTCACCAAGTGGGCGTGGAGGCGGTGGGGTGCCACTCTCCCTGGATGGACGCCGAGGTCATCTCCATGCTGGTCCACTATCTGGAGTCCCTGGGCATCCAGGGGGCCAAGGTGCACCTCAACACCCGGGGACTGCCGGAGGACCGCCCCGCCGTGGCCGAAGCCCTGCGGGACTATTTCCGTCCTCATCTTTCCGAGATGTGCGAGGATTGCCGCCGCCGTTTTGAGACCAACGTGTGGCGGATGCTGGATTGCAAGCAGGAGGCCTGCCATCAGCTGGCCCTGGGCGCCCCCCATATCGCCCAGTTGATGGGAGAGGAATCCCGTCGCTACTTTGAGGAAGTGTGCCAGGGACTGGAGCGCCTAGGGGTCTCCTATGAGGTCAACCCCCGGCTGGTGCGGGGGTTGGACTACTACATCCACACCGTTTTCGAGATCACCCATCCCGCCCTGGGCAGCGAGGACGCCATTGCCGGAGGCGGACGCTACCGGATGACCATGCCAGGCTCTTCCACTCCCATCGAGGGCATCGGCTTCGCCGCCGGAGTGGAACGTCTGCTGATGACCCGGGAGGGGCTGGGCCTCAATCCCGCGGCCCGTCCCCAGGCGGATGTCTATCTCATCGCCGCCGGACAGGAGGCCATTCCCGCCGGGCTTCAGCTGGCCGGGGAACTCCGCCGGGCGGGCTTGGGCGGGCGCATCCTGGCGGATGTGACGGGGCGTTCCCTGAAGGCCCAGTTCCGTTCCGCCAACAAATCCGGGGCCGCCCGAGTCCTGATCCTGGGAGAGAACGAGCTGAAGACCGGCACCATCACCCTGAAGGAGATGGCGGACGGCTCCCAGCGCACCCTCACCCGGGAGGAGCTGAAGGCCCTGCTGGCCGGCAAATAGTCCCCCTTTCCCCGCCTTTGATTCCTTAATCCTAAGGAGAGTATCCTCCATGAGCTTTCGCACCAATACCTGCAATGCACTGAATCTTTCCCATCTGGGACAGGAAGTCACCCTCTGCGGATGGGTCAACTCCTGCCGCAATCTGGGAGGCATGGTCTTTCTGGATCTGCGGGACCGGGAGGGCATCACCCAGCTGGTGGTGGACCCCGCCCAGACCCCGGAGCTGGCGGAGCAGGCCAAGGCCATCCGGGAGGAGTGGGTTCTCCAGGCCACCGGCGTGGTGCAAGCCCGTCCCGACAACATGGTGAATGCAAAGCGGGCCACGGGAGCCATCGAGGTGGCCGTGAGGGCGTTGAAGGTGCTGAACCAGTCCGCCCCCATGCCCTATCACCTGGAGGATCCCGCCGCCTCCGACGATCTGCGCCTGAAGTACCGCTACCTGGACATGCGCCGCAGCGGTCTGCTGAACACCTTGAAGGTACGGCATCAGATCACCCAGGTCATGCGCCAGGTCTTCGACCAGGAGGGCTTCATTGAGGTGGAAACCCCCATCCTCACCAAATCCACCCCCGAAGGGGCGAGAGACTATCTGGTGCCCAGCCGCATGAAGGCTGGCGCCTTCTACGCCCTCCCCCAGAGCCCCCAGCAGTACAAGCAGCTCCTCATGGTAGGCGGCGTGGAACGCTATTTCCAGATCGCCCGCTGCTTCCGGGACGAGGATCTCCGGGCGGACCGCCAGCCGGAATTTACCCAGATTGATATTGAAACCTCCTTCCTGGACGAGGAGGAGATTGAAACCATCCAGGAGGGCTTTTTGCAGCGGGTATTCAAGGAAGTGCTGCATGTGGACGTACAGACGCCCTTTTTGCGCAGGCCCTGGCGGGA
>JAEDNW010000162.1:0-3970 GCA_016302315.1 Lentisphaeria bacterium
GGAAACTTGACCTCCTGCCTCATTGATACCCATTGAAAAAGTCGAAGAGCCGAAACTTCTTCCCACCCCGCCAGTTTACCCTCCTCCCTCCCCGCAGTCTTCCCCAGGACAAGGAAAGCCTTTTCCTGCGTTTATATGATTTTTTGCCGTAAATTTTCCGCAAAAATTCTCAATAGCATTGAGCTAATTCGATTTTTCATGGGGAGCACTCTCCCCTGAGACGGATTTTGTCCCTGCCTCCCTTTGCCTCCCTTTGCCTTCCTGTTTTGTTCTGTCCTGTTTTCATCTAGTCACCCCAGCCCAACCTCTACCATGAAACAATCCTTCCGTCATCCCTTCACCCTCATTGAGTTGCTGGTCGTCATCGCCATCATCGCCATTCTGGCGGCCATGCTGCTGCCGGCCCTGTCCAAGGCCCGTGCCAAGGCCCGTGCCATTGCCTGTGTCAACAACCTGAAGCAGTGCGGTCTGTATCTGACCATCTACGCCCAGGACAACTGTGACATGGTTCCTCTCTACGATGCCGCTGCCCCCAAGTGGTGGGCCCCGGTGCGCGTCCTGCGGGAAGCCGGCTACGACGAAGTGGGCCCCACCTTCGTGTGCCCCTCCGGCACCCCCGGCAAGTATGACCAGAAGAACCTGCCCAACTTTGACAGCAACACCTACGGTTTCAACGTCATTCTGCGGTGCCGCTATTCCTTCACCCCGGAGGCCCTGGAGACGGGCAGCATTGGTGTCTGCACGGGAGAGCAGCTCTGGTACGTGGCCCTGAATCGCCTGAAGGCCCCCACCCAGTTCCCCCTGTGCTTCGACAGTGAGATTCAGACTGGCTGGAACTACGGCATCAACGGCACTTCCCAGTGGTTCTACGTCACCAACGAAAGCCAGATCTGCGACCGGCACGACAAATTCTGCAATGGTCTGTTTGCCGACGGCCATGCCGAACCTCAGAAGATGACCTTCTGGCAGGAGTTCGAGTTCGTCCGGCCTTAGAGGGCGATTCCATCCTCGCGCCCCGGGAGAGAAGCCCCCCTTCCTTCCGGGGCGTTTCGATTCTACCTTCTCCCTCTCTATTCTCTATGTTGTACCGCATTTCCCTTGGCTTCCTTCTGTTGCTCATGGCCGACCTTCTTCCCGCCCAGTCCCTTCCGGAGATCACCCGGGGAGACTACACGGTGCGATTGACGCCTCAGGGGCCGGAAATGCGCTGGAGGGGGGTGCTTCTTTCTGCCAACAGCAGGCCCAGCTTGGTGATTGGGCCGGGATGGCAGAGGGTTCTTTTGGGAGACCTCTTCTGGAAGGAAGCGGAGGTGACCCAGGAGGACAACCGAATTTTGGCCCATGTGAAGGGAGAGGATTTCCAGGCGGAGGTCTCCTTTGCCGTCAGTGAAGAGGGCATAGAGACCTCCATAGAGTTCCACACGGCGGCCACCCCCGTGGATGACGCCAGCTACTGGTTCATGGCCTTCCCCCAGAATTTGTGCGGCGGAACCCTCTTCTCCCAGGAGGATCCCGGCACCTTGATGCTCATGCCCCCGGTGCCCAGCCGGGAACTCCTCACCCAGTCTCGCTGGCGCATCACCCGGGACGCCACCCGCTTCACCCTCTACACCCGACTGGGAGCCATTCAGGTGGAGGGCAATGCCCCCTTCTATGTCTTCGACGGACGCTACCACGGACATTTCCCCAAAAACTGCCGCACCATCTCCCTTTCCACCGGCGGATTCCTGAAAAGCGGCACCCGCAACGTCTTCACCATTTCTGTCGACGACTCCCTGAGCCTTCTTCCCCTGCGCTTCTCCTCTCTGCCTGTCATCCCTCTGGCCACCACCGCCGCGGAGGCGACGACGCCCTGGGACAGCCCCCTGCTTCTGGCGGGAACGGGATCCCAGAGGCCTCCCGCCACCCGTTTCCAGGCCAGCCTCCAGGAGAATCAGCTTCTCTTTTCCTTCCAGTGTGAAGACGCCTCCGCCTCGGAGGATCAGCTGGAGGTCCATCTCCGCTCCGAAGACGGAAACTGGTACAAGCGCCTAATTCTCCATCCCCAGGGAGAGTGCCAGCTGGAACAGGTGGATGGCAAGGCCCTGTATGATCTGGCCCCGGAACAGGTGGAGTATGCCGTGGAAAGAACCTCCGGCGGCACCTGGACTGCCCGTCTTGCCCTTCCCATGGATGTCCTGGGCCTCACCCGGGAAGATCTGCCCCGGCGTAGCGCCCGGGTGCTGCGGAGAACGGGAGGGGAGCTTCTCACCTATCCCCCCGTCCAGCCCGACGGGGAGTTCCTCTTCTCTCCCTTCCTGCCCGCCGGGGGGCAGTCTGCTCCGCTGGATGGCTCCCTGGAGCACGAACTGCCTGTGGGCGGAAACTGGATGCTCTGCCAAGTCCAGAATCGTCTGCCCCAGGGAGTGGCTTTCCTGGGCCAGGCCCGGATCTCCCCGAATTCCCAGTCCACCGCCACCACCAGCGCCTCGGACTACCAGACGGCCCAGGTGACGGGACCCACGGTCACCGACGGCGATGGCCGCCTGACTTCCCCGCTCCCCTTTGCCCTGGGGCCGGAAAGCACCGGGCTGGTGGCCCTTCCCCTGGATATCCTGGCCGAGGATGTCCAAATCCAGCCGGTCCTCCTCTCCACGGCGGGAGAAGGCCTGGCCTCCTTCACCCCCTGTTTCCGTTCCGGCCTGAGTTATCGTGCCGAACTCTCCCGGGTGCCCGAACGTCTGGAAGGCTGGTCTGACCAGTGTCCCGCCCAGGAAAAGGAGAGGCTGAAGCGTCGGGCGGAGGAACTCGCCCAGGCTCTGGAGCAGGCCCGGGATGCCTCCCAGCGGAAGGCGGCCCAGCACTTGTGCGCCAACTTCCTGGCCGGGCTGGAAAAACGGGAACTCTGCCTGGCCCAGGGACGCTTCGCCGCCTTTGCCCAGGGATGGGAGTATCAAATCTTCTCCTCCCTGGAAACTTGCCACCCCGAGGAGCTGCAGAAGGAACGCCCCCTGGGAGGAGAGATCGCCTTCTCCCTGGCCGGCGATGAAACTGCAAATGCCCAGATCGCCTTGCTCCCCCTGGAAGACAACCGGAAAACCCTGCCTCTCCACCTCACGCCCCTGCAGTCCCCGGAGGGACGGGAGCTTGCCGGCGCCGCCGTGACGGTCTTCCAGGAGGAGGCGGTCCTGGTCTCCGGCACGCTCCGGATGGATCGCCTGAATCCTGTTTCCCAGGTGGAATTCTCCGGCCAGGAAAACCAGATCTTCCTGTGGGTGCGCCTTACGGTGCCTCCCCAGGCCATGCCGGGAGAATACCGGGGCGCCCTGACCCTGGGAGAAGTCACCATTCCCCTGGTGGCCAGAATCCTCCCCTGGAATCTCCCCCGGGCGGACCATGTCTTCGCGCTTTGCGGCTACGGGGTGGAGGAATTCTCCCAGCGGGAGGAGGCCGATCGCTTCGCCCGGGCGCTCATGGAGTATGATCTCTATCCCCAGAGGGGAAACGCCTGGCCTAGCTTCATGGACAGCGAGCTGGAAGGCGACCACTTTGGGCTGGATTCCCTCTCCCGGGAACTCCTCTCCCGCTTCGGACGGCTCACGGTGGCTACCTTTCCCTGGCTGGGATGGCTCACGGAACACTACCAGGGCGGACGCTTCGAGGGAAATCCCGCAGGATACTATGCGGCCGCCTCCCAGAAGGTGGGGGAGGCCGTCCAGACTCTGCGCCAGGAAGGCAACCAAAAGCCCCTCTACGTCTATTATGATGAAATCGGCGCCAAGGAAGAGGTGGTGAAGGAGATGCTGGAAGCCCTGAAGCAAAAGTGGAATGTCCGGGTCTGCTCCGCCTTCTGCGCCCCCCATCTGGGGAGGGAACGCATCCAATACTACGAAGACCTGGTGGACCTCTTCTACTTCAACGACGGACACTTCGTCCGGCAGGAAATGCTGGACTACATTTACCGGCACAAGACATCGGCCCTGATCGAAGC
>JAEDNW010000033.1:0-18607 GCA_016302315.1 Lentisphaeria bacterium
CTCCGTCTGAGGCTTCTCCTCCGTCTGAGGCTTCTCCTCCGTCTGAGGCTTCTCCTCCGTCTGAGGCTTCTCCCCGGGCTGCACTGCGGATTCCTCCGGCACCACCTTCACATCCTTTTCTTCTTCCATGATGATTACCTATCTCCTTTTCCTTGCATGAAAAACCTGTCCGGGAACCCTTTCCGTCTGACGGGGAACCGCCCTCCCCTTCGGAAAGGCATAATTCCAGCAGAGGGGGGAGGCGGAAAAGCCGTCCCTGCCCCCGATCCCCGATCTTCCGGAACCCCCATACCCTCCCTGGGGAGGCACGGCCAAGGGAAAAACAGAGGAGGGAGTGAGCAAAAACAATGCCACTACCCTCCTGGGGAAAACCCGGGAAATCCCTGGCGCTCACCTGGGACACCCTGACGCAGTTGCGCCGGAATGTCCGACTTCCTCCCCTTCTGTCCCGTTCTGTGCGAGGGGAGGAAGAGTTGCGCGAGAAGCTAGAGCTTCAGACCGCTGAAGAGGTCGCCCAGGGAGCCGAAGTTGGCATTTCCGGCATCCCGGACTTCCAGGCGTCCGGTGGATTCCTGTTCCTGGGCGGCTTTGGCGGGGGTGGTGAGGGAGATGCGGTCTCCCTGGATTTCCTTCACCAGCACCTGGATTTTGCTGTGAAGGGGATGCTGGCGGAACATGACCCGTTCCTTCATGGTGTTTTCGCCGCCCGCAAGTTCAATCTGGCTGATATGCAGAAGCCCGGTCTGGCCGTTGGGCAGGCGGACGAAGAGGCCGTAGGGGGCCTGTTTCTCCACTTCGCCCTCCAGGACCTCCCCCACGGCGGCCACCTTCGCCGCCTCCAGGGCCTCGGACGGGGAAAGCTCCGCCGCCTTCTCGCCCTTGCTGCGGGGTTCGCCTACGCACAGGGAGACCCGGTGTCCCTCCTCCTGGATATCCAGGATGGTCACCTCCACCTCCTGCCCTTCCTGGAGCACTTCGGAGGGATGGTTCACCCGATGATCCGCCCCCAGCTGGGAGATGTGGGCCAGGCCATCCACGCCGGGAGCCAGCCGGATAAAGGCGCCGAAGGCCGCCAGACGGGCCACGGTCCCCTTGTGCCGACTCCCCACGGCGAAGGCGGGATTCTGGAGGAACTGCTCCCAGGGGGTGGCTCCCGACGCCTGCTTCAGGGAGAGAGAGATGCGGGGTTTCCGGCCGCCCTCTCCGGGCTCGTAGCCGATCACCTTCACCGTCACCTTGTCCCCCACCTTCACCACATCCTCCGGGCGGGCGCCCCGGTCCCAGGAGAGTTCCCGTCCGGGCACCAGGCCATCCACGCCGCCCAGATCCACAAAGGCCCCGTAGGGCTGGAGGGAAGCCACCGTGCCCGTAAGCACCACGCCCTCCTGGAGATTGGCCAGGACACGCTGGCGGGCCTCCTCCTCCTGTTCCTCCAGCACGGCACGGCGGGAGACCACCAGGCGGTAGCCGTCCTCCGCATATTCCGTCACCCGGAAGGAGTACGTCTGGCCCACATATTCCTCGGGTTCCCGGCGGACGCCCCGAGCATCCATCTGGCTGGCGGGGCAGAAGGCCTCGCTCTTGCCCAGCTGCACCGTGAAGCCCACCAGGCTCTCCTCCTTGCGGCGGGCCGCCAGCACCTTGCCCTCAATGGGGATCTTGCTCTGGAAGGCCTCGGTCACCGCCTGGTCCACCTCGTGGATGGCGCGGCCACCCAGCTGACGGCGCAGCTGAATGCCGTCGGCATTGCTGCCCGCCACATAGGCGTCCACCATGTCCCCCTCCTTGATGGTCAGTTCGCCCTGCTCATTCAGGAAGTCCTTCCGGTCCAGCACCCCGTCCTGCCGTCCATTCAGATCCACAAAGACGCTGTTTTTGTCAATGCCGATGACCCGTCCGGAGACCTTGTCTCCTTTCTTGATGGACATGTTGACCTGGGTTTTCTCAAAGAGGGCGGCGAAATCGAGTTCTTCAGACATGGTGGTATTCGGGGGAGCGGGGACGATGAGGGAGAAAGGGGGGATGGGGAGAGATTAGAAAGCGCTTTGGGCCCAGACCAGGAGGGTTCCGGGGGCGGCGGGAAGGATTTCGCCGTTCTGGAGATCCGCGGGGCGCACCCAGGCGGTGCCGGCGGGGGCGGAGAGGCTCCGTCCCTGGGCGTCCTTCAGGATGGCCTCCCCCCGGACCACCAGGAAGATTCCCAGGGCCTCCGGATGGCTTTCCAGCTGGCAGGGGGCATCCTCGTAGAAGAAGAGGCGGAACTTTGGGGTGGGGGCCAGGTATTCCCGGATGCGGCCATCCTGGACGGCGCTTTCCCGGGGAGTGACCATCCGGTAGCCGGTGGCATCGAAATCCACGGTCTGGAGCAAGGTAGGCACATCCACGGCCTTGGGGGTCAGCCCGGCGCGGATCACGTTGTCGGAGTTGGTCATGCACTCGATGCCGGCGCCCCGCTGGTAGGCGTGGGGGGAGTTGGGGGCCAGGAAGAGGGCCTGCCCCGGCGCCAGATCCACCTGGTTCAGCAGATAGGCGAAGAGGGTTCCCCGGTCACCGGGATATTCCCGGGAGAGGGAGAGGAAGAGGCGGTCGGCGGAGGAGAGGTCTTCCTCCGGGCGTTCCTGGAGTTCCTGGAGGGCCTGGGTCAGCATGGCCGCCAGGGGCACCACATTGAGGGAGAAGAGGCACTCCACCAGGCGGCGCAGGGTGGGTTCCCCGTATTTCCACAGCGCCATCCAGGGCTGGAAGGCGGAGACCTTCTCCAGATCCTCCCGGATATCCAGGAGTCCCCGGAATCCCGCCAGGGCCTGGAAGGGCTCCAGGGCGATCATAATCTCCGTCTTGTCATGGGCATCGGGATACAGATCCGGACGGGCGGCATGCAGCCGCACCGCAGACTGGGCGTCAGGATGGCTCTGGATGGAGAGAGGGGCGCTGCAGGTCAGCACCTTCAGCAGGAAAGGAAGTTCCTCCGAGACGGCGGCGCTGCGCTCTCCCAGCCACGCCCGGGGGGCCTGGGCAATGGCCTGGTTCAGCGGCAGGGATCCCTCCGGGGTCTCCAGGATTCCCGGCAGGGTGGGATGGGCGCCCAGCCACAGCTCCGCCCAGGGGTCCTCCCCGGGATCCTGCTTCAGCAGAGAGGCAATGAAAGGGGTTTTGCCCTGGGAGGCGCACTCCCCCCAGGCATAGTGGCGCACCCCGCCGGTCAAAGGATAGAAGGTCTTCGTATTCAGCATAATAGAGACATTCCGCAAGTCAGGATTCCGCACTCCATTTCTGGCGCAGGAGTTTGCAGGCGTGATGGACTCTCCAGAGGGCCGTCCCCAGCGGGATCCCCTCCTTCTGGGCAATCTCCTGGAAGGAGAGTCCCCGTTCGAAGCGTCCCTCCAGCACCCGCTGGAGTTCCTGGGGAAGCTGTGCCCGGAGGCTGCGGATGCGTTCCGCATCATTGGAGCGCATCAAGGCCGCCAGGGGATCGGGTTCGTGGCCCGGGGGAGCATAGGGGGACATCTCCAGGTCGCCCCCGCCGCCGGAGGCGATTTCATGGCGTCCTCTCCGGGCACGGTCCAGGGCGAGATTCCGGGTGACCCGGAGAAGCCAGGGGCGCAGGGAGCCGCCGGCCAGTTCCCGGGGAGGGGACTCCAGGAGCTTCAGGAAGACTTCCTGGGCCACGTCCTGGGCCAGATCCCGGGAGGGCAGATAGGCGCACCCCTTTTCCACCAGTCGGGGCTGATAGCGTTCAAAGAGGAGCTGCGCCGCCTGGGGATCTCCCGCCAGAACCCCCTGAAGCAGCGCTTCATCGGAGGGGGCCGGGGCGGGATCTTTGAATTGGGAGTCGGGGCTCTGCAAAGGGCTAGTCCAGGACCTTCAGCCAGCCGTGGGTATCCGGGGCCTTTCCCCACTGGATGGCCGTGTAGGCGTCGTAGAGTTTCTGGCAGACGGGCCCGCAGCCCTCTCCGGAGCCGATGGTGAACTTCTCCCCGGTGCTCAGGCGCACGATCTCCTTCACGGGCGTGATGACCACGGCGGTGCCGCAGGCGGCCACCTCGGCAAAGGTACCGATCTCCTTCTCGAAGTCGATGGGGCGCACCTCCACGGGGATGCCCAGATCCTTGGCCACCTGCTGCAGCCCGTTGTTGGTGATGCTGGGCAGCACGGAGTGGGAGGAGGGAGTCACATACTTGCCGTCATGGGTGATGCCGATGAAGTTGGAGGAGCCGAATTCCTCGATGTACTTGTGCTCGGCGGCATCCAGATAGAGATCCACGGCAAAGCCGTTTTCCCTGGCCATCTCGTGGGAGAGGAGGCTGGCGGCATAGTTGCCGGCCATCT
The DNA here is from genome assembly GCA_016302315.1 of Lentisphaeria bacterium. Classification (GTDB taxonomy): domain Bacteria; phylum Verrucomicrobiota; class Lentisphaeria; order Oligosphaerales; family Oligosphaeraceae; genus UBA1724. The sequence continues at coordinate 4,330 of JAEDNW010000033.1, forward strand.
TCACATTGCCCGTGCCCCGGGGAGCCGCCCGGTCGTACTCATCCACGATGCAGGCGCGGACGGCCTGGAGCCCGCCCTTGTAGTAGGCCCCCACGGGCACCACCAGCACAATGAAGGTGTATTCGCTGGCCGGAGCCACCCCGATCTGGGGGCCGGAGCCAAAGAGCAGGGGGCGGATATACAGGGTGGCTCCCGTGCCGTAGGGGGGAATCCACTCCGCATTGGCCCGCACCACACGCTCCACCGCCTGGCAGAACAACTCCTCCGGCACCGGAGCCATGCAGCAACGGCGGGCGGACTGCATCAGACGACGGGCATTCATCTCCATCCGGAACACCCGGATCTTCCCGTCCTCGCCCCGATAGGCCTTCAGACCCTCGAAGGCAGCCTGGCCGTAGTGCAGACACTCCGCCGCAATAGACAGGGTGACAAAGGGCTTCTCCTTCAACTCGCCTTCGTCCCATTTCCCATCCTTCCAGTGGTATTCCACGTGGCAGGCCGTGGGACGATAGGAAAATGTCAGATTCGACCAATCAAGTTCCATAAATCAGCACTCCTTGCGCGTATTGCCATTGACACCGCCTTCCGGCACTTCCGGCGGCAAACCCCATACTATAGCCTAGTTCCGCCAGGCCAGAAGAGGCCAGCCACCCAGGGAAAATCCCCCCTCCCCTTTCTCCCTAAAAAAGCAAAACCCGGCACCCCTCCCCCGAACCCTCCGAACCCCTGTATATTGCCTCTGTTTCCCTTTCCGGCCCAGGCGAATCCCCCACGGTCCCCGCCCTCCGCCGCCCCGGAAATCCCTCCCTTTTTTCCTTCCTCAATCCCATCCCCAAGAACCCCCTATTCCCATGTCCATCTTCTTTGGCATTCTGACGGTCATTGTCGTCTTTCTGCTGTTTGTCGCCTTCTGTGTGATCTGCAGCTACTTCAGCACCTGGCTGCAGGCCCAGGCCTCCGGCGCCCACATCTCCTTCTGGCGCCTCCTGGTGATGAGCCTCCGCCACGTGCCCTCAGCCCTCATCGTCCGCTGCTACATCCAGCTCCGGAAGGCCGGCATCACCACCATCTCCACCGATGACCTGGAAAGCCACTACATGGCCCACGGCAATGTGGAACGGGTGGTCAACGCCATGGTGGCCGCCGACAAGGCCGCCATCAATCTCACCTTCCGCCAGGCCGCCGCCATCGACCTGGCGGGACGGGATGTGCTGGAGGCCGTGAAGACCAGCGTGAATCCCCGGGTCATCGACTGCCCCAAGCGGGGCGCAGACCGGGATACCCTGGACGCCGTGGCCAAGGACGGCATCCAGGTGAAGGTCCGGGCCCGGGTGACTGTCCGCACCAATCTGGAACGCCTGGTGGGCGGCGCCACCGAGGATACCATCGTGGCCCGGGTGGGCGAGGGAATCGTCACCACCATCGGCTCCAGCGCCTCCTACAACGCAGTCCTGGAAAATCCCGACAACATCTCCCAGCGTCTGCTGGAGAAGGGACTGGATTCCGGCACTGCCTTCGAGATTCTCTCCATTGACATTGCGGATGTGGATGTGGGGGACAACATCGGCGCCCGGCTCCAGGCGGACCAGGCGGAGGCGGATCGCCGGGTGGCCCAGGCCACGGCGGAAGTGCGCCGTGCGGCGGCTGTGGCCTACGAGCAGGAAATGAAGGCGAAGGTCCAGGAGATGCAGGCCAAGGTCCAGGAGATGCAGGCCCAGGTGGTGGCGGCCCAGGCGGAGATTCCCCTGGCCATGGCCGCCGCCCTGAAGAGCGGAAATCTGGGCGTCATGGACTACTACCGTCTGGAGAACCTGCGCTCCGACACGGACATGCGCCGCACCATCGCCGGTGAGGAACCCCAGCAGATCTAACCCCAGGCGGTCGTTCCCATGGCCAAGGTATTCCTCATCCTAGGCATCTACCTGTTTGTCATCATCTGGTCCGCCATCCAGAAGGAGGCCAAGAAGAAGACGAAACAGAGGGAGCGCCAGGCCGCCTGGCAAAGCCCCCGGCCATCTCCTGCCCTCCGGCAGCAACAGAGGCAGGAGATGGCCCAGGCATTGTCGGAGATCCTGGACGATGCCTCCCCCGAGGAGCTGGAGGAGATGCTGGCCGCGGGAGAGCCCTCCGAGGAGCTGGAGGAGATGCTGGCCGAGCCGGCGGAAGCCCCCGAGGAGCGGAGGCCCCTTCCTTCGGAGGCCCCCGCCACCCCCCGGTCCCTGGCTCGGGATCCCGTGGGAGAGTCCTATGCGGCGCCCATTCCCCCGCCTCACACCTCTCCCCTGGAAGGCAGCAAAACCCCCGCCATGCTCCATGCGGAGGAACATATGGGCACCCCGCTGCAGGCCGGCGAATTCCCCGTCCATCCCTCGGAGGCCGCCCTCCATGCGGATGCCCATATCGCCACCACCCCCGCCACGCCCACCCCGCATCCCGCTTCACCCCAGCCCCACAGCAAACCGATTCCCCGGGGCAGTCTGGATGTGCTCCGCACGGCCACCGGAATCCGAAAGGCCGTCCTCTTCAGCGAAATCCTGGGACGCCCCCGCTGCCTCCGCCCTCCCCGCCAGGAGATTTGAGAGGCCCTGCGGAGCCAGGCGGACACGGAGGGAAAACAGGTCGGGCAGGTCAGGCCCGGCAAGCCGGGCTCACGGAGACCACAGAGCGGGGGGCAATCCTCATGAACCGCATAGCGGTGGGAGGATCGCTAGACGGGGGTGAAGGGAGGCGACCGGAACCCCCGGAATGAAGGATTATTCCCTAGATTCTCTGGCGCTCTAGATTTGTAGATCTCCCCTTCGGGGTGTGGTTATACTCCTAAAAAAAGGGGGAGGAGTGTTATTTCCTGTTTGCCGATTCAACTCGGATTTTGCATGTCGCAGCCTTAACTTTCTTAATCAGTTCTTCACGGTCCGTTGGCAAATTACCTTCCGGGAAGATACGATCCACCCCGAATAGCGACCGGATACTCGTCAATTTTGTAGCCCAGTTGATATTTTGAGGAAGAGAGTGAGAACGCTTATAAAAATAAGCCGAGGCGGCAGATGACGTAATCACACCAATGACTTGACCCGATTCACAGACAACAGGACCGCCTGAATTGCCGGGCTGGATGGGAATAGAAATTTGATATTGGGTCTTATCGCCTTGGATACCTGACTGTGCATTTAGGACTCCCTCAGAGAATTTGCTTTCTTCTCCAAGCATAGAACTTAAGGGGAAACCGAAGGTAAAAATTCGTTCCCCTACGTCAACCGTAGTCGAGACTGGTAGTGGGATCCAATCCTGCTGTTTATCCTGGATGCGTAAAAGGGCAACATCCATATTGGCAGCATTTTCCACAACTTCAGCCATTTTCCATTCGCCATTTGGGAATCGAACCTCAATTTTTGAAGCGTCTTCTATTACATGGTATGCTGTGAGAATATATTCAGGAGAGATAGCAAATCCTGTACCACTAGACGCACGACTTATAGATTCACTGCCCCAAGATGAAGATAGAAATTCGTAAATCTCTTCAAACGCACTGGAGAATGCTTCATTCTTTGCTACGGCAACTTGTTTTTCAACTGTTTTAGCAAGAGAATAATTTGCAGCGGGGATAACAATTGGGCTCAATAGGAGTAACGAACAACCTTCTAGAATAGCATAAGCATGGATATCCCATGGATATGTGAAAGTATAACCAGAACGACGGATAGTGAATCTTTCTAAAGGGCGTCCAGTAGAATCATATAGTTTCAGGTTCATATCAACACGTATGGGATCCCCCAAATAGAATGAGACACTGTCAGAAAACTTCAAAAAATAATCATATTTATCTCTATGAATCCGATCTACGATATCGGCATGGATAAAATAATTATTTCCCAGTTCTACCAATTTGTTTCTTACCCAAGAATTGGTATAAACCCTTGCCCAAAAGAAATCCCAGTATTTAACATAGCGTCCAGGAGAAGAATCCTCAAGAATAATTCCTAGAGAAGCTGGCAGTCTTTCTGTTTCTTCAAGACTATATTTTTTAGCAATAGGAATCCTACTCTTCATTTCCATTGTGGCACAGCCTGTCATCAGAATACAGGAGACAAAAAGGAAGAGACACCGAAGACTGTGAAAATACGTCATCATTTTTTACCCTTGGGATTTTACTTTGTTTTTTGGGGGATAAGATACTGTATCGAATTTCTTTTGCAAGAGTAACAAGAGATGGATAGCCAAGAAATTTTAGGAAACCGCAGATGTCTCTTTGAAATAGTTTACTTTCTGGTTCATAGCATACCCTCCCCCCTAGGGTGTAGAGTTATCTCTCAGGCGGGAGAGGGAAGATTCTCGTCGGATGCGTTGCAGGGGGTGGCATTGGATTTTAGGGAGTAGGGTATCTAGAACGAGGTGTTCCAGGACTTTTTGGGTGAGGGTTCCCAGGAGGGGGCGGGCGCCTGCGGGGAAAAGGGGGGCACGGAGGGGAAACAGGTCGGGCACGGAAGGCCCGGCAAGCCGGGCTAACGGAGACCACAGAGCGGGGGGCAATCCTCATGAACCCCGTGGGCGGGGTGGGAGGATCGCTAGACAGGGGTGAAGGGAGGCCCAGGGGCCAACCGCAACCCCCGGCAAGGACAAAATCGAAGCCGAACCCCGTAGGGGTGGCAGGCCAGCCCTTGCGACGGGGCTGAAGCGCAGCGCCCCCCCCGGCGCCTCTAGAACCTCTAGAACCTCTAGATTTCTACCGTGAGGGGATTACTTTTTCTCTTCGGGGGAAGGTTGAGGGTGATCCGCCAAGGAGACATGTCCCTCCACCCGTCCATCGTCCAGGACATTGATTTCCTTACGATGCTTGAGGGTGCGGAAGAGATCGAGGAGATCCCGGACGCCTCCGATGGTGAACCAGATGGAAGTAATGGCGGCGATAAGACAGGGGATCACCAGATTATTGAAGAGGAAGAAGAGTCCCCAATGTTCCTTGCTCCAGGGGCTCCACAGGTTCCACACCAGGCTTCCCAGGAAGAAGAGGAAGAAGCAGACCACGAAGGTGTGGAAGAACATGCCATAGGCGATCACCTTGTCTCCCCGGGTGTATTCGGGGGTGATGCCGATGATGCTCTTGAAGATACCCCGTGGGGACCAATCCCGGCGCAAGTCCTTGTGTTCTCCTGGCTCTTGATAGGCACCCCGGTGAAGCATGCGATCCATATTGAAGTCCTCCTTGCAGGTCAACAGAGAGACCACCACATAGAGGAGGATAGTGAAGAGATTGGCGAAGAAGTTGAACTCCACGGAGTTGACGGGAAAGTCCACGGGGTGCATCTTCCACACGATCCAGTCGCCATAGGGTTTGCTGAGAAATCGGAGGATGCTGTCGCACAGGGGGACCCATCCCTGCTTGTCCAGGAAGGGATAGACATGATCCGCCCAATTTCTCTGCAGCATCAGATAGAGGAAGCTGGCCCCCATGCCGGTGAGCAGGGCGCTCCAGGCGGCCTGGGTGGTTCCCTTCTTCCAGTAGAGGCCGAAAAGCATCACCGGACAACATCCCGCCAGCCACATGGCGCAGGCCATCTGGACGAAGAACTGGATATAGTCCAGTTGTCCCATGTATTTGGAGCCGAAGAAGAAGAAGATCCCGATGCCCAGGGTTACCAGACGGATCATGCGGACATGGTTCCGGGGGGAGAGTCCCTTGGGGAAGAAGGGGAGGATGCAGTCCTGGGAGATGGTGAGGGAGGCGCTGAAGATCCGGCTGTCATCCGTGGAGAGCATGGCCAGGAAGAGGAGGAGGGCGAAGGCTCCGAAGAGTCCCGGGGGCAGGAGTTCCTTCATGGTGACGGAGAGGGAGAGTTGGTGGAAGAGGGTCCGGCACTGTTTGAAGAGATCGTTGGCCTCTCCCTCGGCGTCGATGCGGGCCAGCCGGCTTTCCTCCTGGGTGGCCGGGACACCAGTCTCCTTCTTTGCGTTCTCCAAGCTCTGCTGGGCATATTGGCCTCGTTCCTCCTTTAGGGCCAGGTGAATGGGGTCCAGGAAGCGGGTATCCAGATTGTCTGCCTGGGAGAGAGGCGGAATGCCCTCGCCGATTTCCTTGACCTGGGGCTGGCTGGCGTCGATCACCTCTTGGACCTTTTCCCGGGCGACAGCGTATTTTTCCTCCTTCAGCACTTCCGCCACCGCCCGCGTGGCCAGTTCCTGGCGCACCTGATTGGCCTCCCTGGCGAAATCCTTATGATTGAGGAAGACGATGAGGCAGATCGCCACCAGGAGATAGAAGATGCCGATGATGGAATAGCGCCAGGAGGCCAGGAGGGAGGCCATCTTCTGTTCGTGAGCGGATTTGGCGGCGCAGGAGACCCCGTCTCCCAGCCAGGAGCCCCGATGGACAATGGCGCTGAAGGCCACGGCGATGACCATGGTGAAGATGTTGAAATCCCGGAATTTCGCCACATCCAGGGGATTGAGGAAGCTTTCCCCCGGGGGCCGATCCTGCATCACGGGAATAATCTCCTGGGTCCAGGAGAATTTGCAGAGGATAAAGAGGGCGAAGCAGATCAGGAGGGGATAGAGAATCATGCCCTGGATGGTGTCGGTGATCACCAGGGCCATGGTTCCGCCCAGGCAGATGAGGGTGATGGCCAGGGTCAGGAAGAGGATCATCAGCGCTTCAAAGGTAGGCAGGGAGACCCCCAAGAGGGAGAAGCTCTCCGGAAGATTCAACATCCGCATGAAGAATCGGGCGGCGATGGAGGGCATGATCATGTTGGCCACCATCTCCGCCAGGGAACGCAAGGCCGCGGCAAAAATCCGGAAGGAACGACTGTACCGCATCTCCAGAAACTGTCCCAGGCTCATGGCCTTGGTCTCCCGAAAACGGTAGGTCACAAAGCCCGTCAGGGAAAGCACGAGGCTCAACGGCGTCAGCACCGCCCCCCAATATCCCAGGGCAAACCCCGTCCTGTATTTGATCTCCACATAGGTCACCAACCCGATCATGGACAGGGCATTGGCCACCTCCCCCATGTTCAGGACATACCGCCCGCAAACCCGGCCACACACCAAAAAGTCCGACACTCCCCGCACATAACGACGGGAGTAAAATCCCATGAAGAGCACAAAGACGACCGGCACAATCAGAATCGCCCAGTCCCATAGGGTCATGTACGAAGAGCCATGCATCGGAATTCCTCAAAATTCCTCAAAAGGAAGTGAAAGGAAAGAGAGAAAGAGAGAAAGAGAGAAGACCTGCCCCTACGGGGGCAGGTTTCTCGATTCCTAGATTTCCTCAGTCATCATCTTGTCGGTCCCGTAGGGGCTTCCGTGTCTTCCAGGGTCCAGGTGCGCAGGATCGTTCCGTCCTGGGGGAGGGAGAAGCTCTTGATTCCCCCGGGCACTTTGGGGGAATGGAGGGTCACGGTGCCGGCCAGGCCGTGGATGTTCAGGGTTGCCTGGTGGGGTTCCAGGGATTCCACCTCCAAATGGAGTTCCGGAGTCGCTTCCAGGACGGCGAAGGGGAGGATGGTGAGAATATGGGGAACCTGCTCCTTGACGGACAGAGAGAAACGCGAGGCGGGGGTGTGGATTTCCACCTGTTTTTCATTGCCGGGGCTCGTCCAATCGGTATTAAGGAGCATGAGGCTTCGGGCGCCGGATTCCTCCTCCCACCGGGTCCAGAAGACTTCCCGGGAGGGATCCACCACATATTCCTCGGGGAGATTGCGTTGTGCCAAGAATGCGATCCAGGAGGCGGCGAGGGATTGGAGGGCCTCATGTCCGGGGTATGCCCAGGCGGCCAGGAGGTAGACCGTGCCTTTTCCCAGGCGGTGTTTCAGCACCAGGGGGGCATTGGTGGAGGCGTCCCAGGCCACCACTTGGGCGCCCTGGAGTTCCAGGCAAGCCAGTCGGCAGGGTCCGTCCTCCTGGGGATGGGAGCTGGGGGCGGAGGAGAGTTTCGGCTGAGGGAAGTTCTCCCGGCAGGGGGCGTTCCATTGGCCGGAGTATTCCATTCCCGGCCCCAGGATCTTCACGCCGCACAATTCCGAGAGGTCTCCCTGATTCCAGAGGGCCAGATCCTGCATATCCCGGAGGAACTCCCGGCGGAGATGGGTGCTGAATTGGGGAAGTCCGGTGAAGAGGGTGCCGCCCTTTTGGACGAACTCCTTCAGCTTCCGGTAGTCCTGGGGGATCATGGTATTCCATCCCAGATTGAGGATCAGGCGATAGTTCTGGAGGGCCGCGGAATCAGCCTCGGCGGGGAGCTGGTCGAAGTCGCCGTAGGGGGTTCCGGAGAAGAAGAATCGGCGTTTTCCGTATTGCTGGCGGAGGGGATGGGTGCTGGCGCCGGGCATGAGGACATCCAGGAGCTGCCGGCACTTTTCCGGTTGTCGATGTCCCCATTCCGGGGCGTCGTTTCCGAAGAGTCCCCACACGGAATAGTCAGGGGTTTGCTCCGTGTCGCAGATGAAGCCATTGAAGGGGGCGGCATAGCGTCCCTCCCAGAAGGCGATGCTCCGGCGGTTTCTTCCCTGTCGGGGATGGGTCTTCGCGAAGCGGAAGAACTGCCGGGTCATCTCCCGCTTTCCCTTGGTGAGGGCATCGTCCCAGCACTGTCGTTCCTCCTTGAAGAGCAGGAAGAGAGAATCCTCCTCGTAGATCATGGAGGCCCCCATCATCCAAGGTTGGAAGAGGGAGAGGAAATACTGTCCCAGATGGGTGAGGAAGTAGGGTTGGACGGCGTGTTGGATGGCGATATGGACGCCCCATTCCCCGGGACCCAGAGTTTCGGCGGCGGCCCGGGCCAGGGAGCAGAGATGCTGAGTATGGGGCACCATGGTCTCGGTGCGGATGAAGTCGATGCCCGCCAGATAGTCGTAGCGGTGTCCTCCGGCGGCGTCCCCGAAGGCGGTGCGGGGGGAAGCCTGGCGGATTTTCTCCACGGCCAGTCGGAGATATTGGACATAGTGTTCGCTGGCCTCCTTCATGTCCTGGGAGGCCCAGGGGGCCTTGGGATCCCGGGCATAGACCGCCCCGGGATATTCGTGGTATCCGGCGGAGTGGAAGGCGTTGCCGGCGGCCCGGATGAGGGCGCCAGACTCGAATTGATTGGCGGCCTCCACGTGGATGCCGTGCTCCTGGCAGAAGCGTCCCCACCGTTCCAGGAGGGGATCAGGCACATCCAGGGAGTCATAGCCCGTGGGTCCCTGCCAACGGAAGTTCCGGAAGACCACCAGATTTCCCAGGCGGGTGCGCCAGGTATAGTCCAAGAGCCAGTCCATGAAGCCGTTGTCATCATGGGGCACCACGGTCATGTCGTAGCCCACCGTGACGGGGATGGCCTCCTCTTTCGTGGCATAGACGGCGGGGAGGATTCCCCGGGCATTGCCCGCCGTGAAGACCGCATTCGTCTGGGGGGTGGGGATCTGGAAAGAGAACTCATTCCAGCCTGGCTGAAGGGCCAAGGTGGTTTCTCCGCCCGGCCAACGGATGGTTTCGGTGCAGGGATGGGTGGCGAAGAGGCGTCCCTGGAGGGGTTCCTCCGCCAATCCCCAGGCGGGCAGAGAGAATTGGAGATGATTCCGGCGTTGTTGCCGGAGAGTGATGCGGCTGAAGAGGAGAGGATGCTCCGGATTTTGGTTGCGGAGAGTCAGGGTATGGGCCCCCGGCTCTGCCGGAAAGGTCACCCAGAGATCCTCCAGCAGCTGCATGAAATTGTCGTGTTCCCGGAAATAGTGGGTGACGGAGGCCACGGGAGCGCCGTCGCACTGGAGCTCCAGGGTATAAGTCTCGTGGATCTGCCGTTCCTGTCCCGGCGTGTAGGCAGGGGCGGCCATGGCCTGGAAATGGAGAAGGCTCTGCTGGAAATCCGTGGTCTTTTCCGGAATCTGGATGGGGAGGGAGAAGGATTCCCCCGGCGCCAGCCAGGCCGTCTCCATCCGGGCCCAGTCGTGGCAGGGAAGAGGCAGTTCCCGGGCCTCCCACACCTGCTCTCCCGCCTGGGGAGCGGGCCGGAACCAAAGGTGTCCCCGACGGGTGACGATCACGTGGCATCCCAAGTACTTGGGCCCCACGGGAAAGACCAGGCGCCCCTCCCCCAGAATCTCCGACGCCGGGAAGGAAAACTCCCCGGAGGCCGTCACCAGATGGAACCGGATCTCCCCAGGATCCTCCTCCTCCGGAAGCTCCGCCAGCACCCGGATGCCCGCCATCCCACGACGGGTGACACTCTTCCAGCAGGGGGACGGCAACGGCGTCTCCTGGGGGCAGTGTCCCGGTCCATACCAGATGACCGGATAGGAGAGTTGACGGCACTCCAGGATCTTCCCGCCCTGGCATTCCAGATGCCCGTCCCACTGGAAAAAGGGATGATAATGGCGTCGGGAGTAGAGATACTGGTAGCCCCAGTCAATGCGGAAATCGAGAATCATGGCAGCAGGAAAGCAGGAGAGAAAAACGCCAGTTCTCCCCTCCGGAGGGACGGAGGGAAGAACTGAGGGGAGAGGGGGAGAGGGAAATCAGGGGCGGGTATGGGCCTGGACCCAGTCTGCCAAGGGAGCGGGATCCTCCAGGCCATGGGGATGATGGAGTCCGGGATGGGCGAAGACCTTCAGGGAGCCTCCCAAAGAGCGCACCCGCTCCTCCATCTTGACGGTGTTTTCCTCATAGGGGACCACCTCGTCATCGGTGGCGGCGGCATGCATCAGGGGGACGCCGTTCTGGAGGAGCTTTTCCACCAGAACGAGGGGAGAGGGCCACTTTCGGGCCTCCTCCTCGTTGGCGAAATGGTAGTCCTTCAGCAGCTTTTCCCAGTCCTCGGGGCTTCCGGGGCCGGTTCCCTTTCCGCCGGGCCAGCTGAAGAAATCGCACACCGGATTGTCTCCGTAGAGGCATCCCACCCGGTCCGGGTTACGGCTGGCCCAGTTGTAGATATAGAGTCCGCCCCGGGAGAGTCCCAGGAGGACGGGGCGATGGTGGAAGCCGTAGGGGGCCGCCGTGAGGAATTCGTAGAAGCGGTCGAAGTGGTCCATGGCATCGGGGCATCCGAAGGTATTGCCCACGCTCATGTAGGCCAGATAGTATCCCCGGCGCAGCATCTCCAGTTCAAACTTGGGGTAGGCCTCGAAGAATTCCGCCTTCCAGACCCAGGGCTTTCCGGGGAGGGGATTGCGGGGTTCCACCAGGATGCAGGGGCACCCGTCACAGACAAAGCGATGGGCCACATAGCCCTCGTAATTCTCCGGGCTTTCTTCCGGAAACAGCAGTTTTTCTTCCATGGTTCGCTCCCTGTGGTTCGTCTCTACAGGAAAAACGGATCATGCCTTCGCCGGTGACGTCTCCTCCTTCACGATCCGGAAATGAAGGAGGAGGGACTGGGAATCCCGCTCCAGCAGCAGGGGGAGGCCCCGTTGCATCAGGAGATCCCCGCCCAGGCGGTGTCCCTGGTCATCCTGGTAGACAGCCCGGGGATCCAGGCCCCGGAGGCGCAGCCAGGGGGCTTTGGCATTGTAGCGGCGGTCGGTCTGCACCACCGTCAGCAGGAACTCGGACTGATCCCGGGCCACATTCATCCAGGCGACAATGGGGGATTCCCAGGGGGAGGTCAGCCGGTGGTAGCCCCCCTCCTCCACCAGATGATGGAACTGGTGGTAGCGGCGGCACTGTTCCGGCACCTGCTCCCGCTCCTCCGGCAGACATTCGTCCAGGTCCAGCTCATAGCCGAAGGTTCCGGCCAGGGCCACATTTCCCCGGGTCTCGAAGTCGGTGTAGCGGGTCTTGTCCCAGCAGGAAGCCACATGGGCTCCCATGGCGGAGGGCGGATAGGCAAAGGAGGTACCATACTGGATTTTCAGGCGATCGTAGACATCCGTGTTGTCGCTGCACCAGATCTGGGGGAAATAGTGGAGGATTCCGGCGTCGAAGCGCCCTCCCCCTCCGGAGCATCCCTCGAAGAGGATTTCGGGGAAGCGTTCCGTCAGGCGTTTCTGGAGCTGATAGAGTCCCAGGACGTAGCGATGGAGGGTTTCGCCCCGGCGTTCCGGGGGCAGGGCCTGGGAGAAGGCCTCGGTGAGATGCCGGTTGGCATCCCACTTGACATATTCGATCTGGGCCTGGGAGAGCACCTTCTCCATCTGGCCGTAGATATTGTCCACCACCTCCTGGCGGGAGAAATCCAGGACGCATTGCCAGCGGCTCTCGGACCTGGCCCTTCCCGGCACCCCCAGCACCCACTGGGGATGGCTGCGGCACAGATCGCTGTCGGGGGAGACCATTTCCGGTTCGAACCACAGGCCGAATTTCATGCCCAGGGCATGGATCTTCCGGGAGAGCTGGGCCAGGGTGCCGGAGAGCTTCCGGGTATTTTCCTGCCAGTCTCCCAGGGAGCAGTGGTCGCTGTCCCGCTGTCCGAACCATCCGTCATCCAGGACCATCATTTCGATGCCGTGGGCGGCGGCGGTGCGGGCCAGCTTCAGAAGTTTATCCTGATTGAAGTCGAACTGCATACATTCCCAGTTATTGATGAGAATGGGGCGTGGGCGTTTGGTCCAGGGGGAGGCCATGAGGGTTTCCCGGAGGAGATCATGGAAGGTCTGACTCATGGCGTCGAAGCCCTGGGGGGAGTAGGCCAGAATGGCCTCGGGGCTCTGGAATTCCTCTCCCGGCCCCAGACGCCACCGGAAATCCTGGGGGCTGAGGCCCAGATTCAGGCGGAGCCGGCTCAGCTGATCCACTTCCAGTTCCCCCCGCCAGCTGCCGCTGTAGACCAGCATGGCCCCCCATACCTCCCCGGAGGTCTCCGTGGCCTCGGGAGAACACACCATCAGGAAGGGATTGCACTGATGGCTGGAGAGGCCCCGGTCGCTGCCGAAGACCCGGATGCCCTGGCCCAGGGGCTCCCGGGCAAAGCAACGCTCCCGGCAATGGCTGCCGGAAAAGGAGATCACCTCCCGTTCCTGGATGCCCGGCCATAGATCCAGGGAGAGGGAGGCCGCCTTCTCCAGAGTCACGGGCTGCGTTCCCCCGTTCCGCACCCGCAGGGAGCGCACCAAGGCGCCAAAGCGATGGAAAATGCTCCAGACCACCGTGAACTCCACTTTGGTCAGGGGATCCTCCAGAAGGATCTCCAGGGTCTCCGCCTCCTCTGCACTCCCGGTGCATCCGGGAAGCCCCGCCGGCAAGGCCTTTCCCGGATAGATCCGGTGAGAGCGATACACCGGCATGGTCACCGTGTCCCCGGCAGGATTCCGCACCACGGCGGAGGAAAGCCCGAAATCCCCGCCCCCGTGGGTGGAGAACTCCTGGGGAAGATCATCCAGGGAGAAGCCGGGGAAGGCGGGATCAAAGGGGGAGAAGGAGATGGCCCGGGCAGGATACTCCTCCAGTCCCGTGGCCTCCTCCAGCCTCGGCCCGCTATACAGGGAGATCAGGGCGCCGCTGGAATGGACGCAGAAGGCATGGGTGAAATTGCCGGCATCCAGGCGAAAGAGCCGTTGGCGGGCATCATAGGAGATAGGCATGGCGGGGGAGGGAGAGGGGGGGGAAAGTCGGGGGAGAGAGGGACGAGAAAGGAGGTCGGGGGCGGCTCTCCGCCTCCCGGGCAGGGATGGTCCTTCGGATATCAGGGGCTGGGGCCAGGACGTCTTCGCCTCTCCCCCTCCCCTCGGGAGGCCAGGGTCCTGTGCCGCAGGCATCTCACGCCTTTTTTCCCACGGCCTTGGGCGGGGGCAGGCAGGTTTCTCCCGGGCAGGGAGCGGGGGCCAGCAACTCCCGGCGGGGCGTGAGATCCCGGCAAGTCATCATTTCGTTGAGCATCTCCACCCCCCGGGCGCAGAGCCCCTCCATGGGCTGGGCCAGATAGGAGACCTTCAAGGGAAGATTGTCGAAGGACTCCTTCAGGTCAAAGCTGGTCACACTCAATTCCTCCGGCACCTTGACCTTGCAGAAGGCGGCCTTCTGCAGAAGCTGGGGCAGGAAGACGGAGTTGGTGGCAAAGAAGGCGGTGGGACGCTCCGGGGACATCAGGAGGGAGACCACGTCGCTGGAGATGGTGGGATCCAGGCTGTCGAAGGCGATTTCCCATTGAGGGGAGAAGGGGATCCCCGCCTCCTGAAGGGCCTGGTGGAAGCCCGCCAGACGCTCCTGCTGGTCCAGGCAGAAATGGGCGTTGCTGGAGCGAATGACCCCGATGCGCCGATGCCCCGCCCGAATCAGCATCTCCGTGGCCAGGCGGGAGGCCTCCTGGCACTGGTTGCCCACAAAGGACAAAAAGGGTTCCCCCACCTCACGGTTGATCTGCACCAGGGGC
>JAEDNW010000163.1:0-3957 GCA_016302315.1 Lentisphaeria bacterium
TTCTTTCCCGTCCCTTTTCTTTCCCGTCCCTTTTCTTTCCCGTCCCTTTTCTTTCTCTTGCTTATGCTGAAGAACGTGACCTTGAAGCCCATCACGGGCACCTTTGTGAACATGCTCATCTCCGACACCGGCATCATGAATTCCGGCCTGAAGGAATGGGAGCAGGACTTTCAGATGATGAAGGCCATAGGGATCGACCAGCTCTTCGTCATCCGCACCGAGTGCGAGCAGAATGGAGTGCGTCTTTCGGCGGAGGATCCCCGTTCCACCACCTGGCCAGAGGATGAGAATCTCCTGGACATGGTCTTCCGCCTGGCGGACAAATACGGGATGCGCCTCTTCCTGGGAGGTCCCCAGGGCATCACCAATCTCCATCTGGGAGACTGGAAGAAGGAAGTGGATGACAACAAGCGCTACTACGATCGCACCGTGGCGAAATATGCAGGGCACCCTTGCTTCCAGGGGCTCTATGTCACCCTGGAGGCCCTGCCCTGGCACTTCAACTTCCTGGACATCTGCACGGAGGTGCTTCAGTATATGCGGGCCAACTTCCCCCAGATGAAGACCTTCATGTCTCCCTCCTTCCAGGGATTCCTGGGGGACATGAGTCGGCAATACACTGTGGATCAGTGGGTGGACATCTACGGGCGCTATTTCTACGAGCGGGTGGCGGGGCTATTGGACTACTGCGCGCCCCAGGACAAGATTGCTGCGCCCGCCTGCTTCTACGGGAAGATTGAGGACAATGGGCTAGCGGAGTGGTACATCAAGGTAGGAGAGATGTTCCGTCGTTGCGGCATTGAACTTTGGAGCAACATCGAGACCTTCCAGCGTCCATTCCCGGGGCATGGAGAACCCCCTGCCGTGTTCCGTCAGGCAGACTATCGCACCTTGTATATGAAGCTCCAGGAAGCCTCTCCCCTGGTGGAGCGGATCATCACCTACGAATATTTCAGCTGCATGAGTCCCAACACCGAATGGGGTTCCGCCCGCCGTCTTTTGGCCCGATATCTGGAGATCATCGGAAAGGATCCAGCTCTCATTCACGAGATCTACGACAAATAGGCTGGCCTATGCGTGGCTTCCGACGCCCGCCGCCGCCCTCTCCGTGCTCTTCATGTTCCGGAGGAGGGCACGGAGATAGATTCCCATGGGAATCAGCGTGACAAACCAGGTGAGCGGATAGGAGGCAAAGAGGAAGGATATGGTGGGATGGAAGGGGAAGAGGAAGCGGGTCCAGACAATGCGGCCCCCGCAGACGCCCACCAGCAGCACCACCGTGACGAAGACGGAGCGTCCCGTGCCCCGGATGGCGCCGCATAACACATCCATGATCCCGAGAATGGCATAGGTGCTGAGCACCACCTGCATTCTCTGGATTCCCCACTGGATCACCTGGGGATCATCGTTGAAGAGCCGGAGCTGGGGCGTGGCCCCCTGGAGCCCCAGCAGGCCAAAAACGGCGGGGGTGACGGTGCCGATGAGAAGGCACCAGCAGATGGACTTTTCCACCCGGGGAAGATTCTTGGCGCCCAGATTCTGGGCCACGAAACTGGTGGCCGTCTGGTTATAGCAGTAGGAGCCGGTCCAGGCCAGGCATTCCCAGATCAGGGCGGCGGCGCATCCGGCCACGGCCTGGGAACCAAAGGAATTGATGGCAGACTGGATGACGACGTTGGAGAAGGAAAAACAGCAGGACTGAATGCCGGCGGGCACCCCGATGGCCAGAATCTTCCCCAGGATTCCCCCGTGAATGGCCAGTTTCCGCCACTGGAGAAGAATCCCCTCCCCCGTGCGCTCCAGAGCCCGCCACACCAGCACCATGGCCACCCCCTGGGAAATGACGGTGGCCAGGGCCACGCCGTCCACCGTCCGATGGAAGAAGACCACCAGGACCAGGTTCAGGCCCACATTCAGGAATCCGGACACCACCAGATAGAGGAAGGGTCTTCGGGTGTCCCCCACCGCCCGAAGAATGGCGGAGCCGAAGTTGTAGACTTGCAGGAAAGGCATTCCCGCAAAGTAGATCCGCATATAGAGCGCGGCCCCGTCCAGGACATCCGGGGGCGTATTCATCCACCGGAGCAGCGGTCTGGCCAGAGCAATCCCCAGAGCCGCCAGGATCAGGCCGGCCACCAGGGAGAAGGCCATGGCCGTGTGGAGAATCTTGTCCAGCCTGGGGCGGTCATTGGCGCCGAAGGCATTGGCAGCCACCACGTTACACCCCACAGAAACCCCCACCAGGAGATTCACCAGGAGGGAGATCAGGGAGGAGGTGGACCCCACGGCCGCCAGAGCACGGTGGGAGGCGAAGCGCCCCACCACCGCCACATCCACGGCGTTGAAGAGCAGCTGGAGAATCAGGGTGCCCAGCAGGGGCAGGGAAAAGAGAATGACCTTCCGGGGAATACTCCCCGTGGTCAGATCCATGGTCTTTGCCATACGCAGTCCTTGTCCAAGGCCGAAGGCATCTCCGGGCTCCGGAGAAAGGAAGAGCGGAAAGACGGAAAACCGTTCCGTCCTCCCGCTGTCTTGTCTCTCCCAAAGCGCCCTGCCCCCCCCTCTCCTCTAGCCGGGACGCTGTCTGCCTGGAAGATTTCCGGCCTTAGCCCTAGGCTTTCAAGGCCTCCAGAATGGCCCGGAGGTGCGTCTTGCACCCCTCCGCATTGGCCCGGTTCCAGGTGGCCATGCCCGCCATGGCGGTCTTCTGTCCCTGCATATCGAAGATGGCCTTGCCATCCGCCACGGCAATCTGGTTCTTGTCACAGACCGCCTTGAGATTGCGGAGGACCGCCCCGTAGCGGTTCATCGCCTGGACATCCGGAGAGAGATTTTCCCGCCAGAGGGCATTGCTCTCCAGCTGGGGATAGACGGGATGAGGAAGCCAGCAGATGATTTTGGGATGACTGGGGAGTTCCTTCAGGGCATCCAGGAGTTTCTGGGTCTCCTCGGCCAGGCGCGTCATGGCCTCTCCCGTCTCCTGGGAAGCGCTGCTGCGGGCATCGGCGAAGGCGAAGGAGAAGATCACCAGATGGGGCAGGAAGGGAGCCACATCCCGGCCCAGACGAAGGGTGCCCAGGGCAGTGGTGCAACCCCGCATGCCCGCATTCAGGACGACGCTGTCCTTCCAGGCCCCGTCCGACTTGAGGGAAGCCTCCAGGAGGGCAGGCAGAGAGGGGGTGCCGACTTCCTCCGCCACCAAATCGTCTCCCAGGAAGACCACCCGCTGTCCGGCTTTCTCCATGCGGTCGATCTCCTGATTGGTCATGCCCTCCGGCCAGTCCCGGATCAGGCCATTTTCCCGCCAGGGACCGCCGGCGGGAATCTCCACCCGGAAGGCCGTCTGGGCCGCCGGAATGATCACCGGGGGCGGCGGGGGTTGTTCCTGCAGCCCACGGGTATTGCAGGAGGCGCAGCACGTCGGCTTTTGGAAGACCCCCAGATGGGTCAGAAGCTGTTCCTGGGAAGTCCAGGGAAAGGACTCTCCGCATTTTTCGCAGACCAGTTCCCTGGCCGGATGCTCCCTCAGGAATTTTTCGCAGGAGGAGCAGTGGCGGCTCTTGGGCGGACGCTTTAGAAGAGCATCCTTCAGCTGGTCCGCAGGCTCGTAGGTCCATGTCCCCTGGCAGGCGGCCTCCTGGCAGGGCTCCTGAATGGGCTTCCGCTCCTTCAACGCCTTCTGGCAATCCTCGCACATGCGGAAAGGCGCCTGATCGTGACCATGAAGATGGCCCGTCAGCTGCTGGGACCGGGTCCAGATCCACTTGCCTTCACATCCCCGGTTGCAGCAAGGCTGCTCCAAATCCTTCGCTTTCTCAAAGAAGGCAAAACACTCCTTGCACATCCGCTTGGGAGGATGCAGATGGAAGGGATTCTGGGACTCCTTCTCCGCCACAGGGGCATTCTCCGCCACAGGGGCATTCTCCGCCACAGGGGCATTCTCCGCCACAGGGGCAT
>JAEDNW010000164.1:0-3943 GCA_016302315.1 Lentisphaeria bacterium
CCTTCCTGGAGTGCCAGGACCATTGGCGCATGGCGGGCCTCATCCGGGATGTCTATCTCCAGTACACCCCCGCCCAGTATATCGCGGATGTCTTCGCCCAGACGACCCTGGACGAGGAGACGGAATCCACCGGTATCCTTAAACTCCGCCTGGACGCCGGCTTCCGGAAGGCCCATGTCATCCCCACGGGATGGCGCTTCCGCATCCAGCTCTATGACGGGGAAACCCCGCTCTGGGATGCCCCCAGAGAACTGTCCTTCTATGAAACCTACGGGATGTATCACTATCCCAAGGAGCAACGCCTCCAGCCCCTGGCGGAGGAAACCTTCTCCTTCCCCCAGGTGAAACGCTGGAGCGCCGAAACCCCCTCCCTCTATCGCCTGACGGTCTGCCTGGTGAATGACCAAGACCAGGTGGTGGAGGCCACGGGAACCACTCTGGGATTCCGCAGCGTCCGCCGCAAGGATGGCTGCCTCATGATCAACGGAAAGCCCGTGAAGTTCCTGGGGGTGAACCGCCATGACTTCGACGAGAAGATGGGAAAGACGGTGACCCCCCAGAGCATCCGTCAGGATCTCCTCCTGATGAAAAAGCTGAATTTCAACGCCATCCGCACCTGCCACTACCCCAACGATGAACGCCTCTGCGCCCTGGCCAGCGAACTGGGATTCTACGTCATCAGCGAGGCGAACATCGAGTGCCACGCCTACCGGGAACATCTGACGGACCACCCCTTCTGGCTCCCCGCCATGGTGGACCGGGTGCGCCGGATGGTGGGCATCTATAAGAATTTCCCCTGCATCCATATGTGGTCTCTGGGCAACGAGGCGGGCCGGGGAGCCGACTTCATCGCCCTGGCCGCCTGGGTCAAGGCCTATGATCCCTCCCGGGGCGTCCACTACTGTGAACTGACCCGGGATATCACCGTGGATGAACGGGGCCATGGCTTCTTTGTGCCCCACGACGGAGAGGAGTGGATCGATACGGTCTCCCCCATGTATCCCTCCCTCGAGTCCATAGAGGCCTGGACACGGGACAACATGCCCGTGGAATCCCGCCCCTTCATCCCCTGCGAATATACCCATGCCATGGGAAATTCCAACGGCAGCCTCCACCGGCACTTCCAGCTCTTCCGGCAGTATCCCCGCCTGCAGGGAGGATATATCTGGGACTGGGTGGATCAGGGACTGCGGAAGACCGATGACCAGGGCCGGGAATACTGGGGCTACGGCGGCGATTTCGGCGATGAGCCCAACGATGCTAACTTCTGCATCAATGGCATGGTCCTGCCGGACCGCACCCCCCATCCCGCCTGCCAGGAATTCCAGTTCCTGGCCCGCCCCTTCGATTTCCAGGAGAAGGAGCCGGCCCGCCAGCAGTATCTCCTCCAGAACTGGCGCTACTTCACCACCCTGGATGATCTGGCCTTCTCCTGGGAGATCCAGAAGGAGGGACAGGTGATCCGCCAGGGAATCATCCCGCCGGAGGCCACCGCCGGCCTGGCCCCCGGGGCCAGCCGTCTGGTGGAACTGGGCGAGTCTCTCCTGGAGGGCATCTCCCGGATTCCCGGCCAGGAGGTTTTCCTGACCATCCGGGGAACCCAGAAACAGGAGACGCCCTGGGCTCCCGCCGGCTATCTGGTGGCCTGCCAGCAGTTCTGCCTCACGGAACAGATCCCCTGGAATACCCTGGAGACCTTCCCGCCTCTGCCTCCCAGCCGTCTGGCATTCAGCGAAAACACCATCAACGACGGGGAAAATCTGGTCCATTTCACCGATGGCGCCATGCCCGACCAGTGGCTCTTCCGCGGTGAAAAAATCCTCCAGGGAAAATCCGCCGAACAATTTGTCCGGGGACTGGTGGACAACGATGGCATCCGCGCCGAACTGAATAACCCCTGGCGCAAGGGAAACACCTGGGTGAACCAGTGGGATATCTTCCATCTCCACCAGCAGGAAAAACTGGCCTCCAGCATCCTCCAGGAGGACGGCTCCCTGGTGATGCAAAGCCAGGCCACCTACACCGCCAAGAACCAGGCCTCCCTCACCGTGGACCGGAAACTCCATTTCCGGCTGGACGGCTCCCTGGAAGTGGCCCTCACCTACCATGTGCCCCAGGAACTGGAGGATATCCCCCGGCTGGGAGTCACGCTGCCCCTGGCCCCCGGATTCCAGACCCTCCGGTTCTTCGGAAACGGACCCCAGGAAAGCTACTGGGACCGGAAGGCGGGATGCCAGGTGGGATACTACCAGCAGGAAGTCTCCCAGCAGCTCTTCCCCTACGTCATGCCCCAGGAATCCGGAAACCACACCGGCATCCGGGCCATTGCCCTGGAAAATGGCCGGGTGGGCCTCATGGCCGTGGCTCTGGAAACGGAAATGGAGGCCTCCGCTCTCCCCTTTACCCCGGAAGATCTCTTCTCCGCAAGGCATCAGAACGAACTGACGCCTCGCCAGGAAACCTTCCTCAACCTGGATCTCCATCAACGGGGACTGGGAACCGCTACCTGCGGAGAGGATACGGTGGAGGACTTCCGTATCCATGCCGGCATCCATCGCCTCGCTTTCCGACTCTTCCCCTACCAGGCCGGACTCTCCCCCGAAGACTGGATGAAACTGGCCCGCCGACTCCAAACCCCCTAGGGCACACCACACACGGGGGGATATCCTAATCCCCCGGGGGTTGTTTTTCATACGGGAACAGGGGGGCACGGGGGTATCCCCCGATTTTGGCGCGATCACCATCCACCCCGAACCCCGTTTACGGGGTGACAGGATCGATAGACGGGGGTGGAGCGCAGCGGGAACCCCCGGGGGCGGTGCGGGAGCCACAATTTTGTGGCGACCAAACCCCCGGTAAGGCCCAAAATACGATCCGTCCCCCGTAGGCGGGGTGGGAGGTGGCGACAAGGGATTCCCCCTTGCTCCCCCGAAATTTTCTTTGGGGTGGGGGGACGGGGTTGCAATCCAGGGGAGGGGGAATATGGTAACTCTGGTGACGCCGCACACGGCACTCTGGACAATTCTTGCATAGGAGCCTCAAGGCTCTAACTTTACCATTC
This sequence comes from Lentisphaeria bacterium, assembly GCA_016302315.1. Taxonomy (GTDB): domain Bacteria; phylum Verrucomicrobiota; class Lentisphaeria; order Oligosphaerales; family Oligosphaeraceae; genus UBA1724. The sequence continues at coordinate 3,062 of JAEDNW010000164.1, forward strand.
GGCAGAGCATTCCCTCTCGGCGTCACCTCTATTTGGCCGTCCGGCACTCTTCTCCTTCGGGAACGGGTTCCAGGCGGTCTTTTTTTGTTATAACTTCCTGCGGAAGAAGGAGTTATGAAATATCTTCGCTGGATGCCTCCCCTTTCTTTCTTCCTGGGGGGGGATGTGCTAGGGGAGGGAGAGCTTGTCCTTCAGGCTTTGGGCATAGTGTCGGAGATTTCCGCAGTTTTCAAAGCCGGCTCTCACCAGGGCCTTCTGGAGGGGATTGAGTTTCTGGAAGATAGGATCCTTGAATTCGTAGAGTCCCGGTCGAGGGGTGGCCTGGAGTTCTGGGGGGAAGTCGAATTCCGGGAGGGTCAGGATCTGGTCCAGGGCGGTGGCGAGAGTGGTGGAGAAGTCGGCCTGTGTGTCCCCCAGGGCGCGAAGTTCTTCCTGGAGGAGTGGGGTGGCGGCCTGGAGCCACCGGGCGGCCTTTTCCGGGGGGATGGCGCAAAGGGCGTCCACCCAGGGGGTGAGGCGCCGGGAGGTTTGGGGGCTGGGGGCCAGATATCCCGGGGTGCGGTCGGCCTGGAAGGGGGAGAGTTCCTGGGGGAGTCCCGGCAGGAGGGTGGCGGAGGGCACCTCTCCGTTGGCCATGGCATCTAGGGTTTTCACCAGGGCCCGGGCGAAGGCCCGGTTGGCCAGGATCTTCTGGAGGAGAGGATTGGCGGTGAGGGCCTTGGCGGCGTCCTGCAGCTCCTGGTAGTCCAGGAAGGCAGGGAGTCCTTCCTCCGGGGCGGCTTCCGGAATTCCGGGGTCTGCTTCCTCCGGGGCAGGGAGGCTTTCCGGGGGTGTCGGGGGCTGGCTGGGGAAGAAATCCGGGGCGGGGCGGGTGTCTTCTTC
>JAEDNW010000165.1:0-3933 GCA_016302315.1 Lentisphaeria bacterium
CGCGGGGGGGGGGTACAGTAAGTAAGGTTTCCCGTAAAGGCCGGATCTTCTCCTGAGCAGAGGGGGCCTTTCCTTCCACGGCAATGTCTGGCGCGGAGGGGACGAAAAGGGAGGAGTTTCCCCTTTTGTCCGGGACGTGGAGCATTTTTCTCTCGTCTTTCCCGCCATGTCTTCCCGTGCCCAGGCCTTTCGGCAGAATCTTCTCTTTTTTGCCCTCCATCTTCTTCTCTTCTTCCTGCTGCTCCTGGGCTTTGCCTGGCATCAGGGCCTGGGAAGCCGGGTGCTGCCGGCGGTCTGGCTGACGCTGACCATGGTCTCCTATCCCGTGGTCTACCTCCTCCCCGGCATCCTGGTGGCCTCCCTGCTTCTGCTGCTGCCCCGTCCCCGCCTCGGGGGAGTCCTTTCCCTGGCCTGGGGGGTGCTCTGGACTTCGGCGGTGGAGTTTTTGATGGTGCTGGATCTGGTGGTGCTCCTGAAATACGGGTATCACCTCAACGGTCTGGTCTTCAACCTGATGATCACCCCCGGCGGCTTTGAGGCCATGGGCCTGGGGGCGGAGACCCTGGTGCCGGCAAGCCTGGGGGTGTTTCTGTGGGTGGCGGCCAATATTCTCCTGGCGGTGGCCGTGCGCCGGTGGCGCCCTCTGGCCTCCTGGGGAGAGCGTCCCCTGCCGTATCTGGGGCGGGGGCTGGGGATGGCGGCCGCCGCCACGGTCCTGGCGGTGCTGGCCAGCATGACGATTCTCTCCTGCGCAGACTTCTATGCCCGAAGGGAAGTGCTGGCCTACAACAATACCTATCCCGTCACCTTTACCATGCGGATGCGGAAGTTCCTCCGACGCCTGGGATGCCAGGAACCCCCACGGGAGGAACGCTTCTTCGACGGAACCCAGGAGCAGGACCTGACCCTGAATTACCCCGCCGCCCCCATCCGGCGCAAGCCCCCCGAAAAGCCCCTGAATATCCTCTGGCTCACAGCGGAATCCCTCCGCGCCGACCACCTGAATCCCGATACCATGCCGGAAACCTGGGCGCTGGGACAGCGCGGACTCCTGGCCACCCGGCACTACAGCGGAGGACACGGCACACGACCCGCCATGTTCTCCATGTTCTACAGCATCTACGGCACCAACTGGGGACCCTTCCTCAATGCCCGCCGGCCGCCCCTCCTCTTCGACTGGCTCAAGGAGGACGGATATGATTTCCTGGTGCAGACTTCCGCACGCTTCACCTATCCCGAATTCGACCAGACCATCTTCGCCTCTGTCCCCTCCGCCTGCCTGCGAGAAATCAAGGACAAGGATCCCTGGCGGCGGGATGTGATGGCCACGGACCGCATGGTGGCCTTCCTCCGGGAACGCACCCAGGATTCCCCGCCCTTCTTCGCCTTCCATTTCTTTGAAAGCACCCACGCCCCCTACACCTTCGACGAAACCCAGGCCCTGCGGCCGGACTACATCCAGGAGATCAACTACGCCACCGTCTCCGTGAAGGATGCCCCCGGCCTCTACAACCGCCAGGTGAATGCGGCCCATCATGTGGATCGCCAGATCGGCCGGATTCTGGCGGCCCTTCAGGAGAATCCCGCCCTGGCGGAGCGCACCCTTGTGGTGGTCACCGGAGACCACGGGGAGGAATTCTACGAAAAAGGGCATCTGGGGCATAATTCCACCTTTGTGGAGGAGCAGATCCGCACCCCCCTGGTGATGCTCATCCCTGGCCAGCCTCCCCGGAAACTGCTCCATCGCAGCCACCACACGGACATCATCCCCACCCTGGCTCCCTTCTTCGGGGTGGAAAACACCCCAGGGGACTTCTCCGTGGGGCAAAGCCTGCTGGATGAGGCCTACAACCGGGAGTTCTTCATCGTCTGCGGATGGAAGCTGGAGGCCTTCGTCTGCCCGGACTTCAAATACATCCTCCCCGTGGGGGCAGGGCGAAAATACTACGGAAGAAATCTCCTGACCTCGGCGGATGTCCCGGGAGGAGATGAAAACGAAATCCTGCGCAGCCATTTTTCCCAGTTCATCCAGGCAAACCAGGATATGTATCGCTTCGTGAAAAAGAAAAAGTAGCAGCTCCCCCCCTCTCTGGATACGGCACACCCATGAAAGAAGAACGGCAGAACCCCGCGGAAACCCTCGCCGAAAGCCAATGCCCGCCCCCAAAGCTCCGGGGCATCCGGCATTTCTTCGCCGCTGCCCAATACAGCGCCAAAGGATTGCGGGCCGCCTTCCGCCACGAGGCCGCCTTCCGGCAGGATCTCCTCCTGGTGGCCGCCCAGACAGTCCTGCTCTTCTTCCTGCCCCTTTCCTGGGAATGCCGGATCCCTCTGCTGGCCCTGGGGGGACTCCTCCTGGTGGTGGAATTGCTGAACTCCGCCCTGGAGGCTATCGTGGATCTGGTCTCTCCCCAATGGCATGAACTGGCGGGACGCGCCAAGGATATGGGAAGCGCCGCCGTCTTCTGCCTCCTGACTACTTTGGGAGTGTGTTGGGTTGTGATTGTTTATAACTTGTTGAAAACAAGGTATTTATAATGATTGCACCAAGACGGCGCCCCGCCCCCGGGGGGCGGAGGTAGCGCCAAGGGATCCTCCTGGGGATGGATGTTGCGTCACCAGGAGGGCAAGGAATATGCTTGGGGGCATGGTTGATTTTGCCTCGCCGTGACGTTTCATTCCCTTGCCTACGGGGCGCAAGGCCTGGCGTCCAATGCGGTATATCCCTCTCCCCCAAAACAAGTCCCCCTTTGCCCAGGGGGGAATCTTGACGCTACTACACTCCCCCGCTTGCGGGGGACACAGGGGGCATCCTCATGAACCCCGTTTACGGGGTGGGAGGATCGCTAGACGGGGGTGCGGGAGCCACAACGTGGCGATCAAACCCCCGGTAAGTCCCAAAATATGATCCGAACCCCGTTTACGGGGTGGGAGGCTTGTCTACCCCGGGGGTGAAGGCGGAGCGGGAACCCCCGGGGGCAAGGATGTATTCCGGAAACGGGCCTTGTTTCACGAGGTCTTTGATGAGAGGGGCAGGGTGATGAGGAATAGGCTTCCCTGGCCCGGGGTGCTGCGCACCTGGGCGCTGCCGCCCAGGGATTCCGCCACGGCTTTCACCATGCTCAGGCCCAGTCCGTTGCCGGGCTGGCTCCGGCTGCTGTCTCCCCGGTAGAATCGCTGGAAGATCTTTTCCTGGTCTTTTGGGGGGATTCCTGGGCCGGTGTCCCGTACGGAGAAAAAGAGATGGCTCCGGGTTTGTTCCAGGGTCAGGGTGACGGTGCCGCCGGCGGGAGTGTATTTGAGGGCATTGTCCAGGAGATTGGCGGCCATGCGTTCCCACTGTTTAGGATGGCAGGGATAGATGACGGGAGCCTTGGGCAACTGGAGCAGGAGCTGGATTTCCCGGTCTTCTGCGATGGTGGAGAAGGCTTCCCGGAGGCGCAGGAGAAGCTGGCAGAGATCGGTGGGCTGGGCCAGGGTGTGGTCCAGCCGTTTTTCCAGGCGGGTGATTTCCAGCATGGTCTGCATGGTGGCCAGGAGGTCGTCGCACTGTTCGGCTACCAGGGCGGGGAAATCCTGGTCTCCCCGCTGGAGCATCTCCAGTTCTGCCCGGGTCCTCATGCGGGTGAGGGGGGTGCGCAGGTCGTGGGCGATGTCGTCCGTCACGTTTTGGAGTTCCGACATCAGCTTCTGGGTGTTTTCCGTCATATGATTGAAGGCCACCATCAGCGCCTGGAGTTCCCGGGTCTCTCCCTGGGAGGAGAGCCGCATGTTGAAATTGCCCCGGGCAATGGCCTCTGCCGCCTCTCCCAGGCGATCCAGGCCGGAGGAGATGCGTTTGGCGAAGAGGGTGGCCAGGAGGCCCTCCATGGGGAGGGAGGCCAGGAAGAGCAGGGTGAAGAACAGGAGGAGATGCTGGAGATTCTCCATGGA
>JAEDNW010000166.1:0-3913 GCA_016302315.1 Lentisphaeria bacterium
AAAAACTTGACGCTTCTACATTCCCCCGCCTGCGGGGGACGGGGGGTATTCCTATTGAACCCCGCTTACGGGGTGGCAGGATCGATAGACGGGGGTGAAGCGTTAGCGGGAACCCCCGGGGGGGTGCGGAAGGACCGCAGGGACGACCACCCCCCCAATGTCCCCTTCTGGTCCGCGAAGGCCTCCTCGACCTTCTCCCTCAGCCTGTAGTCCTCCCGCGCCTCGAAGGTCTCCAGCGGCTGGTTTCCGACGAGGGCGAAATAGCCGAAATAGCGGTACGCCTCGGCGACGGCCTCCTCGTTGAAGGAGACTTTCAGACGTCCGCCCCGCCCCAGGCGGCTGACCACGAAGTACTTCTCTATCCTCTTCCTGGCCGACGCCGTGAAGTCGTCCCCCCCCCTCCTCCAGCTGGGCCTTGAGCTCCAGATTCGTGAAGCTTGAAATATGATACCCCCGCTAAACATGACAAGAAAAGCGCACAATTTCCTGGGAAAATGTGCGCTCTGAAGGGCCTAGGCCGAATTTTGTGTCCGTTTTAGACGACTTTTAGGTTAGGCCATAGGGCCGGTGATCAGGGCTCCCTGCCAGGCCATCAAGGGAGGCAGGGCGTAGATGATTTCCTGGGGAGTTTCCTGGATGGGGAGGAGTCGGCGAGGCTCTTCTTCCGGGCGCACCATCCAGTATTCCTGGAATTCCCCATGGCGAATCGCCAATTTCAGAGGCATGGTTCTCCCGATGCCGCAATTTTGGAGATAGGCGCAAGCGGTGGTGCCTTTTTCCGTCACCCGTCCTTGGAGGCAGAGGGAGAATCCGCCGGTGAGCAGCCGGACGGGGAGTCCGCCCTGGGGGAGGAGTTGGTCCAGGGCATCCAGGATCATGGTTCGGCGGTAGGAGGTCCACAGGTTTCGGGAATCCAGTTCCTGGATCAAGAGGAGAGAATTTCCCTGTTCCGTGGGCATGAGGCAACTTCCCCAGGCATCTTCTCGGGTGCTGATCCGGGAAAGGGGAATCCCCTCCGGGCATGCGGGAAGGATAGCGGCCTGGAGACCGAGAGCCGACTGTCCCCCGGGGAAGATTTCCCGGGGATTGCCGGTGGCGGTGACCCCGGAGGTCGCCTGCACGGCCTCGAGACGCACCTGGCGAAAGACCCTCTCCTGGGGAAAGCGTTTCGCCAGAATCCGGAAGGCGGCCACATCCATCACCACAGGCTTGCTCCAGAGTATGGGGAGGTCCTCTGGGGTCACGGCGGCGGCCAGGCTTTCATTCAAGGCGTAGACTTGGGGATTGGCGTGCATCCGGGTCACGGGCACGCCATTCACCATGAGGCGAGGTTCTGCCTCATTGGCCTCCGTCACCCAGGAATCCAATCCTAGGCGCCCCTGTCCCAGAAACATGGCCACCCCGCAGGGAGAGGTCTTTCGGGAGGCGTCCCGCACCCTTTGGAGGAAGGGTTTCCAGGCAGCCAGGCGGTCGAAATAGTAGGCCCAAAGTTCGGGGTTTTCCCCGTTTTGGTCGCTTCCCCAGTAGAGAGCCAGAGAATCCGCCCCGGAGGCCAGATAGAGGGCGCTTTCCGCCATTTGCCCGTCGGGGTTTTTGACGGCGTTGACATGGGGCCAATTCTCCACCTCGGCGCAAACCTGTCTCACGAAGCCGTAGGGCCGGCATCGGCTGCTTTCCTTCAGGATCGTCAGGGATTTTCGGAGCATTTCCCGGGGAGTGTCGTCCTGATAGTATCCGGCTCCCGGGCGAATGCCCACCGGATGCCTTCCGTTGTCGGAGAGCGCCTCCAGAGCCAGGCGAAAATCCTGGCCATCGTAGACCAGGTCTGCGGAGACGGTCTGGAGGCCCAGGCGGCACTGGGGCAGCGTGGCCTTCGCCGCCTCCCGGAAGACCCGGAGGAAGGCGGCATTGGATTCCCGGTTGAAGGCAATCCATTCTCGCCGTGCCTGGCCTGCCACGGCGGGGTCGGGGTTCTTCAGGCAAGCCTTCCACTCCTCTCGGCTGTAGTGGTGATGAAAGGCCTTGTTGAAGGCGGCCAGGCAGCGGTCGCAGCAACAGAAGAGGCGATCCATTTTCAGGAGCCGGGCATCGTCATCCGGCCAATAGGAATCCGGCCGCATCAAGGACATGACCTTCTTCGCCGTCTGAAGATTATACTCGTAGGCCTCCGGAGAGCGGGGACAGAGAATGCCTTTATAGCGGACCCCGTCCTCATCCACCACCCAGGCCTCCTCCGTGAAGGAGGCGTGATCGCGGCCATCGGCACGATGGTTCAAGGTCACGCCCTGCTGGTAGGAAAAGCGAATGCCCAAGTCCTGGCAGCGCTGGCGGTAGGGCAGATTCTTCCGGACTTTCGCCTCGGTGACCTCCAGGCCCTCCAGAGAGCTTCCGCCGAACCAGAGTTCGTCCACCAAGCCGGGATGCCGTTGCTGGGCGGCGAAAAGTTCCTGGAGGAAAGCGGAGTTGTCCTCTCCGCAGCCGAAGATCCGCAGAATCAGGAAGGGCCAGTCGTTCATTTTCGTCCCGTTGTCAGCCATGATGTTGTTTCGGGGAGGGGGGAAGGAGGGTTTTCAGCGTAGATTCCAGGGCATTGGCCATCCGATAGAAGGCCATATCCGAGGCATGAATGCCATCCACCAGGCATTCGGAGCCGTCCGGGCCCAGGATATTGGAGCCATCCAGGAAGAAGAGGCGGGGATCCTGGAGGGCCTCCAGCGCCTTTCGGGTTTCTTCCACCTGGTGTTCCGGAATGGGGTAGCGGGTATAGCGGTAGCGCGTCAGCACCAGGATGGGGGTGTCGGGCTTTTTTTGGCGAAGCTCCCGGATGAACGGAGGAAGCAAGGCGGCGTATCTTCCCTCCACATTGGGTTCGAAATCCAGCAGATACAAGGCCACCTCCGGCAGGGAGGCGAGAATCCTGGCCACCTCCGGCTCTCCCCGGCCGCAGCCGCTGAAGCCGAAATTCAGGACATGTCGCCCCAGGCGTCGGGAGAGGATATTGGGGTAGCACATTCCCGGGCGGGAGGCGCAGCCGCCCTGGGTGATGCTGGTGCCGTAGATGGCGAGAGGAGGGGAGGCAAGAGGAGGAGGAGGCGCCACCTCGGCCTCCTCGCACAATCCGATCTCCACGGAAACCACCCCCTTGTACAAGGGAAAGTAGACCGTATAGGTCTGCCAGGAAGACGCCGGCCTTTCCGCCAGACTGCAGACAAACTCCGACTTCTCCGGATCGGCCCGCATGACAGAGAGAAAACGCTCCTCCCCAGGCGCGCCCTCGTACACATCAAAGCCGCCACGCCCCGTATACGCCATGGTGTCCGTGAGATCAAAATCCCCCCGCTTCCCCCGAATCAAAATCCGACGGGAATTGGTGGCAAACCGAATCTTCCCGCCCGCCGTGCAGTTGGCCAGAAAATCCACCCCCTCCGGCAGCTTCTCTCCCGGCGAAACGGGCATCCTGCGAAAGACCTTGTCCTGGGTAAACCAGGGAAAGCCGGTGAGTTCAAAGGGAGCTTCGGACACGGGACGGAAGACGACATGCTCCGTCTGCACCGGCGGAATCGCCATGCGCTGGTCAAAATCGGAAACCGTGGATTTCATGGAGGACTCCTATGGGAGAACGCAAGAAGACGGGTCACGCTTTTTGCTGCTTCTGTTGTTCCGCTTGTTGCACCTGGGCTTGATCCGACAGGGAGACTCCTCCCTCCGACACCTGGCCATTGTCCAGAGGATCTGCCACTCGCTTCTTGAGATCCTGGAACATCTTCCACAACCCCGTGACGCCGCCGATGGTGAACCACACCGTGGTGACGCAGCCAATGGCAATCTGCACCAGCACCTGCCGAATCCAGAAGTAATTCCCCCACCAAGACTCCGGCCAAGGGGAGAGGCCGTTCCAGAGGACCACCCCCAC
>JAEDNW010000034.1:0-18330 GCA_016302315.1 Lentisphaeria bacterium
AGGTGGCTCTGGAAGCCTTCCGAGGCGGTCTGGGTCTGGGTCTGCGTCTGGTTCGGATTCAGAATATGCCGGGTGGAATCGTGGGACAGACGTGTGCTGGAGGTCTTCCGCTTCCCCTTCTGCTTCCGGGCTTCCTCCTGGGCGGCTAGATCCTCGGGGGAGAGGGCCTGGGTGACATCCGGAGCCAGGTTCCGGGTGGTGGAGCCCCCCTTCTTCTTCTTGCCGCCGGCGGGCTTCTCCTCCAGCATGGAGTTGGTCTGGTCGAACTCCTCCGTCTGGGTGAGATGCTGAGTCTGGTTGATGGCCTCCTGCAACTCGCCGTCGCTGTCCTTGAGAGTGCGGTTCATGGCCTCCACCACCTTCTCGCGGATCATCATGGCATCGCTGTTGTTTTCGGCTTTGGACATGGCAGGGGAAAGAGGGAGGGGGGGGGGATCAGCGCTGGAAGAGGACGGCCGTCTCGAAATGTGCCGTGCGGGGGAACATGTCGAAGAGGCCCAGCTTCCGGAGGGAGTATCCGCCGGTGGTGGTCAGATATTTCAGATCCCGGGCCAGGGTGGCGGGATTGCAGGAGACGTAGAGAATCCAGGCGGGGGAATGCTGCGCCAGGCACTGGAGGACCTTTTCCTGGCATCCCGTGCGGGGAGGATCCAGCACCACCAGGGTGCTGGCGGCGGGATACTTGGGAAGACGCCGGGGCAGAGCCTGCTCGGTGGGTTCCGTGAGAATCTGGCATCCCCGCATCAGTTGCTGGAGATTGTACTGGGCGGCTTCCGTGGCGGCCCGGTCATTCTCCATGAGGAGACGCTCCCGGAAGGGATGGGTGAGGGCGCAGGAGAAGGTGCCGGCGCCGCAATAGGCGTCCACCAGGGTCTCCGCCGGAAGGGGGGCGATCCACTGGTCCACCGTCTGGAGAAGCTGGCTGGCCACGGCGGGATTCACCTGCCAGAAGGAACCCGCAGGCACCCGGAAGGGGACACCGGCCAGTTCCTCGTGGAGCCATCCCAGGCGGGAGGGGGAGAAGCCGAAGTAGAATTTGATCTGCTCCTGGGAGTCCACCCGCAGGGTGAGGGCGGCCGGCCCCTGGGGCGTCTTCCGCTTGGCATTGGCCTTCCCCCAGTCGCTCTTGATGGCGGTGGGCAGGGCCTTGTTCAGCAGGGGATGGGCCAGACGGCAGCCGTGGATCCGCAGAAAGGTGCGGTTGTCCGTGGCGTAGTAGCCGTAGTCGGCCTGGGCAGGCATCCCCGTCTCCACGGGAACGGCCTTGGCCTCCAGCCGCAGCTTGTTCCGGTAGCCATATTCCTGGGGGGCGGGGATGGCGCAGTCCAGGGGAGGGAGATCCTTCAGGGAACCCAGCCGCCGCAGAACCTCCGTGAGCTGGCGCTGCTTTGCCTGGAACTCCGCCTGGTAGGTTAGATGCTGATACTGGCAACCCCCGCATTTGCCGTAGTGGGGGCAGGGTGGCTCCGTGCGGTCCGGGCCGGGAACCTGGATCTGGAGGATCTTTCCCCGGGCGAAGTTCTTGCGGAGCTCAGTGATTTCCACCAGGAGCTGGTCGCCCACGGCGGCAAAGGGCACGAAGACGACGCACTGTTCTGCGCGTCCGACGCCTTCTCCGCCGAAGGCCAGGTCCTGAATGGTAAGGGATAGGGTGGAACCGATTTGCATGGGAACGGGAAGCCCCTCTACAGGAGTTCTTTTAGGACGTCCTGAGGGGCGAGAAGGGGAGCGGGAATCCCCGGGTAGGGCCAGGGAAGGGGATAGAGGCGGTGGCAGAGGTAGGGGGCGTCCTCCGGCGGCAGGGGACGGCCGTCTGGGGAGGGCTCCTCCTGGAGAATGGCCTCCTGTCCCATGAGCCGGGCGGCCAGCTGGCAGAGCTGCCGGAATTCCAGGCGGCGGGGCCCGGCGCAGTCCAGGATGGCGCCCTGGGCGGCCGGGTTCTGGGGGAGGGCAAAGAGGATGCGGGCCAGGTCCGCCACTGCCAGGGGCTGCACCAGCCAGTGTCCTCCGGCACGCAGCTGGATGGGCCTGCCTTCCTTCAGCCGCTGTCCGCGCTCCTGGCGGGGAGGGAAGGTGTCCAGGCACCGGGGGCCGTCCAGGAGGAGGGTGAGGCGCAGGATGGTCCAGTGGGGGCCGTCCGGAAAGGAGGGGCTTTGGAGGAAATGGAGTTCCGCCTGGTGGAGATCTCCCCAGAGGGGGGTGTCCTCCGGGCAGTAGTCCGTGGTCTCCTGGCGGGTGGGAAAATCCCGGCTTTCGGGATCGTAGACCAGATCCTGGGAGAGGAAGGCCAGATGAGTGCCGGGAAGGGCCACTTCCTCCAGATCCTGACGGGCATGGCGGGGACTGCTTCCTGAACAGTCCACCGTCAGGGAGAAGCGGGGGCTGTGATCCTCTTTCCGCAGCAGGGGATGGAGAAGCCGGGGAAAATCCTCCTGCTCCCGGTCGGCCACCAGGCAGGAAACCCCCTGGGGCACAGGACGATGCCGGGGAATCACCACCGTGGCGCGGTGCCCGGCAGACACCGCCTGACGGGCCAGAGACTCCGCCAGCCCCGATTCCGCCTTCCCCAAAAAGAGAATGTCCAGGGAGGAGGGGCGGGAAGGACATTTCTCGGGGGCCGGGAGTGTCCGGGGATCCCGGGGACAGCCCTCACGCAAGGTGGGGGACAGGATCCGGGGACGGAGACATTCCGCCGGCGCGCCAAGATGAATGTCACGGATGGAATCGGTCATGGGCGCAGATCCGCCTCGTCCAAAAAGAGGTTGTCAATGAGACGGGTTTTTCCAACGTAGACCGCCACGGCCAGCAGGGTGCGCCCGTGGGCATTTTGGGCGGGCCGCAGGGTGTCCAGATCCATCAGCTCCACATAGTCGATGCGGACCGGAAGGGGATCCGGCGCATCCAGCTCCTGGCGCACCAGGCCGATGAGCGCCTGGGAGTTCCGCTCCCCGTTCCGGAAGGCTTCCTGGGCCCGGCGCACCCCCCGGGAGATGGCCAGGGCGCGGATCCTCTCCGTCGGGGAGAGGTATTTGTTCCGGGAGGAGAGGGCCAGTCCGTCCGCCTCCCGCACCAGGGGAGCGGGGATGATGCGGATGGGGACATCCAGATCCCGGACCATGCGCTGGATGATCAGCAGCTGCTGGGCATCCTTCATGCCGAAGACGGCCACATCCGCCAGGGAGAGATGGAAGAGTTTCAGGCAGACGGTGCAGACGCCCCGGAAATGGATGGGGCGGGAGGCGCCGCAGAGGGTCTGGGAGAGGCTTTCTTCCTTGACCCAGCAGGAGAAGTCGGGGGCGTACATCTCTCCGGGGGCGGGATGGAAGATGGCGTCCACCCCTTCCTTCTGGCAGAGTTGGGCATCCCGCTCAAAGTCCCGCGGGTAGCTGTCCAGATCCTCCGAGGGGGCAAACTGGGTGGGATTCACAAAGATGCTCACCACCACCCGGTCGCCGTTTTGCCGGGCCAGGCGGATCAGGGAGAGATGCCCTTCATGCAGATAGCCCATGGTGGGCACCAGGGCAATGGTTTCGCCTGCTTTTTTCCAGGCGGCGGCCTGGGCTTTCAACTGGGAGGAACGTTCAAAGATTTCCATGCTGGGAAAAGGGAAAGGCGCAGGGCCAGAGGAATTCCTGGCCCCTGGGGAAAGGGACGGGCCGCTTTCCGGAAAATCGTGGGGGAAAAGGGGGAAAGGCTAGCGGGTGGGCGGGGTCATGGAGACGGAGTGGGCCTGGTCGGGAAAGGCCCCGCTCCGCACGTCCGATATGTACTCCCGGATGGCCTGGACAGCAATGTCGTGGACCGAGGTGTAGCGCTTGGCGTGACGGGGAAGATAGCCGTCCCCCCCATAGCCCAGCAGATCCGCCAGCACCTGGACCTGGGCATCCGTTCCCGCCCCGGCGCCAATGCCCACGGTGACTGCCTGCACCTTGCCGGTGATCTCCTCCGCCAGCTCCCGGGGAATGCCTTCCAGCACCATGGCGAAGACCCCCGCCTGGTCCAGGGCCACCGCATCCTCCAGCAGGGCCTTCCGCTCTTCCTCCGCCCGGCCGTGGATCCGGTATCCGCCGTCCTTCAGGACAGACTGGGGAAGCAGACCGATGTGACCCATCACGGGAATGCCCACGTCCACCAGGCGCCGGATCAGGGGAAGCATGGTGCGCCCCCCCTCCAGCTTCACGGCGTCGGCCCCGCATTCCTTCAGATACCGGCCCGCATTGCGCACGGCCTCGTGGAGCTCCAGCTGATAGCTGAGAAAGGGCATGTCCCCCACCACCAGACAACGGTCCGAACCCCGCCGGACGGCGGCGGTGTGGGAGAGGGATTCCTCCAGGGTGACCGGCAGGGTGTTGGGGTAGCCCAGGACGGTGTTGCCCATGGAGTCCCCCACGAGAATCATTTCCACGCCGGCCTCCTGGGCCCAGCGTGCGGTGGCGGCGTCAAAGGCGGTGAGCATGACCGCCTTCTCCCCCCGGGCTTTCATGTCCCGCAGGGTGCGGATGGTGACTTTGGGTTCCATGGGTTGTCAGAATTCCTGTCCGAAGTAAAGTTTGTAGATTTCCGCGGCGTCCTTGTCGCCGTTGAGGCAGGCGGTTTGGAGGAGCTGGCGGCCCTTTTCCCGGTCCTTGGGGAGTCCCTGGCCGTTGATGTGGCAGAGTGCCACCTGAATCAGGGCGGCGGTGTCCTGGGATTCCTGGGCTTTCTGGAGCCACTCCCGACCCTTGGCCGGGTCGGCGGGAAGGCCCTCCTCTCCCGTGGCCAGGAGAATGCCCCATTTGGCCTGGGCCATGGCAAGTCCGTTCTCCGCAGCCTTGGCTAGCCATTCCCGGGCAAGGGCGGCATCCATGCGGGTCCCCACTCCCTGGGAGAAGGCCTGGTAGAGTTCAAACTGGGCCAGGGGTTCGCCTCCCTCCGCCGCCAGGAGATAGTGCTCAAAGGCGGTGCGGGGATTGGCGGTGACGCCGATGCCGTCCCGGTAGCAGTTGCCCAGGAGGTATTCCCCGGTGGGGTATTTTCCCTCGGCGCTGATCTGGAACCAGTGGAAGGCCAGATTGGGGTTGGCGGGGGTTCCCATGCCCTGAAGATAGCAGGTGCCCAGCTTGGCCTGGGCCTCCGGATCCCCGTCGTGGGCGGCCAGGGTAAGCCAGTGGAAGACCTCCCGGAAGTTCCTGGCCACGCCGATGCCCTGCTGATAGCAGTCCGCCAGACGCACCTGGGCCCGGACATGCCCGCCCACGGCCGCCTGGAGGAGATATTCCGCCGCCTGGGCATTGTCCACCTCGGCGCCATAGCCGTTGAAGAGCTGGAGGGCCACCTGGTACTGGCAGGCGTGATCCCCCCCGTCTGCCAGCACACGGTAGTACTTTAGGGCCATCTCCGGATCCCCGCGCCTCTCTGCATAGACGGCAGTCTTCAGCTGGGCCTCGGGAACCCCGTGGTCCGCCGCATATTTGTACCACTGGAAGGCCAGCTCGGGATTGGCTTTCTTGATCCCCTTGCCACCCTCCAGGCAGACGGCCACGTTGTACATCGCCTCTGGATTCCCGTTCTTCGCCGCACGGGTGAACCAGTGGTAGGCCTTGCGATAGTCCTGCTTCTCTCCGGCAGAACCGTCAAAATAAATCTTCCCCAGCGTCAGCTGGGCGTTGGCATTCTCCCGCTCCGCCAGCTCCTTCACCCGATCCACCGAAATGTTGTCCTTGTCATCCTTCTTGGGATAGATCTTCTTGGATTTGTCGCCGTCCGTGGGGATGTATTTCCCGTGGGGAGGCGGATCCGGCAAGGTCTGGCGGGGACGGGACTTCCCAAAAGGCCACCACCAGGAGGCCGAAAGCTCCACCGAAAAGGCCAGAAGCAGAAGAAGGGGAATGAGACGAGAGAGGGTACCCATGACGTAGGCAGAAGACAAGGGGAAAGAGTGTTGGATAATGTAACCCATGAAACACATTGGGCTCCCCATATCGCTCCCTCGGATGAACCTATCCCACCCAGAAGACTCCGCAGGGAGGCCACCCATTCCCCGGAGGCGCCCCCCCCACCCCACCCCTCCCACCCCGGGGGTGGCAAGGTTATCCCGGGAACCGGGGGCACGGGGGTATCCCCCGTCTGTGGCGCTATCACCATCCACCCAGAACCCCGGCAGGGGTGACAGGATCGCTAGACGGGGGTGAAGGCCGGGGAGATTCCGGCCGGGAACCCCCGGAAGCGCAACCCCCGGGGGTGTCAAGATTATTCCGGGAACCGGGGGCACGGGGGTATCCCCCGTCTTGACGGCCCCCCCTCTGGGGGTAGGGGGCATCCTCATGAACCCCGCAGGCGTGGTTCCGGGGGGATGGGGTAGCGCCAAAAGCGAGGGGAAAAACGAAAAACCCTCTCCTGCGGGGCAGGAGAGGGTTTTTCACCGGGGTAGGGGCAGATGGGTTATTCCTGGGGTGGGGCAGCCTCCGGAGGGGGCGCCTGGGGTCTGCGGGGGGGAGCCCCTTCCCGTTTGCCGGGGCGGGGGGGGCGTCCCTCCTGGGTGAAGAAGGGGGGGACGGGGGCGTGGAGATAGAAATCGATCTTCTTCTCCAGGATTTCCGGGCGTTTGGCTTCAATGGCCTGGATTCTCTGGTCCAATTCCTCCAGCCGTTTTTTCGTCTGGTTCACCAGGAGATCCAGCATTTCCTCCACTTTCTTTTTCAGCTGTTCCTGGAGCCGGGCAACCTCCTGGGGATCCTGGCAGTTCCGGATTTTCTGGGCCAGCATCCAGCACTGGCGATCCAGCTCCAGCTGCCGGCGGTCCATGATCTCGCCGTGCCGCCGGGGAAGGATGCGGGCAATTTCCTCCCGGAATGCCTTCCGGTCCTTGAGGCGCAACTCCTCCAGCCGCTGGAATTCCCGGGGATTCTCCGCCTTCAGGTGTTCCAGAAATTCCCGGATGTCCGGAGAGAGGAACGGCGGGGGAAACTCCGGCGGGGGCATGGTCTCCAGGGCGTCGGCCTCCGGGGGCGGGGGCGGCAAAGGGGCCTCCAGGAGGGCGTCGGCCTCAGGGGGGGGCGGCGGCAGGGGTTCCTGGGCAGTCAGGGGGAGCTGGCCGGCAAGGAGGGCCAGCGCGAGAAGAGAGAGGAGGAGTTTGGTCATGAGGGATTAGAGGAGGTCCACCACAAGGAAATCCAGCTGAAGTTCCAGGGAGGAAAGGTCTTCGTTGGCCAGGGAGAACTCGGTGTCCAGCATAAGATCTTCCCAGGGCTCACCGTTGGCGGGCGCCGTGACGACAGGATGCGTCGAGGCCAGGGTGGCGGGGATCCCCGGGGCGGGACGCTGGGAAAGGTGGGGCAGCAGGGTGCCGGCGAGGAGGAGGAGGGCGGCGGCGGCCGAGGTCCAGAGGAAGTACTTCCTCCACCGGGCCTGGCGGCGGGAGGCCAGAGCCTGATGGCAGAGCCGGCGAGTCTTTTCCTCCAGGGTGGCGGAGGGCCGGGGGGTGTCCTCCAGCAGGGTGAGAACACGCTGGAAGTCCTGGCACTCCTGGCAGGCATGGAGATGCTCCCGGAGTTCGTCGGAAAGGCTTTCGCTCCGTCCCTCCAGGGTCAGCAGGGTGGTTTGCACCTCTTGGCAGAGTTCCTTGTTCATAGGTAGGAAGAGAGAAATTTCCTCAGGTTGAGTACGGCGTAGCGCATTCTGCCCAAGGCGGTGTTGATGCTGATGTGTCGCAGGCGGGCGATGTCCTTGAAGGCCATGCCTTCTTCCCGCAGGCGGATGACGTCCTGCTGTTCCGGAGGGAGGCGTGCGATGGCGTGTTCCAGCTCCCGGCTCAATTCCTTTCGGGAGAGTTCCGCATCGGGGAGAGGGAGGGAGGAGGCCAGAGAGGGGGGGAGTTCTCCGGTCATGGCCTCGTTTTGGGAGCGAAAGTGGTCCATGGCCAGATTGTGGGCGATACGGCAGAGCCAGGCCAGGAACTTTTCCTGATGTTGGTAGCGGGTCAGGGAGCGCAGGGCGCGGATCCAGGTCTGCTGGAAGAGGTCTTCGGAGAGGTCGCTTCTGCCGGGCAGGAGTTTATGGAGATATCCGAAGAGGGGGAGCCGATATCGCTGGTAAAGCTGGTCGAAGGCCCCATCCGAACCATCCTGGCACTGCCGGATGAGGGCCTCGTCGGAGGGTAGGAGGTCCGTTTCGGATGGGGCTTTCGTGGATGTCATTGAAGAAAAAACGGGAGAAGCGGGGAATTATTGCCCCAAGATTTCGGAAAGGGAGGGGATTCGGGAAAAGGATTGCCTTTTTCCCGAAGTTTTCAACAGGGCAAGCACGGAACCCTTGCGGCCACAGGACATGGCTGGTGCGGGGGGATGCTGTTGCCGGCGCTCAGGCCACACAGAGGCGTCCTGGAGGACCCAGGTCGGGCACAGAAGCGCTTGCGGCGCTCCCGGGAACCACTTTCCCGCCGGAGAAACAAGGCAGCTATTGTAGCCTGGAAGATTTTGGCATTGGAAATGCCTTAAGCAATGCTTCTTTTTGTGCCATGTCAGGAGTTCCTGCGTTTTCCTGTGCAGCCTTGATGTAGAACGAGTCCGTTTCTAGATTGGTTGCCGAAAGCGTTGGGGGGATTTCTTTTCGGTAGCTAAGGAAATAATCCTGGAATTTATACTCACCCCCGAGAAGATTATCGGAAAGTCGAATCCGGATGGCTGGAATTCCGTAGGTTTCAGCCAAGATAATACCATGGAGCGAGCTGGATACAATTGTTTTGCACTGGCATAATTCATCTATGAATTTATGCCAATCACCATAATGGCGGAGATCTAGTATTTTTCGGCCGCTCTCACGCCATTGTTTTGCGAAGGGAGTATTCCAATCTGTGACATGGGGTATAAGGGCAACGGGATATCGGTCGGAGCGAGGGGGCGAGTATATCCTGTCCAAAAGGATGGCTGGATCCCCATAGATTTCCGGGCAATCCATGCCGTTTTCCAGAAAGGCCGCACGTGTCAAGGGCCCTCTTACGGCATGAATACGGCGAGGACGGACGACTTGCTTGGGGGGGGCAATAAATCCGGCCCCCCAAACGATGGAGTTTGGGCGCAGGGATTTTTCCAGGATGCTTCCTATGGCCAAGAGTGTGTCAAAATGACGACGCCGTCCGAAAAGATAGTGGACGGGAAGGACGGATTTCCCGGATATTTCTTCCAAGAGGGGAATGTTGAGGTCGTCTCCAAGATTATGCTCGCTGAAATCATTCCGTTCATAATTGAAATGCAAATCGCCGTCAATGTACAGGACGCCGTGGGAAGAAAACATCTCTTTGCAAAGATGCTGAAATTGACAGCGTATTTTGGCAAGAGAATGGGATAGAGTCATAGGAAAAAGCGATTTGGGAGTTCAAAGGGGAGGCGGAGCTACCAAAAGCGGATGCACCAAAGCCAGTTGCGGGAAAGCAAGGTGGCCATCATGCGTTGCTTGGGTTTGCCGTACTGCATAATCACAGGCTTGGCGAGGTTGGACCACAAGTCGCTTTCCAGAAATTCTCGCAGGAGAGTGCCGCGGTTCTCCTTTCCAAACTTTTTGATTGTCCATAGGTATTCCTGGCATTTTCGCAGGAGGACGCCTTTTTTGTCTTTTGGGAAGATATCTGCCAGGCGAGTGATGAGCTTTGCCAGATTCGTCAGCCGTGCATTGACATCAATGGTGTGGATGCATGAGGCGGAGTTGTAGTGATATAGGTAGCCGCAGTAATCTTTGGCCACGACGATGTTATTTGAGGAAGCCGCGGCGTGATTGGCAAACAGTGTATCTTCGCCGAATTTCATATCTGTCTGGAAACGGATGTTTTTTTCATGGAGTACAGCCCGGCGGTAAAGTTTACAACAGCTTGAATCAAAAAACGGGACGGCTTTGAGGTCGTGGGAATAGTCTTTGCCATTGGTGACGAAGAATTGCTCTCCTGGCATAAACCTTTTCCAAGTGCCATCTTCCAAAAAACGTTTTCCATTGCATGCTACGATATCGGCGTCGTGATGCCGCGCCAGCGAAGTCATTTTTTCACAGAAGGAAGAATCCAGTTCGTCATCGGCATCCAGAAAGGTGATGTATTCTCCTTGGCTAGCCTCAATGCCGTCATTTCGGCTGGCAGAGACCCCGCGGTTGATGTCATGACGGAGGATGCGTATGCCTTCCTGGGAAACACTCTTTAGCACCTCGGATGTTTTATCTGTGGACGCATCATCCACAACAATCACTTCGTAGTCATGGGAAGACTGCTTGGCGACGGAAGCGAGCGTCTGCAGGATGGTCGAAGCGGCATTGAAGCAGGGGATGATGATGGAGACCTCGGGCATAGAAGGGATTATCGCATTTTGCGATTCACGGCAGTCATGGTCTGGGAAGTCAGTGTGATGGAGGTGCTTCGATAGAGGGAATCAAACTCTCGGCGGAAGAGGTCCAGGGAATCCGCCTGCTCGCTCTTGCGGCAGACTTTGGTCGTGCAGGGCTTCCAGTCTCGGCGGATAAGCGTTCAAGGAAAGGGGGGGAGACCGGAAACCGTAGATTCCGAGGGATTTCTTTTCCGTGGGGGAAAAAAGGGAAGGACCTATTCTCCTGTGCTGCCTGTCTGCGGGGAGAGGTAGACGGCGCGTCCAGAAGTTCTGCCTGGACAACCGCACTCTCACGATTCTGGGTTCCCGGGGAGGAACTCCTCCGAAGTCCTTTTGCGATGGATAAACGAGAGTCGTCGTTGCCTTTCCGAATACGAAAGGTGCCTTTCAACTCCTCCTGCCGTTTTCCCATTCGTTTTTCTTGGGTGTGGTTGTGCTTATGGTCTTCTGGCTCAATGAGGGCCTTGTCCGTCCCATAATGTGGCTCATCTTTTGTCTTTGCAGGACATTCGTGAGACAAAATCGGAGTTGGAACACAATTTTACGCAGGAATATTGTAAAGAAATGGTGGGCGATGGGGGACTCGAACCCTCGACATCAACGGTGTAAGCGTTGCGCTCTAACCAACTGAGCTAATCGCCCGGAAAAAGGGAGGATACTTAGGAGGCGTCGGGCTTTTCCTGGTAGCCGGAGGGTTCCAGGGAGAAAGAGCCCCGTCCCCCGGAGAGCCGGGGCAGTGCCTTTCCGAAGCCGAACATTTCGGCCAGAGGGACATGGCAGATGATCTTCCGCATGTTGCCCACCTGGAGCATGTCGCTGATGATGGCCCGTCGGGGCTGGAGATACATGGAGATTTCTCCCACCGTTTCCTCGGGGGCCAGCACTTCCAGCTTCATCAGGGGTTCCAGAATCACGGTGCCTGCCTGCTTCAGTCCCTGGGTGATGGCTTCGTTGACGGCGCCGGCCACCGCTCCGGGGGTGGTGGTTTCCTGGGAGAAGACCAGCTCCTCCAGGTCGGCCTCCACGAAAATCATGGGATAGCCCTGGAGTCCGCCGGTGCGCAGGCCGTCCTGGAGGGCCTGGGTGGCGGCCTCCAGCAGGGCCCGGGGAATATTGCCCCGGGTCTTGTCCCGGATCTCGAAGGGTTCCCCGTTCCGGTCTCCCGGGGCAAAGTCGATGGTGACCTCCGCATAGAAGACCGCATCCCCGATGGTCTTGTTGAAGACCGTGTGGACCGTGGTGGGCTGCAGGATCGTCTCCCGGTAGGCCACCCGGGGTTCGCCGGTGCGGATGTCCACGCCGAAGTCGGTGGAGACCCGTTTCAGGCTCACTTCCAGATGGAGTTCTCCCATGCCGGAAACCACCCGCTGGCCCGTCTCCTCGGCGGTGGAGCGCCGGAGGGTCTGATCCTCCCGGCACAGCAGCTTCAGGGCGTCGTCCAGCTTATCCTTGTCCTTGGAGAATTTGGGTTCCACCACCATGGAGATGACGGGTTCCGGGAAGAGGATTCCGCCGAAGGAGAGGACCCGCTGGGGGGCGCAGAGAGTATCGCCGATGCCGCAGTCCTTCAGGCCGGTCAGGCCCACGATGTCTCCGGGGCCGGCCTCCTGGATCTGTTCGGTGGCCTTGGCGTAGATGCGGTAGAGCTGTTTGGCCCGGACCTTTTCGCCGGTTCTGGCGTTGATCAGCTGGTCGTTGGGATGGAGGGAGCCGGAGTAGATGCGGAGGAAGAAGAGATCCGCCGTGTTGGAGGCGTTGATCTTGAAGATGAAGCCGGAGAAGGCTTCCTTGGGGTCCGCATGGACCACGCACTCCTTCCCGGTCCGGCGGTCCGTGCCCGGATATTCGGCGATGTCCTGGGGGGAGGGCAGGTAGGCGCCGATGGCGTCCGCCAGGGGCTGGATGCCCAGCTCCCGCTTGGCACTGCCCAGAAAGACGGGGACCAGCTGGCGCGCCAGGGTCAGACGGCGGATCTCCCGCTTCAGCAGATCCAGGGGCACCTCCTCCCCTTCCAGGAAGAGGGAGGCCACTTCGTCGGAGTGGTCGGCCACCCGCTCAATCAGGGCTTCCCGGGCGGCGGCGGCCTCCTCCTGCAAATTCTCGGGGACGGCCATCCGGGCCACGGTTTCCCGTCTCTCCCCCTGGAACTGGAGATATTCCATGGTCAGGAGATCCACCATGCCCCGGAACTCGCTTTCCTCCCCGTCGGGATACTGCATGGCCAGGGCCACGCCACCGAATTTCTCGTCGATGTTCTGGCAGGTGCGGGAGAAGGAGGCCCCGATCCGGTCCATCTTGTTCACAAAGGCAATCTTGGGCACCCCATAGCCATCCGCCTGGTGCCAGACCTTCTCCGACTGGGCTTCCACCCCCTCCACGGCGCTGAAGATCACCACGGCGCCGTCAATGGCCCGCAGAGAACGCTCCACCTCCGCCGTGAAGTCGATGTGTCCGGGAGTGTCGATGAGGTGATATTCGTAGTCACCCCAGGGGATGACGGCAGCGGCGGCCATGATGGTGATGCCCCGGGCGCGCTCGTCCGGCAGGAAGTCCATCACCGTGGTGCCTTCGTCGATATTGCCGTAGCGATGGGTCAGTCCGGAGAAGAAGAGAAGCCCTTCGGAGGTGCTGGTCTTGCCTGCGTCAATGTGGGCGATGATGCCCAGATTCCGGATCTTCGATAGGTCGCTGCTCATGGAACAAGGGAAATGGGAAAAGAGGGGCAGCCTCTGGATAGCAAGAAGCCGTGGAGGCGACGGGGGCATCCACGGCTTGAAAGACGTTGGCCAAGGGGGCCACAACACAACCTTCCACCTTCCGGTGGCCGGCTCCTATGCCCCCCGCGGGGAAATGCCTCGAAGAAAAATCGGCTTCCCTCGGCAAAAACTACGGATTCACCGGAGCGGCAGGCTCGGCGGGAGCGGCAGGCTCGGCGGGAGCGGCAGGCTCGGCGGGAGCGGCAGGCTCGGCGGGAGCGGGGACAGATTCCACCGCCTCCGTGGCCACAGGGGCGGGCTGGGTGCTCTCCACCACAATGGCCTCGCCCACGGACTTCTGACGGCTGATCTTGCCCTGGATGGCCACATTGAAGAGGGTGGACAGCAGGAAGATGATGGCCAGGATCACCGTGCCCTTCACCAGGGCGCTGGGGGCGGAGGCGCCGAACATGGCTTCCGAGACTCCGCCGCCAATGGCCCCGATGCCGCCGTTGCCTTTGGGATTTTGGATCAGCACCAGGAGGGTGAGGAGAATCGCCGTCAGGACGGAGAGGATGGTGAGGAGTACGGAGAGAGTAGCCATGGTGACTATGATAAGTCCTTGGTATGGAAAGAGTTACAGAAAATTCGCAGGGGTGTGCCGTTTTTGGGAAGGCACCTTGGGCCGTCCTGGGGAGAGCGAGGTGCTGGCCAGAGACGGAAAGGGCAAGAATATAAGGCACTTTCCCCTTTTTTCAAGGGAGGGGCTCCCCTGGGGGCGCGGGGCGCCAGGGGAGGGGGATGGTGCGGGCTACCAGCGTCCTGCCTTTGCCGCATCCCGGATGCGGTCCAGATTCTTTTCCGGATCGCTTTCCTCGGCGAAGGTCTGGCGCAGGGCGGCGGGCGGCACGGGGAGGGCGCCCACGGAGGCGAAGAAGTCGTTGCGCCGGGCCCGTTCCGGGAATTCCTCCTTAGCCCTCTGGTCGCTGTAGGCGTAGTTGGCATAGCGCAGAAGGAGGGTATGCCCGAAGAGGACATTGGCGCCCTTGAGGAAGTCCTTCATGGCGGGGCGGAGATGTTCGTCGGCGAAGTCATCCACCTTGCGCTGTCCGGGCTTGTTGCATTCCGTTCCGGCGATGATGGGGAGGCCCAGGGCATTGGCGGTGTCGATGTATTCGTAGAGGGCGCGGACCCGGACCTCCTGTTTGGCGGGATCCTTGAAGTTCCAGTTGCGGTCGGGGATGATGTTGACCATCTCCAGGCCCTTGGCCATGAGGCATTCCAGCTGCTCCCGGGGATTGGCCTCTCCGGGCAGGGATCCGTCCAGCCAGGCGGAGCAGGGGAGGGCGCGGCAGCGGCGGATGCGCTGGATCACCTCGTCGATGGGGGGGAAGGTGGTTTCGTCCGGCTGCTGGTATCCCAGTCCGCCTTTCTTCATGAGTTTGCCCCGGAGGTATTCATTCATGGCGTTGAGGGACTTGGCTTCCAGCTGGGCGGCGTCGTCGCCGAAGGCCCTGGCCCAGAATGCGGGGGCCTGGGGGCCGTGTTCCCGGATGGCCAGGTCATAGTAGGCCCGGACGATATGGCGTTCCGTGGCGTTGTTGTCCGGGGTGAGGGGGAGCACATCCTTTTCGTAGGAGAGCTGGCATCCCGGCAGGGCGGCGTTGATCCGGGCGATGAGGGCCCGGTTCCGCTTGTGGGCCTGCTCCAGCTGCTCCTGGAACTCCGCTGCCTGGTCGCCGTTCACAAAGCCGCTGCCCATGAAGTAGAAGACGCCGGGTTCACCGGGGGAGTTGATCTCCTTGTCCGCATATTCCGGGAAGAAGACCCGGCTCTCAAAGGAGGCGGCAGTGCGCAGCCCCAGAAAATCCCCCGCCGCCAAAAACTCGTTTACCCCTTGGATGACGTCAAAGTCGCACAGGGCGGCTCCGTAAAGGCCCATCTTCCGCATCTCATAGGCGATGCGGGCCGGAGACCACCCCTCCCCATTGTAGGAGTAGAAGGAGTGGACGTGCATGTTCATGGCGTCGCTCTCCTCCGGGAATTGGGTGCAGGCGGCCAGGGTCTGGAGGGCGGCGACGCGTTTCCAGGAGTCGAAAGAGGAGAGTTGCTCCAGCAGTTGGGATTCCATGTTTCGGGAAGGGGTTGAGGAGGGGAGGCGGGGACAGCAGGAAAAGGGCTCCCGCCCGATGAGGGGGGAGCCAAAAAGAAACGGGGATAATTTACCCTGCGTCCTTCCGTTTCGCCCAGGAGAGCCTCCGGTTTCCCCGCCGAATTTTCTCCCCCTCCGCCCCAGGAGAGGAGGAGGGGGCAGGGGCAGCTTAGGAAACCAGGAGACCCGTGGTTTCCGGGAAGCCGCAGATCAGGTTCATGTTCTGCACGGCCTGGCCGCTGGCGCCCTTGGTGAGGTTGTCAATGGCGCTGGAGACCACCAGCTTGCCTGTGTGGTTGTCGTAGAGGCATCCGATCTCGCAGAGATTGGTGCGGGTCACGTGCTTGGTGTCGGCCAGTTTCCCGGGATCCAGCACCCGGACAAAGGCCTCCTGCCCGTAGGCCTGCTGCAACGCCTCCCGGGCGTCCTCCAGGGTCTTCCCTTCCTGGGGATCCAGCAGCACCGAGGAGTGGATTCCCCGGTTCACCGGCACCAGATGGGGCAGGAAATTCATGGTGACGGAAGGCACCTGGGCCGCCACCGCCAGCTCCTGCTCGATCTCCGGCAGATGACGGTGCCCGGTGACCCCGTAGGGACGCAGGCTCTCATTGCATTCCGGGAAGATGTAGTCCAGGGAAACCTTCCGGCCGGCGCCGGTGACGCCGGACATGGACATGGCCACGATGCCCTTGGGGGAGGCCACCTTCGCCCGCAGCAGTGCGGTGACGGGCAGAAGGATACTGGTGACATAGCAGCCGGGATTGGCCACAAGCCGGGCCGACCGCAGTTCTTCCCGGTAGAGTTCCGGGAGCCCGTAGACCGCCTGGGGCAGCAGCCAGGGAGCGGGATGGGCCATCTTGTAGTATTTCTCGTAGACGGCAGGATCCCGGAGGCGGAAGTCCGCCGACAGGTCGATGACCTTGCAGCCCTTCTCCAGCAAAGGAGCGGCATACTGGGAGGCCAGACCGTTGGGCAGGGCCAGGAAAACCACTTCCGCCATCCGGGCAATCTCCTCCACTTCGGGGGCGACAAAGCGCAGGTCGCACTCGCTGTAGCGGGGGAAGAAATCCCCCACCCGCTTCCCGGCGTTCTCCCGGCTGGTGATGGCGGTGAGCTCCACTCCGGGATGACGGAGAAGAAGACGGAGAAGCTCTTCGCCGGAATATCCGCTGCCTCCAATGATGGCGACGTTGATTTTGTTCATAAGTAATTGATTATAAGGTAGTTATGGAAAACTCCACGCCCTCCGCCGGCGGAGGATGTCCCGGAAGGGGGAGGAAAGCGCCGGTCAAGGGAAGGCGGCCCGGGGGAGAAAAAGAAAAGACGGCCACCCTCGTTGGGAACGGGGCGTCCGTCTTCTGCGGGAACCGATTCCTTTCCCCGGAATCTCCCTCCGGCACCCATGGGAGGGAACGGAGGGGAAGGCGGGGAGAGAGGGGAAGCGGCCTATCGCTTGCTGAACTGGAAGCGCTTGCGGGCGCCGGGCTGACCGGGCTTCTTACGCTCCTTCTCCCGAGAGTCCCGGGTGAGCATACCCGCCTTCTTCAGAGGGGCGCGGAGGGCCTCGTCGGCCTTCTCCAGGGCGCGGGCGATGCCGTGGCGCAGAGCGCCGGCCTGTCCCACCTCGCCGCCGCCGTCCACCGTGGCGTAGATGTCATACTCGCCGGCCTTGCTGGTGAGCACCAGGGGCTGCTGGATGAATCCGCGGATGGAGTCGGTGGTGAAATAGTCGTTGAAGGCACGGCGGTTGACCGTGATCTTTCCGGTGCCATGGGTCATGCGCACGCGAGCGCTGGCGCACTTGCGACGGCCGATGGTCAGAATCACTTCGCTAGCTTCTTGGGCCATATTGCTCTTCTGTCCTCAAAAAAGGTTGTCTTCCTAGGTTAGAACTGGTTCTTCAGGGTCAGGGGCTGAGCGCCCTGGGCCACATAGCGATGCTCGGGGAGCTCGCCGGCGTAGACCTTGAGCTTGCGGAACTGGGCCCGGCCCAGCTTGCCGTCGGGCATCATGCCCCACACGGCACGCTTGATGATTTCCTCGGGATGCTTCTGGCGCATCACATCGGCGGAGGTGCGCTTCAGACCGCCCACCCAGCCGCTGAAATCCTGGTATTCCTTGTCGGTGGACTTCCGGCCGGTCATGACCACCTTGGCGGCGTTGGTGACCACCACGTAGTCGCCGGTGTCCAGGTGAGGCGTGAAAATGGGCTTGTGCTTGCCGCGCAGAATCATGGCAATCTGGCGGGCCATGCGTCCGAGCACCTGCTGGTCGGCGTCAATAATCCACCACTTGCGCTCGATTTCGTTTTCCTTGGGTAGAAAAGTTTTCATGTTCAGAGAGGGATAGGGAGTATGGACAAAAAAGTCTGTTGCAAGGCAAGTGCGTTAATTTAGCGTCCTTTCCCGCATTTTCAACCCTGGCGGGGGGAAAAGGCTGGGGGAAGGCGGTGCGGGGTCAGTTGGGGATTTTTCCCAGCATGGACCAGGGGCGTCCGGAGCGGATGGCGAAGAGGAGGTATCCCACCTCGGCTTCCAGGGGATGACTTTCCCGGACTTCCACCCTGGCGGGTTCATCGCAGAGGGCGATGGCGAACTCGTTGCGTCCGTCCTCCAGGATGGTGGTGGTGGCGGAGCCCCGGGTGCCGGTGACGGTGAGGCGGTAGGGGACTTCGGGGGCTTCCTCGAAGGCGTAGGCGGCATCGTTGCCGTAGGCGGAGAGCCAGTTCAGCAGATCCTGGTCCCGGAGTCTGGCGAAGATGCCCAGGCCCTCGGGCTTGGTGAGCTTGAACTGCTGGATGTTGCCCAGCACGCCGCTGGTGATGGTTTCCTTGAGGCGGGCCATGCCCCACTCGTATCGCCAGGAGCCCAGCCAGCAGACCTGGATGTGCCGGCGCTTGGCGGCGGCCCACAGCTTTTTCAGGGAATCGGGGGTTTCCCCGGCCAGTCCGCAGAGGGCGAAGGGGAGTTTGGCCTTCAGGAGCATCTTGATGACCTCCTGACGATTATCGTCGTCCTCGTCCACGATGGCGGCCCGGGCGTGTTCCAGGGCCTCGGTGCAGTCCTGGTCGGGATTGAGGATGCGGATGTCGTCCGTCCGTTTACAGACCGCCTTGCTGCAGGGAGACAGGAAATTTCTC
>JAEDNW010000167.1:0-3869 GCA_016302315.1 Lentisphaeria bacterium
GACCAGGGATTCCGTTCCGGTCCAGAGGCGTTCCAGGGAGACGTATCCCTTGTCGGTCCTGAGGGGAACGGGGGTGCCGTCCAGGGTGAGGCGGGGGTTGCGGCACCAGGCGGGAATGCGGAGGGAGAGCTTCACCTTCCGGGTGGTTTTCGCGGTGATCCTCACCTCCTCCTGATAGGGATATTCGCCCTCCACATGGAATTCGCCCAGGTCGTTCCTCAGGGTGCCGGCCACGGGGAGATTCAGGCGCACCTCCTCCGGCCCCACGCTCCACACATACTGGTGGGCGCTGGGGAGGAAGCGGGAGAAGTTGGTGGGGCAGCAGGAGCACTCGAACCAGGGCTGGCGCTCCTTCGCCCCCGCATTGTAGACCTGGGTGTTTTCGTCCACCTCCAGATAATTGGTATAGAAGAAGCGGTCGCCGGAGAGGCTGATGCCGGCCAGGACACCATTGAAGAGTGCCAGCTCCAGGACGTCGGCGTACTGCCCATCTCCGGTGGCGTTCAGCATTCGCTGGGCGAAGAAGACCAGTCCCATGGCGGCGCAGCTCTCGGCATACATCAGGGAGCCGTTGGTGAGATCGTAGTCCCGGGTCAGGACCTCCCAGCAGAAGCTGGAGCCGATGCCTCCGGTGACGTACATGCGGCGGGTGGCGATGTTGCGGAAGAGGCGCTGGCAGACCTGGAGGAGCGTCTCGTCCCCGGTGCATTGGGCCACATCGGCCATGCCGGAGTAGAGATAGACCGCGCGGACCGCATGGCCCTTGGCCTCCTGGAGCTCCCGGACGGGTCGGTCCGCCTGGAAGTAGTCCATGCCTCCGTAGGCGCAGGGATCCTGGTGCTCCACCTCCAGGAAGTAGTTGGGGCTCTGGCCCCGTTCGTCCACGAAGTATTTGGCCAGGTCCAGATAGCGCCGCTCTCCGGTGGCGTGGTAGAGCTTCACCAGGGCCAGCTCGATCTCCTCGTGGCCGGGATAGCCCCGCTTCTGCCCCTCGCCCCGGCCGAAGACCGTGGCGATGTGGTCTGCATAACGGCACATCACATCCAGGAATCTTCTCTTGCCCAGCATGTTGTAGCCGGCCACCGCCGCCTCGATGAGGTGCCCCGCACAGTAGAGTTCGTGCTTGATGCACAGATTGGTCCACCGCTTCTCCGGCTCCACGGTGGTGAAGTAGGTATTCAGGTAGCCATCCGGCTGCTGGGCAGAGGCAATGCACTCCACCAGACGGTCATATTCCGCCTCCAAGGCGGCGTCGGGACGCAGAGCCAGGGAGTAGGCCACCCCCTCCAGCACCTTGGCCACATCCGAATCCCAGAAGTAGTGGGGGCGGTTGGGCATGCCCTCCTTCCACTGCAGGGTGAAGGCGTCCAGCCGTCCGGTCTCCCGGCACTTTTCCAGGGAGGAGGGGATGGTGGTGTCCAGGGCGGTCTGGATCCTGGGGGCGAGAATGCGGTCCCGCAGCTCCACTTGGGAGAGGGAGGCGCTTTGGTACTTGGCGAAAGGCATGGGGGGGCAGGAGGCGGGAGAGGAGGGGGGAGGAAACAGGGGGAGACGCCATGGCGTTGGCGGACAGGGCGGTCTTCCCCGTAAATCTGCATTACTGTAAGGGACACGCGGACTTCCATAAAGAGATCAAAGCAAATATAAAGAAGATAAAACCGAATGTCACAGACCATATCCCCCTCTCGCCTCCAGCCCCTGAACTGCGGACGCTTCATCTCCCGGGGAAAGGGCAGCCATCCCGTGCGCGTCATCGACTCCCACGTCATCCTCTTCCTCTTCAGCGGGCACCTGGAGATGTTCGAGGAGGGGAAGGCCTTTTCCCTGAAGGCGGGGGACTGGCTGATTTTGCGGAAAGGGCATCGTCACGGGGGTCTGGCCCCCTATTCCCGGGGGCTCTCCTTCTTCTGGATGCACTTCCTGTGCGAGGAGGCGGAGCTCTCCCTTCTGCCCCAGACGGGGCATGTCACCCGTCCCGAGCGCATGGCCACCTACTGCCAGGCCCTGCTGTCCGAGCAGCATGAGCAGGTGAGGGACGAGGTGAGCTTCCGTCTGCTCCTGGAGCTGGCCCTGCACGAGGCCCTGCGCTTCCATGTGGCCCCCGCGGATCATTCCCTCTCCCCCACCCCTCTGGCGGAGGCCGCCGAGCATCTGGTGAGAACCCGATACGCGGACCCCATCACCCCGGGGACCATCAGCAAGGAGCTCCACTGCAACCCCGACTATCTGGGCCGCATCTTCTCCCTCCACTTCAGGGAGACCTTGGCGGCCGCCATCAACCGCCATCGGGTGAGGAACGCCGCCCGCCTCCTGGTCAGCGAAAACCTGTCCATCAAGGAGATCATGCACCGGGTGGGCTTTCAGGATCCCGCCTATTTCCGCCGGAAATTCCGGCTGCACTACGGGGTCACCCCCGGGGAATACCGGCGCTTCCTCACCACGGGCCACCGGAATACCGAAGGCTAGCCGACGCCCCGTCCCCCCTCTCCCCCGCCGGGGAATTTTCCGGCGGAAGGGCAGAAGTCAGGCGAAAACCAAGTCGGGGGCAATATATTGTAGGGTTGCCCCGAAAGCCCCCCTTTTCAGGGTGTTCCCCCCCCCTTTCCGGGTGAAATGCGCCTTCTCCGGGACAGTCGGAATCCCCCTCCTTCCCCCGGACCGGAGCGCTCCGCCCGACCCCTGCCCCCCCCCCTTTCCTCTCCCCTCTCAATCCACCTCCCCCATAAAGGACTGCACGGCAATATGTTCAAAAGCGCCGCCATCATCATGCTCTTCGGCATGGGATTCGTTTTCGTCTTCCTCTGCATCCAGGTGGTCATCACCAACCTGTTTGCCAAACTGGCCGGTAAGTTCGCCTACCTCCTTCCCGAGCCGGTGAAGAACACGAAGAAACCCGCTCCCCCCAAGAGCGACGACGCCCTCACCGTGGCGGTGATCGCCGCCGCCATGAAGAATGCGGGGCGGATCTAGAAGATTTTCATAAATACTTGCATCTCAACTACTTACAACAATAATAACACAAGGAGACTCTTCCCATTATGAAAAAGATTCGCTTCCTCGACACCTCCTTCCGTGACGGCTTCCAGTCTGTCATCGGTGCCCGTGTGGTCTCCAAGGATTTCCTTCCCGCTCTGGAGGCCGCCGTGGAGGCTGGCTGGAAACACCTGGAGGTGGGTGGCGGCGCCCGGTTCCAGAGCCCCTTCTTCTACTGCGGCGAAGACGCCTTTGAGATGATGGACACCTTCCGGAAGACCGTGGGCGAGGAGGTGGAGCTGCAGACCCTGGCCCGTGGTGTCAACGTGGTGGGTCTCTCCAGCCAGTCCAGCGACATCATCGACCTCCATGCCAAGATGTTCAAGAAGCACGGCATGACCACCATCCGGAACTTCGACGCCCTCAACGACATCCGGAACATCAGCTACAGCGGCGAGTGCATCCACAAGGCGGGTCTTCAGCACCAGACCACCATCACCATGATGGGTCTGCCCCCCAACATGGACACCGAGGCCCACAGCCCCAAGTTCTACACCGGCATCCTGGAGAAGATCCTGGAGAGCGGGATGCACTTCGACTCCCTGTGCTTCAAGGACGCCAGCGGCACCTGCCCCCCCGCCGTCATCAAGGAGACCGTCCGCCGCGCCCGGGAGATCCTGGATGCCGCCGGCAAGAAGGACTGCCCCATTGAGATGCACACCCACGACACCGCCGACATGTCCGTCCAGTGCTACATGGCGGCCATCGAGGGCGGCGCCGAGATCATCGACCTGGCCATGCGTCCCATGTCCGGCGGCACCGCCCAGCCGGACATCCTCACCATGTGGCACGCCTTCAAGGGGACGGACTACACCCTGGATCTGGATCCCGAGAAG
>JAEDNW010000035.1:0-18116 GCA_016302315.1 Lentisphaeria bacterium
GGCCATCTCCAGGGAGCCCAGGCAGGGGACGATCTGGTCCTGGGCGGTGTGGAAGAGGAAGGTGGGCGGGGTCTGTTCGTCCAGGTGGAGGGAGAGATCGTATTCCGGGTAGAGGTGGGCATTTCCCGGCCCCAGGAGATTTTTGCCGGAGGCGGAGTGTCCGGAGGCGTCCTCGAATCGGATGACGGGATAGCAGAGGATCATGGCGTTGACCCTGGGGGAGAAGGCGTCGGCGTCATCTCCGGCGGAGGCGTCCACCCGCTGGATAATGGAGGTGCCCAGGCATCCGGCCAGGTGTCCTCCGGCGGAGAATCCCAGGGAGGCGATGTTCTGGGGCATCAGGTGGAGTTCCTGGGCGCGGGCCCGAAGAAGTTTCACCGCCCGGGCGGCATCCTGCTGGGGGGCGGGCCAGCCTCCGTGTTCTCCGCAGCGGTATTCCAGGACGAAGGCGTGGTAGCCCAGGGAGACGAACTTCTGGGCGATGTCGCTGCCCTCGTAGCCGTGGCACACGCAGCTGTAGCCGCCGCCGGGGATGACGAGGATGGCGGGCCTGGGGGCATCGCCTTCGTGGAGGAAGGGGAGGAGCTGGGGGCGTCCCAGGGCGGCGGAGGTCCGGGAGGGGTCGTTGGGCCAGAGGAGAATGGGATCCATGGCGAGAGGTGGGGTAGGAGATTTCAGGGGGATTCCGGCTTCTGTCGGGAGTAGGGGCAGCCGCAGTAGTTCTGCCGGTAGAGATTCAGCTGGCGGGAGAGGATGGTGCTGCGGAGAAAGCCATCCTTTTTCTTGAAATCGTAGGGCTGGAAGTGGGGGAATGCGCTTCCCAGGGCGAGGAGAAGACGGGAATTCTTGTGGGGGCTGACGGTGAGGGAGGTGGCGAATTGCCATCCTCGGCGAGCGGCGGCGGCGGCCGTGCGGGAGAGACTCCAGCGGAAGCATTGACGGCAGCGCTCCCCGCCCTCCGGCTGGGTGGCG
The DNA here is from genome assembly GCA_016302315.1 of Lentisphaeria bacterium. Classification (GTDB taxonomy): domain Bacteria; phylum Verrucomicrobiota; class Lentisphaeria; order Oligosphaerales; family Oligosphaeraceae; genus UBA1724. Next base: position 973 of record JAEDNW010000035.1, read on the forward strand.
TAGGCGGGGCACTGCTGTCCCACAAAGCGGGTCCACAGATCGTTGCGGTAGGGATCCACCAGCACCTCCTGGATGCCGAAATGGGCGGCCACGGTCTCCAGGGCCTCCAGGCGTCGCCGGAATTCCTCCTGGCTGTCCAGGTTGGAGTTGGAGAAAAAAAGGGCGCAGCGCCTGCCCTGGGCGGCGAGGCGTTCCAGGCAGGCGGTGGCGCAGGGGCCGCAGCAGCAGTGGAGGAGGAGAGGGGGCGCAGCCGCCCCGGATTCCGCCTCAGGGGTAGACGGGAATGTTCTCGTAGACGGCATTGAGATAGCTGATGGTTTCATGGGCGCTGGTGCGCAGATCCACCACGATCTTCACCCGGTCCATCTCCTGGGGCACGTTGTCCAGGGGCATGACCAGCCGGGCGCCGGCGCGGAAGACACCGGAGGCCTCCAGGTTCAAGGTCATCCGGTTGTTGGGCACATCCAGGGAGACATTCTGGATTTCATACATGCTTCCTTCCGGGCGCAGCTGGGATTCCTTCAGGAAGGTGAGGACCGCCAGCACCCCCTTGTCCTGGCAACGTTTCCCCGGCTGGAAGTCCTTGGGATTCTTGATGCCCCGGATGGTAGGGAGATTCTTCACGGGCAAGGTGGCCACCTTCCGGGGCAGCACCATGCCTTCCCGGTCCACCAGGAGGTCGGTCAGTCCCGTGGAGGGATGGAAGCGGAGGATGGCCACGGGGATGCGGGGGGTGGCCTGGATGCGCAGGGTGTCGGGATAGATTCTCTGGAGTCGGAGTTCGGCCACCTGGGGATTGTCCTTGAGGGTTTCCCAGAGCCGTCCCAGGGGGAGGGTGGGCAGATAGGATTCCTCCAGCTTGATGCCGCAATACTCCACCCCCCGGCGAATCTCCTCCTGCAGCTCCTCGCTGGCTTCCGGCATCTCCAGACGGGTCAGCAGAAAGGCGGAATTCTCCCGGTAGAGGCGGCGGACACAGTAGCCGCAGGCGAAGTAGATCGCCACCAGGCACAGGAGCAGGGCGAGCAGGGACAGAAGGATCCGGGGGAGCAGAGGCAGCCGGGGAAGGGCGGCGGCGGGACGGGTGGTCTTGGAGGGAGTGGCCATGGCTTGCTTCGCAAAAGGGGGATCAGAGAACCGGAATCGCCCCCAGGTCGTATTCGCTGGCCCGGTGCACCTTCACCGTGAGGAAACTGCCTTCCTGCAGGGTGACCCCCGCCGGCGCCTCCACCACTACGGTCTGGTCCACTTCCGGGGCGTCTCCCTGGGAACGGGCAATCCACTTCCGGCGCCCCAGGGATTCCTCCAGGAGGACGGTCATGGTGGTGCCCATCAGGGCCCGGTTCCGGGCGACGGAAATGCTCTTCTGGAGGGCTAGAAGCTTGTCCCGCCGGCTCTCGGCGGTTTTCCGGGGCACCTTTCCCTCCTGGATGTTGTAGGCGGGGGTGCCGGGCTCCGGGGAGAAGGCGAAGGCGCCCAGGCGGTCGAACTGGAAGTCCCGGACAAAGTCCAGGAGCTCCTGGAAGGCCTCCGGGGTTTCCCCGGGATATCCGGTCATGACGGTGGTGCGGATGGTCATCCGGGGATATTTCTCCCGGATTCCCTCCATGAGTTTCCGGGTCTTCTCCCCGTCCATTCCCCGCCCCATGGACTTCAGGATGGGGGTGTGGATGTGCTGGAGGGGCACATCCAGATAGGGAACCACGTGCCGGGAGTTTCCCAGGACCTCTAGGAATTCCGGGGTGAGGTGCAGGGGATGGGTGTAGAGGACCCGCACCCAGAATTCCCCAGGCAGGGCGTCGATTTCCCGGAGGAGGGAGGCCAGGGAGACCCGGGGGGAGAGATCCAGCCCGTAGGCGGTGGAATCCTGGGCAATGAGATTCAGCTCACGGACACCGGCGGCCAGGAACTGACGGCATTCCGCCAGGACGGATTCCGGGGTCCGGCTCCGCAGATTGCCCCGGATGCCGGGAATGGCGCAGAAGGCGCACCGGTGATTGCAGCCCTCCGCAATCTTCACGTAGGCATAGGTGTCCGGGGTGGACTGAATCCGGGGGGTGTGTTCATCGTAGAGCCACTGGGGCGTCGCCGTGGAGATGGCCAGCCGGGGAGCCTGCGACGAGGCCTCAGGCGCCTGGGCTCCGTCGATGAGCTCCGCCAGAAGCTGGTGGATGCGGGGCGCGGAATCCACCCCCATCCAGCAGTCCACGCCGGGATACTTGACGGCGTATTCCGGGGCGCTGCGCTGGGCCAGGCAGCCGCCCACCACCACCAGCCGGAGGAGGCCCCGGCGGAGCCCCTTGCGCTTCCAGGCCAGGGCCTCCTTGATGGCGGCCTCCGCCTCGTCCCGGGCGGACTGGATGAAGCCGCAGGTGTTGATGAGGATGACGTGGGCCTCCTCCGGATCGTCGGTGAGATAGATGCCGTTGGCGGCCATGGTGCCGCACATCACTTCGGCATCCACCAGATTCTTTGCGCAGCCTAGGGCCACCACATGGACCACCAGGGGTTCCTGGGTCAGGGATTCAGGGGATTCGGTCATGGAACAAGAACAGGGAAAGAGACGAAAGGAAGGGGAAAGGGGGGGCTACAGGGCGACGGCCAGAACGGAGAGGAACAGCAGGAATCCCGTCCCCAGGAAGGCGTTGACGGCATAGCACTCCGGCCTGGTGTGCAGCTTCTGAAGGCGGGGAGACAGTAACGCCAGCACCAGGAGCAGCAGGACGGCGCGGATGAAGGAGGAGCGCAGGGCGGCTAGGTGTCCCAGGAAGGGAAGGACCGTGAAGAAGAAAAGAACCCCCGCTCCCAGAAGCCAGGAGGATTTCTCCCGGAAGTCCTCGGATTTCCGGGGACTGGAAAGTTCGGCGGCCAGGGTGGCTCCCAGGGCGAAGATGGCCGGCAGCCAGTGGGCGGCCTTGCAGGTCAGCAGAAGGAAGAGGAGGCAGGGCAGCACAAGCTGGACCAGCAGATCCAGGGAGGGATTGTCTCCCTCTTTCCCCTGGAAGGTCTGGCGGAGGAGGGGAGCCAGCCGGAAGTCCTGGGGGCGGGAAAGGAAGAGATGGCAGAGAAGGACGGCCAGGGTGCCGATGACATTTCCCGTCAGGGCGGGCTGCAGCAGCCACTGGCACAGCAGGGCCACGATCATGTAGGCGATCCCCATGGCGGTGCGCCCGGCAGTCATCCAGAAGAGGGGGATGGGACTCTGGTCGTCTTCCGGCAGGAAGCCGGGAAAGAGCCCCGGGAGTCTGGTGCAGCGGGAGAGGGCTTTCAGGAAGGGGGTAGGCAAGCGTGTCTCCATGAGAGTCTCCTGGGAGCAAGGGGGGTTACTGCGGGGATTCCCCGGGCTGGGGGGCGGCGGTGCGGGGGCCGTAAGGATAGGGAAGGGGATTTTCCTGGAGGCCGTCCAGCCGCTGGAGGATTTCCAGGAAGAGATGGGTGTCGTAGACTTCCCAGGAGGCCAGGGCCCCGGTGAGCAGCTGGCAGAGGTAGAGCTGGAGGATCTGCTGGTCGTGGAGGGGGCAGATTTCATCCTGCTCCTGGAGGCGCTGGCATTGCCAGCCCCGTTCCGGGAGGCAGATCCATTCCTTGGAGAGGAAGCCGATGAAGCCGTTGCAGAAGACCACCTGGGCTTCCAGGCCCCGGAGGGCGGCCAGATGGCAGCACAGAAGGGAGAGGACCAGGGGGGCGGCTCCGCCATCGCCTCCCAGCACATCCCCCAGAAGGTAGTCCTCGATGGCGATCCAGGGCATGGGGGGCACGAAGAATCCCTCGCTCTCCATGATGTCGCACAGCTTCTGGGGAGTGAGGGGACCCCGGCACCTCTGCCGGAACTTCTTTTCCGTGCGCTGGAGCAGATCCCGCAGGAAGGAGGGGGAGCTGCTGGTGTCGTAGAGGAGGTCGATTTGCGTCAGGGCCTCCAGGGCGGAGATCCGGGCCTGCTCATAGTCCTTCACCAGCTTGTCCAGGATGGCGTTCTGCTGGAGAAGCGCCCCCAACTGGTGGGCCCGGCGGCGCACATTCTTGTCGGATTCCTCCTGGAGGAGGCCCAGGGTCTCCTCCGCCTTTCCGCCCTTGAGGATGGAATCCATGGCCAGGGAGGCCAGGGCTTCATCGCTGTCGGCCAGGAGTTCCCGGGCGGCCTGGAGATTGGAGGAGCAGGAGGAAGGCATGATCAGGAAAGGGGAGAATCGGTTGGCGGGATGGAGTATTCCCCCGCTTCGTAGAGGGCTTTTTGCCGGAGGATGCTCTGGATGTAGTCCCGGGTTTCCGGGAAGGTGATTTCCTCCAGATGGAGAGGGGTGCCGGGGGCGGCGGGTTTCCAGCTTCGGAGCACCTGGGTGCGTCCGGCATTGTATTCCGCCAGGGCCAGGCTTTCCTGGGAAAGGTAGCCATCCCAGTGTTCCCAGGCCCGGGCCAGATACCAGCATCCAATCTCCAGATTCCGTTCCGGATCCAGAAGCTGCCGGCGGCGGGGACAGGTGGTTTTGTGGACTCTAGCCCAGTCCTGGGCGGCGCCCTCCGTCACCTGCATGAGGCCTAGCTCCCCTTTGGCGCCAATGGCGTCGGGCCGGAAACGGCTCTCCTTCCAGATCAGCGCCCGCACCAGGGCGGGGGAAAGGCCGTGACGCCGGGCGCTTTCCTCCAGCAGGGGCAGGAGTTCCTCTTCCGTCATGGGCGGGCCGGAGGACGGGGGCGGAAGAACGCAGGGAAGGCCTCCCAGAAGAAGGAGGCAGAGGAGCAGGGGAAGAAGAAGGTGGGGCGGAGAAGAAGCAGGGCGGCGCGGGTGCTGCATGGGGCGGGCCGGGGGCCTAGCGGCATCCCGTGGAGCCGAAGCCGCCTTCCCCACGGTCACTGCTCTCCAACGTGTCCGTCAGGACAACCTGCACCTGGGGAAGCCGGAGGAACAGCATCTGGGCAATGCGATCCCCCCGCCGGATGGGAAAGGGCTTGGCACTGTGGTTGATGAGAATCACCTGGATCTCGCCCCGGTAGCCGGGATCAATGGTGCCCGGGGCGTTCAGGACCGTGACACCATGCTTCAGGGCCAGGCCGCTGCGGGGACGCACATCCGCCACAAAGTCCTGGGGAAGCTGCATCTTCACCCCGGTGGGAATGGCCTTCCATTCTCCGGGGGGCAGGAGATCGTCCACCCGGGAGCGCAGATCGAAGGCGGCGTCGGAGTCATGCTGGCGGGCGGGGGTCAGTTCCCGGTCTTCGGGGGCGATTTGGAAAAGGATGGTGTCAACCATGGGTCTTCATCCTCATGTAAAGGGGATAGAACTGGTCCTCGAAACGGGAAAAGAGGCCGTACCTGCGCAGCTTTTCTCCCAGCCGCCGGGCGTCCTCCAGGCTTCCGCATTCCTGGAAATCCTGCTGAATCTCCTGGAGGACGGCCTGGGGAACACCGCCATCCAGCTGGAAAAGCCCCTTCCGGGCGATGTCCCGGGCATGGAAGGGAAGGGACTTCTGCACCATCTGGGCCAGGAAGTGCATCAGGGAGACTTCCCAGGCGTCGTTGGGGCCCACCAGGATGCCCCGCAGCTTTTCCAGATTGTCCTGGGCGTCAGCGGCGGCCTGTTCTGCCACTTCCAGGGGATTTCCGCTGACCCGCTCTTCCTGGTGGGCCTCCTTGCCGAAGCGCAGGCCGTATTCCAGAAAGCGGGCGCTCTCCTCCCGGGAGACCACTTCCTCCAGATATCGCCGGGCATCCTCCCCGAAGTTCTCCGTGAGCTTCTGGGTGAAGTAGGCGGGGGTGATGATCCGGGGACGCTGGGCGGTGACCATTCCTGTGCGCAGCACCAGGGAGCCGGGATGGTCCATCTCCTCGGAGACCACCAGGTATTCCACCCGGGATTCCCCGAAGGTCTCCAGAATCTTGGGTGGCATGTAGACGATTCGCGTGGAACGCGCCGCATACCAGATGTCTTCGTAGGTGCTCATGAAAGAAAAGGGAAAACAAGAGAAATCCTGGGAAAAGGAACAAAGAAGGCCACTTGCCGCCCCGCCTCTTTGACCCAAATTCCGTAAACAAGGAAATATAATCGGCCTGCCACATTCAAGGGGAATCCCAGACCCTCCTCCCTTGCCCACACCACACTACACCGGAGGATCATGGGATTTTCCCCCGTGCCCCCGGTTTCCGGAATAATCTTTCCACCCCGGGGGGGGGAACCCCTGGGGGCAAAGGATGTATTTCGGGGGAAAAGGAACGCACGGAGTCCCACCATCCGGCGCTATACCATCCACGTTATTCGGCCTGGGCGGGGGATTTTCCTTCGGCGAATCGGTCTCTTCCGGTGAGATCCTGGAGGATTTTCACATCCACAAATCCATTGTCCTGGAGGATCTTCTGGAGGGAAGGGCCCTGGGTTTCCCCCATTTCCAGGAGGAGAGTTCCTCCGGGCTTCAGCCAGTGACGTGCCTGGATGACAATCTCCCGTTCCAGAGCCAGTCCTTCCTCCTGGGCTTCCAGGGCCATCCGGGGTTCGTAATCCAGGATTTCCGGGGGCAGCTTTCGGTATTCCCCGGGGGAGACATAGGGGGGATTGGCGGTGATCAGGGGGAATCGCAGGTGGGAAGGCAGGGGAGCAAAGAGGTCGCCTTGGAGAAAGCGGCAGGCTTCCTGGCTTTGGAGGAGAGCGCAGTTTTGGCTGGCCCACGCCAGGGCTTCCGGGGAGAGATCCACCCCCCAGAAGTGGAGATCGGGGCGAAGATGGGCCAGGGCCAGGGGAATGGCTCCGGAGCCTGTGCACAAATCCAGCACATCGTCCCCGGGGGGGACGGTCTGGAGGAGAGAGAGGGCGCGGTCCACCAGGAGTTCGGTTTCCGGGCGGGGGATCAGGGTTCCGGGACCCACCCGCAGTTCCACCTGATGGAATTCCACGGAGCCCACCACATATTGGAAGGGTTCTCCTCCGCAACGGCGCCTGAGCCATTCCTCCCGCAGGAGATCCGGGGAAAGGCCCCGCCGGGCGCTTTCCCGGGGGAGCAGCTCCTCCATCCACCGTCCTTCCTGCAGGGCGTTTTCCACGCCGGCTTCCCGGAGGGCTTTCTGGGCAGGGGAGAGGAAGGTCATGCCTGTTCCCCGTGGCGCACGTCGGCGAACTTCTGGTGATAGAATTGGCGGATGAAGTTCCAGCCTTCCCAGGCGGAGTCGCAGAAATGGATCAGATTCAGGTCTTCCGGGGAGATCACGCCGTCCTCCACAAAGCGGTCCCAGTGGATGAGGCCCTTCCAGAAGTCGCTGCCGAAGAGGAGGATGGGGATTTTGGGGACGATGCCAGTCTGGACCAGGGTCAGGGCCTCGAAGAGTTCATCCATGGTTCCGAAGCCTCCGGGGAAGCAGGCCAGCACTGCCGCCCGCTTCATGAAATGCATCTTCCGGATGGCAAAGTAGTGGAAGCGGAAATTCAGGTCCGGGGTGATGTAGGGGTTGGGAAACTGCTCAAAGGGAAGGGTGATGTTCAGGCCCACGGTCAGGCCACCCATTTCCTGGGCGCCCCGGTTGCCGGCTTCCATGATGCCGGGGCCTCCCCCGGTAATCACCACCAGCTCGTAGCCGTCGCTGGAGTTCTGGTCGTAGGTGGTGACAATCCCCGCAAAATCCCGGGCCATCTCATAGTAGCGGCTGGTTTTCAGCATCTGCTCCGCTTTCCGCAGGACCGCCTGCTTCTCCGGATCCTCGGGGGCGGAGGACAGGGCTTCCTTGGCCTGGGCGATCGCCGCTTCCGCCTCCTCCCGGGACCGCAGACGGGCACTGCCGAAAATGACCACCGTGGAGACCACGCGCTTCTTCCGCATCACCTCCTCTGGCTTCAGATATTCCAGCTGCAGACGAATGCCCCGGCAGGAGTCGGACTGGAGAAATTCCGTGTCTTCCGTGGCCAGTTTGTAGGTGTCTCCCGGAAGTGCCTGGGGAGACGGAGGAAGGATTTTGCTCATGGAAGGAAGAGGGGGATGAGGTGTGTCAAGTCTGCGCCCCTGCCGGTGGCGAAAAGAGGCCCGTGGGGGGGGCAGGGCAGGCAGAGGAGAAAGAAGAACGGACGGGACGCAGGGGAAGGGGGCGTCTCGTCCGTCGGAGGGGAGGAATGTGGCGACCGGGGCGTTCCTGGGGCTCCTGGCTCCGGCAGAAGCAGAGCGAAGGGGAGGGGAGCTCCCAGGGGCCTGGGTGGCGTCCGCCGGGGATTAGCGGGGGCCGGTGTAGCCACCGGCGGGCATGCCGGGGGGCATCATGCCGGGAGGCATGCCGCCGGGCATCATGCCGTCAGGGCCATTGGGGGAGGGCGGGGGCATTTCCCGGCGGGTCTTCTCGATCTCGTCCACCCATTCCTTGCCGGACTTGTCCTCCTTGTCCACCAGGAAGTAGCCCTGCTGCTGCATCCACTGGGGCAATTCGGTGATCTTGTACTGCTCCACCATGCGATCCACGAAGGTGCTGCGCACCTTTTCCACAAAGTCCTTCATGGGGATCCAGAATTCGGGTTTGGCGGTGCGGAGGCTGGCGGTGGGCTTGGAGATGTCCGGCACGTAGAAGTTGGCCCGGAATTCCTTGGCGGTGTTGTCGTAGATGTATTTGTCGATGCGGGAGGCCAGATCCGCATCCACCTTGCCGGTGTTGTTGCGGATGTAGTCTTCCTTCATCTTGGCATTGATTTCCGGATAGAAGCGCGCCTGGTCATCGGGAGTCAGGTCTTCCTTGATGATCTGGCGGAAGCCCAGCAGTACATATTCGTCGTTGGCGCCGCGGAAGGGCTGATTGACGATCTCCACGCTGGTGCCATGGCCGCCCCGGAGGGTGAGGGAGACAGGCTCGTTTTTCTCCACCAGGACAAAGTGCTCTTCGGCGAATCTGAGGATCTGTCTCTTCTGCTCCTCGGGACGCACCTGGGCCTCGGCTTCCTCCTCGGCCTCGATGCTCACGTCATCCACGATGTCCTGGAGGGACTTGGGAGGCGTGCGGTTGTAGTTCTTCTCCCATTCCAGGTTGATGCCGGGGATGCGGAGGAGAGCGAAGTCTCCCAGCTTGGGATCCTTAACCCGGCGGCGGGCCAGCTGGGGAATCTGGGCGGCGACTCTGGCGGAGGTGATCATCTGGAGATACTCGTTGCGCTTCTGGCGCAGCTGGGTATCGATCTTCTGCTCCATCTCCTTCTTCCGCTCGGACTCCGCCCAGGGCACCACTTCCACGGCCGCGTCCTCCATGACCTCCTCTTCCTCATCATCCCAGCCATCCTGGGCCATGAGGGGGGCGGGCAGAACGAAGAGTCCCGCAAGGCAGGAGCCGCAGAGAAGGGAGCGCCAGAAGATACCCAAGCGTTGTTTGTTCATCGTCAGGATAGGAGTATGGGGGGAGGAAAAGAAGTCTGGGGAAGGAGGCGCAGAATCCCGCCTGGGAGACGGAAGCCGGGAGGCCGCATTCCCCTCCGGACAGGGATCCGCAAAAAAAGTTCAAGGCACAATGTATTCCCTTTTCCGGCTTTCTCCAATTCCCCGGAGGAGAATTTTTTCAGGGCATCCGGGAAATTCCTGGAGATTCCGTCAAAAGGCAGGCGGGACGGCCTAGAGGACCCGGTAGGATTCCTGGTAGTCGTAGACGTCCAGCCTCTCCATTTTCTTCACTTTGGCGATGCACCAGTAGGTGAGGGGAGTGAAGAGGACTTCGTAGGCCACCTTGAAGACGTACTGGCAGAGCATCATGGTCCACAGCACCTGGGTGGGAAGGATTCCCAGGAAGGAGATGAGGACGAAGAGGACCGTGTCCAGGGCTTCTCCCACAAAGGTGGACAGGATGGTGCGCAGCCACAGCATCTTCCCCTTGGTGGCGATCTTCAGCTTGGAGAGGACGAAGGAGTTGGAGAATTCCCCGAAGAGGTATCCGGTGAGGGAGGCCAGGAAGATCCGGGGGGTGATGCCCAGGACGGTCTCGAAGGCCTGCTGATTCTGCCAGTATTCGGGATAGGGCAGATGGATGGTCAGCAGGTAGACCAGAGCGGCCAGGAAGTTGCAGGAGAACCCCAGCCAGATGACGCATTTCGTGCGCCGGAAGCCGTAGATTTCCGTGAAGACATCTCCCAGGATGTAGGTCAGGGGGAAGAGGGTGACGGCGGCATCCAGAGTCAGGCCTCCCAGGAGGATCACCTTGCTGGCCACCAGGTTGGAAAGGAGGAGGCAGGTGACATAGAAGGTGCTCAGCACCAGGAAGATGGGGGAGATGGTTTTCGGGGGGGCAGGAGAAGGCATGGGCGTTGGAGGCAATGGGGAAGGGGGCAGGCGAAGAGAGGGGAAGGGGGCGAGCCGCCTTCCCCTGGGGGATCCGGGGGGCCTTTAGGCCTTCTGGAGGGCCTGGTCGAAATCCTCGCAGAGATCCTGGATGTTTTCGATGCCCACGGAGAGGCGGATCAGGTCGGGGGAGACGCCGGCGGCCTTCAGCTCCTCTTCGGAGAGCTGGCGGTGGGTCATGCTGGCGGGATGGAGGACGCAGGTGCGCACATCGGCCACATGGACCACGATGGCGGCCAGCTTCAGGTTGTTCATCAGGCGTTCGCCGGCTTCCTTGCCGCCCTTGACGCCGAAGCACATGACGCCAGAGCATCCGTTGGGGAGATACTTCTGGGCCAGGGCGTGGTCGGGGCTGGATTCCAGGCCGGGGTAGTTCACCCAGGCGACCTTGGGATGGTTTTCCAGGAAGCGGGCCAGGGCCAGGGCATTCTGGCTATGGCGTTCCATGCGGAGATGGAGGGTCTCCAGCCCCAGCATGGTGAGGAAGGCATTGAAGGCCATCTGGGGATTTCCCATGTCCCGGATCCACTGGGCCCGCATCTTGGCCGAGTAGGGGCACTGGGGGAAGTTCTGGGTGTAGATCAAGCCGTGGTAGCTGATGTCCGGCTGGGTGAACTCCGGGAATTTCCCGTTGTTCCAGTCAAAGTCCCCCTTCTCCACAATGGCGCCTCCCACGCTGGTGGCGTGCCCGTCCATGTATTTGGTGGTGGAGTGGGTGATGATGTCCGCCCCCCACTGGAAGGGGCGGCAGAGCATGGGGGTGGGGAAGGTGTTGTCCACGATGAGGGGGACGCCGTTGGCGTGGGCCGCCCGGGCGAACTTTTCGATGTCCAGCACCACCACGGAGGGGTTGCAGAGGGTTTCGGCGAAGACGGCCTTGGTGTTGGGGCGGAAGGCGGCCTGGAGTTCCTCCTCTGTGGCGGAGGGGAGGAGCCAGGTAAATTCGATGCCGCACTTCTTCAGGGTGTTGGTGAAGAGGCTCACGGTGCCGCCGTAGAGGCTGGCGCAGGCCACCACGTGGTCTCCCGAGCGGGCCACATTCAGGATGGCATTGGCGTTGGCGGCCTGGCCGGAGGAGGTGCACACGCAGGCCACCCCGCCCTCCAGGGCGGCGATCTTCTTCTCCAGGGCATCCACCGTGGGGTTGGCCAGGCGGGTGTAGAAGAATCCCTCCGTCTTCAAGTCGAAGAGGTCGGCCACGCTCTGGGCATCCTCATATTTGAAGGTGGTGCTCTGGACGATGGGGCAGATGCGGGGATCGCCGTTGCCCGGGGTATATCCGGCCTGGACGGCCAGGGTTTCAGGATGCAGATTCTTCTGGGTCATGACGAGGTTCTCCCTTGCTTTCCCTCCGGTGCCTTGGCGGGACGCCGCCCGGAGAGGTGAAACTGAAATTTGAGGCGGGTAATGCGATGCTCCTCCACGTGGAGGACGGTGATCTCCATGTTCCGATACTGGAATTTCTCCCCGGCGGAGGGAATGTGGCCTGCCAGCTTCAGCACAAAGCCGGCGGCTGTCTCGTAGCCTCCCCGGGGAAGGCTGAAGCCCAGGTATTCCTCCAGGATGCCGGTCTCCATCCGCCCGTTGCAGAGAAACACCCCCGGGGCAATCCACTGCACCCGGAAGAACTCCCCTTCCCGGCGGTCGTTGAGGTTCCCCACAATGAGCTCCACCAGATCCTGGACGGTGACCATGCCGGTCATGCCGCCGTATTCGTCCACCACAATGGCCATGGTGAGGGAGGCTCTCCGCAGATGCTCCAGGGTGACATTCACCGGCTGGGATTCCGGCACGTAGAGCAGTTTCCCGGTGACAAAGGGCATGAGGGGCTGCTCCCAGAAGTCATCCTCGGATTCTCCGGGGCTTCGCTGGGAGAGCAGATCCCGGGCATTGACCACGCCGATGATGCGGTCCACCCTCTCCCGGTAGACGGGAAGATGGAGGAAGCCGGATTCCCCGGCCAGGCGCAGGGCGTCCCCCACGGTGGCGGTTTCGGGAAGCGAGCGCACCTCCACCAGGGGAACCATGGCGGTCTCCACAGGCCGCTTGTCCAGCTCCAGAACACTCTGGAGCATCTCTCCGGCCTCCTTGTTCACCAGCCCCTGCTCCGCCGCCATTTCCGCCATCATCTTCATGTCCTCCCGGGTGACTCCGGGGGTGGCGCTTGCCTCCTGCCTGGGGGAAAGGGCCCGGGTGGCCCAGCAGGTAAGGGCCACAAAGGGCTTCAGCAGGATCTCCAGGAAGCCCAGGGGGCGGGCCGCCAGCAGGGAAAAGCCCCCGGAATGGTTCCGGCCCAGGGCCTTGGGCACCGCTTCTCCGAAGATCAGAACCACGGGGGTGACCACCAGGGAGGTGATCCATTCCTCCCAGTTTTCCGAGAGGAGTCCCTGGGAGATCCGGGAGGCCAGGAGGGCGCTCACCAGGAGGTTGGCCAGGTTGGTCAGGGAGATGTTGACCAGGTTGTTGCCGATGAGGATGGTGCCCAGGAGGCGTTCGCTGTCCTTCAGGAATCCGGTCACCAGGGTTGCCCGGCGGTCGCCCTTCTTGGCCTGGCTCTGGAGCCAGGTGCGGCTGACGCTGGTCATGGCGGTCTCCACGCCGCTGAAGAAGGCGGAGAGGGCCAGAAGCAGAAGAAGCAGGAGGAGGAGAGGGAGGCTCATGGGGTCTCCTCCTTCTTTTCCGGTTTTGCGGGCGTCCTGGCGGCGCCCTCTGCCGTTGCCGCCGTCTCCGGGGTTTCCTGGGGCGGGTAGATCATCACGGCGGAGGCCAGGCGTCCGGCAGTGCGCACCACCTGGAAGCGCAGGCCCTCCTCAAAGAACTGGTCTCCCGGGGCGGGAATTCGGCCCAGGCGTTCCATGACAAAGCCGGCCAGTGTCTCCGCCTCGGCGCCGGGGAAGGAGGTGCCCAGGGCATCCTCCACCATCCGCAGACGGGCCCGTCCGTCCGCCAAAAAGCCGCCGTTGCGCTTCTGGAGATGGTTCACATCCCGTCCGCTGAAGGCATAGCGCCCCACCACCTCCTCCAGAATCATGGAGGGAGTGACCATGCCCAGGGTTCCTCCGTATTCTGAAACGATAATGGCCAGCCGCAGGGCCCCCTTCCGCATCTGCTCCAGAAGACGGTCGATGCGGGCGGTGCCGGGGACAAAGTCCACGGGGGTCAGGGGCGTGTCCCGGGAGCCCTCCTCCAGGGCGTGGCGGAAGGAGGAAAGGGGGCGGTCGCCCAGGGCGGAATCCCGGTATTTCAGGAGATCGGCAAAGGAGAGGGCGCCCCAGATCTCGTCCAGATTTCCCTGGAAGACAGGCAGAACCCCCAGGTCGCTCTTCTGGGCCAGGGAAAAGGCCTCCCGCAGGGTCAGGGAGTCGTCCAGCCCCTGGATCTGGGGTCTGGGCAGCATGATTTCCTTGGCCTGGATGGTGCCGAAGCGCAGGATGCGGCCCAGCAGATCGTGTTCCCGGCTGGTGGCTTCCCCGGCGGAGGCGGCGCTGTCGATGGTGGCCACCAGCTCTCCGCTGGTGAGGGATTCCCAGGAGTTTTTCTCGCCTCCCAGACCCAGGAGTTTCTGGACGCCCTGGGAGAGTCCGTTCAGGATCCAGAGGAGGGGAGCCAGAAGGTAGGAGAGGAGGAGCAGGAGGGGGGCGGCGAAGCGGGCGATGGCCAGATTGTGGCGCAGCCCGTTGATTTTGGGGAGCAGTTCCCCTGCCAGCACCAGGGTGGGGGTGACCAGGAGGATGGAGAGCAGGGCTCCCAGACGGGGGGAGGCGAGCCTCTGCCCCAGGAGATCCGCGCTCAGGGCGGTAAGGAGGGTGTTGACGAAGAGATTGCCCAGGAGGATGGTGCCCATCATCCGCTGGGAATCCTTCAGGAGGCGGTAGACCATCCTGCCCCGGGCGTCGTCGTTCTTCAGGCGCCGGAGCTGGGCTTTGCTCATGGACATGAGGGCCGTCTCCGCGCTGGAGAAGAAGGCGGAGCATCCCAGGAGCGCCAGGATGCCCAGGAAGATGGGGAGGAAATGGGGTTAGGGCTGGGTCAGTGGGGGAGAGGCAGGGGGGAGGATTCCCGGAAGAAGGCCTGGAGGAGTTCCGTCAGGGTCTCCACATCCTGCTGAGAGGCGGTTTCCCGGATGGAGTGCATGGCCCAGAGGGGGATGCCCAGATCCGCCACGGCCACCCCCAGACTGCCGGCCACCATTCTGCCGATGGTGGAGCCGCATCGGGAGTCGGAGCGGGGCGTGAAGGTCTGGAGGGGCAGGCTGCGTCGCAGCGCCAGATCCCGGAGGATGGCGGCGGCGGGAAGGGTGGTGGCGAAATTCTGGTTGGCGTGGAATTTCAGGGCAGGCCCCTCCCCCATGCGGGGCGCATCCTTGGCGTCGAAGAGCTCGGGGAAGTTGGGATGGAAGGCGTGGGCCACGTCCAGGGAGAGGCAGAGGGAGGCCGCCATCATCCGGGGAATGGTCTGGAGGGAGGAGGCCCCCAGGCCATCGGCTATCCGGGCCAGGGTGGAGGGCAGGAAATCCCCGCCGGCGCTCTGGAAGTTCAGCCCTACTTCCTCCAGATCGAAGAAGCCCCCCAGCAGGGTCCCGGAGGACTCCTCCGGGGTGCAGAGGGCCTCGGCCAGGGCGTAGGCGCTGGTGAGGTTGTCCAGTCTGGGGGATTGGAGGAGGTCACCCAGGGCCACCGGGGGCTGGGCATCGGCCAGGAAGAGTTCGGCCATGTTCCAGAGTTCGGCGGGGGTGTCCTGGCACTCCCCGGGGAGGAGGCGTTCCCGGAGGGCGTCCAGGCTTTCCACGGAGAGGAGGGCGGCCATCTGGGTCTGGGGATTATAGCGGAATCCGTCGTTCAGATTGGCCAGATGGATGGGGGGATTGGGGATCACCGCCAGGGGGCCGCCGCTGGTCACCAGGGGGAAGGAGAGGGTTCCCTGGGCGTTCCGGCAGGGGATGCGTCCGGCCACCAGGAGGGGGCGGTCCAGCCAGGGGGGCAGGGTGGCGCCCCCGTACACTTCCACGGGCACTTTCAGGAGGGAGCCCTCCTGGACGGCGTCCCGCAGCCGGAGTTTCAGGGCGGGGCTGTCGGTGTGGCAGACCCCCATGCGGGCGGTGGCCAGAGGGTCCTCCTTTCCCAGGCGGAAGGCGATGAGGGAGGAGCCGTTCCGGGTGGTGAAGTATCGGCCTCCGGCCTGCAGCTGCCAGGGCATGCCGGGATCCAGGCTCTGGAAGCCGGCTTCCCGGAAACGCCGGGAGAGCCACTGGACGCCGTGGAAGGCGGTGGGACTCGCCTCCAGAAACTCCCGCAATCTCTCTGCTTGCTCAGGCATGGATGAACCCCCTGTGGAAACCTAGTATTCCAGGACGGCCTTGATGCGGCGGATGCCGCGGGAGGAGGATTCCTCCTTCACAATGCGGAAATGGCCCAGCTCGCCGCTGTTGCCGGCATGGGGACCGCCGCAGATCTCTTGGGAGAAGTCACCCACGGAGTAGACCTTCACCCGCTCTCCGTATTTGCTCTCGAAGATGCCGATGGCATTGCTCTGCTTGGCTTCCTCCAGGGTCATCTCCTGGCAGATCACCGGCAGCTTCCGCTGAATCTGCTCATTCACAATCTCCTCCACCTTCTTCAGCTGCTCGGGAGTCACCTTCTCCGGCCAGTTGAAGTCGAAGCGCAGGCGCTCGGCGGTGATGTTGGAGCCGCACTGGTGCACTTCGGGGGAGAGGACGATGCGGAGGGCCTGGTCCAGCAGATGGGTGGCGGTGTGGAGGCGGGCGGTGGCCTCGCTGTGGTCTGCCAGACCGCCGTGGAACTTCTGCTCCGCGCCGGCCTGGGACTTCTTCTGGTGTTCCTCGGCGGCTTTCTTGAAGCCCTCCAGATCCACCTTGAAGCCCCGCTCCGCTGCCATCTCCTGGGTCAGCTCAATGGGGAAGCCGTAGGTCTCGTAGAGATTGAAGGCATTCTTGCCGGAGATCTGCTTGTTCACCACGAAATCCGGCACCCGATCCACCATCTTGTTGAACTCCCGGGTCCCCTTCTCCAGGGCGGCGGCAAACTGACGCTCCTCCCGGTCCAGCTCCTCGTGGATGACTTCCTTGTGGGAAACCAGCTCGGGATAGAATTCCCCGTATTCCTCGATGACCACATCCGCCATCTGGGAGGTAAAGGCCTCGGTGAGACCCAGCTTCCGGGCCTCCCGGATGGCCCGGCGGATGAGGCGCCGCAGCACATAGCCCTGGTCCACATTGCCGGGTTTCACATTGTCCGCCAGCAGGAAGGTGGAGGCGCGGAGATGCTCCACCACCACCCGGGCGTAGCGGTTGGTGTGGTCGGCCTGGGGATTGCCGGAGAGCTCCTGGAGCTTCTTGAAGAGTCCGGCGAACAGCTCCGTCTGGTAGGCGCTGGAGAATCCCTCCAGGAAGGCGGTGACCCGCTCCACGCCCATGCCGGTGTCCACATTGGGATGTTCCAGGGGGATATACTGGCCCTCGGCGTTCTTGTTGTACTGCATGAAGACGTCGTTCCAGATCTCCACCCACTTGCCGCAGCCGCAGGTGGGGCCGCAGTCCGGTCCGCAGTCCGGCTTGTCCACGGGCACAAACATCTCCGTGTCGGGGCCGCAGGGGCCGGTCTGTCCGGCAGGGCCCCACCAGTTGTGCTCCTTCCCCAGGAAGTAGATGTTCTTCTCGGGGATGCCGTGCTGCATCCAGATGTCCGCCGCCTCCTGGTCCCGGGGGGCATTCTCGTCGCCGGCGAAGCAGGTGACCTTGATTTCCTCGGGCTTGAAGCCCAGCTCCTGGGCGAGGAAGAGGAAGGACATGTGGATGGCCTCCTTCTTGAAGTAGTCGCCCAGGGACCAGTTGCCCAGCATCTCGAAGA
>JAEDNW010000168.1:0-3697 GCA_016302315.1 Lentisphaeria bacterium
GCTTGTGGGCCATGGAGTGGCAGACTCCCAGGAAGGCGTTGGCGAAGGCCATGCCCGCCATGGCGGAGGCGTTGAACATGTGCTCACGGGCGATTTCGTTCATGGGCCCGTTCTTGTAGCACTCGGGGAGGTGGCGGAAGATCAGGGCGGCGGCCTCGTTGGCCAGGGCGTTGCAGTAGTCGCTCTGCATGCAGGAGACCCGGGCTTCCAGGGCGTGGGTGAGGGCATCCAGACCGCTGATGGCGGTGAGGCCCTTGGGCAGCTTCATCACCAGTTCGGTGTCGATGATGGCCATGTTGGGGGTCAGGGCATAGTCCGCCAGGGGGTACTTCTGCTGGGTGACCTCGTCGGTGATGACGGCGAAGGGGGTGACCTCGGAGCCGGTGCCGCTGGTGGTGGGCACGGCCACCATCATGGCCTTCTTGCCCAGATCCGGCAGCTTGACGATGCGCTTCCGGATGTCCATGAAGCGCATGGCCACATCCTCGAACTTCACCTCGGGCTGCTCGTAGAGGAGCCACATGATCTTGGCGGCGTCGATGGGGGAGCCGCCGCCCACGGCGATGATCACGTCGGCGTCGAAGCTGCGCAGCTGCTCCAGGCCCTTCTGGGCCAGCTGGATGGTGGGATCCGGAGCCACGTCGCTGAAGACGTGGGCGGCGATGCCCATGTCGGTGAGCTTCTGGAGCATGGGAGCCAGGATTCCGCTGCTGTAGAGGAACTTGTCGGTGACGATGAAGGCGCGCTTCTTCCCCGCCAGGTCACCCAGGGCGGTGCAGAGGCATCCGTATTTGAAGTAGACCTTCTGGGGGACCCGGAACCAGAGCATGTTTTCCCTCCGTTTGGCGATAGACTTGATGTTGAGAAGATTCTTGGGACCCACGTTCTCGGAGACGTAGTTGCCTCCCCAGGAGCCGCATCCCAGGGTCAGGGAGGGATTCAGGGCGAAGTTGTAGAGGTCGCCGATGCCTCCCTGGGAGCTGGGGGTGTTGATGAGAACCCGGCTGGCCAGCATGATGTGGCCGAACTCCCGGATCCGCTCCTCGTTCTGGGTGTTGGTATACAGCACCGCCGTGTGCCCCAGACCGCCGTAGTTCAGCAGGGCCTTGGCGTTCTCGATGGCTTCCTCGTAGGTGGCCGCCTTATACAGGGCCAGGGTGGGGGAGAGCTTCTCCCGGGAGAAGGGAACCTGGGGACCCACACCCTTCACCTCGGCAATGAGAACCTTGGTCTGAGGAGGAACCTGAATCCCCGCCAGCTGGGCGATGGTCACCGCCGTCTGACCCACGATCTTCGCATTGAGCTTGCCATCCACCTGGATGACGTTCCCCACGGCCTCCGCCTCCTTCTTGCTCAGCAGATAGCCGCCGCGCTTCTGGAACTCCTTCTTCACCTGGTCGTAGATGGAGGACATCACCGTCACCGACTGCTCGGAGGCGCAGATCATCCCGTTGTCAAAGGTCTTGGACAGCAGCACGGAGCTCACCGCCATCTCCACGTCGCAGGTGTCGTCGAAGATCACCGGGGTGTTGCCGGGGCCCACGCCCACCGCAGGGGTGCCGGAGGAATAGGCCGCCTTCACCATGCCGGGGCCGCCCGTGGCCAGGATCAGCGCCACGTCCTTGTGGCTCATCAGATAGCCGGACATGGCCACCGTGGGCTCGTCAATCCACCCGATGATGTCCGCCGGGGCACCCGCCGCCACCGCCGCGTCCAGCACGATCTTGGCCGCCAGGTTGGTGCACTTCTTGGCCCGGGGATGGGGGCTGAAGACAATGCCGTTCCGGGTCTTCAGGGAAATCAGGGACTTGAAGATGGCCGTGCTGGTGGGGTTGGTGGTGGGCACAATCCCCGCAATGACACCCCGGGGCTCCGCCACCTTGATCATCCCGAAGGCGTCATCGGTCTCGATGATGCCGCAGGTCTTCATGGAAAGGTACTTGTTGCAGATGTACTCCGCCGCGTAGTGGTTCTTGATGATCTTGTCCTCCACTACGCCCATGCCCGTCTCCTCCACCGCCATCTGCGCCAGAGGAATCCGCATGTTGTTCGCCGCCAAGGCCGCCGCCTGGAAAATCCGGTCCACCTGCTCCTGGGTGTAGTTGGCGTAGATCTCCTGCGCCGCCTTCACCTTCGCCACGATGGCATCCACCATCTCACGCTCCTGGCGCTCCTTCTCTTCCGGCGACACCGCCGCCTGCGTCTCTTTGGTATCTTTCATCGCTTCGTCTCCTGATGAAGTGGAATGCTGACTGAAAAAAAAGAAATGAAACCCGATTCAGATGATAAAAAAGTATCGTAAACGGGGATAATGTAGCGGAGACTAGGGGGATTGCAAGGGGATTTTCCCATTCTTTTGGAAATTTTGTCCAGATTTGTCCTGTTTGGATTTCCGGTGGATTTCCTGTGGGTGGGCGTAGTGTTGGCCTAGGTGGAGGGGTCTTGACTTTCGGGAAATTAGGCATATAGTTAGCGAGAATGCAATACTAAGGTAAGGATAGACTATGGAACAAACCACGACTTCTTCCCGGACCCATGAGCAGGAGAATAGGGTCTGGGAGTTTTACCGGCCCGACGGGGAATTGGTCAATCGCCTGATGGACGAGGCTTCGGTCTCCCGTCCCATTGGGCTGGTGCTGGCGGCCCGGGGGGTGACGCCGGAGACGGTGCAGGACTTCCTCCATCCGGAGATGGAGAACCTGGGCGATCCCTACCTTCTGCCGGGGACCCGGGATGCGGCCCGTCGCCTCTGGGAGGCGATCCAGAAGAACCAGCGCATCATGATCCACGGCGACTATGACACCGACGGGATCACGGCCACGGCCCTTCTGGCCTGGGTGCTCCGGGAGAACGGGGCCCAGGTCACCTGCTATCTGCCCCACCGCATAGACGACGGCTACGGCCTGACGGCGGATTCCATCAACAAGAACGCCAAGGGGCGCTGCGATCTTCTGGTGACGGTGGACTGCGGCATCACCAGCTATGATGCGGTGGATGCCGCCCGGGCCATCAACCTGGACCTGATCATCACGGACCACCACACCCCCGGCCCCACTCCGCTCCATGGCGGGGTTTCCGGCGTGGGCTCCATTGGCCTGGGGCTGCCGGCGGACACCGGATCCAAGGAATGGATGGTGGTGGTGGATCCCAAGCTTCCCGGGGCTCCCAAGGGCACCGAGGACCTGGCGGGAGTGGGCGTGGCCTACAAGGTGGCCTCCGCCTTCCTGAAATACGGGCGGGAGCAGGGCATTGGCGGGGAGGACACCGACCTCCATGCGGTGCTGGACCTGGTGGCCCTGGGCACGGTGGCGGACATCGTCCCCCTCCTTCATGAGAACCGGATTCTGGTGCGTCAGGGGCTTCGGGTGCTTTCCATGCAGACCCGTCCCGGCGTCCATGAGCTTTGCGACATTGCCAAGGTGGGGGAATCCCTGGCCACCAGCGACATCACCTATCGGCTGGCCCCCCGGATCAACGCCACGGGCCGCATGGGGGATCCCACGGACTCCCTCCGGCTTCTGGAAGCCCACGATGTGGAGAAGGCCAAGGAGCTGGCGGGCATCCTGGATCAGCTGAACCGGGAGCGCCAGAGCATCGAGGAGCAGGTGGTGATGGAGGCCGAGGAGCAGATTGCCCGGCGCTACCGGGTGGGCACTCCCCACGGGCTGGATGTGGCCCGGTCTCTGGTGGTCTGGAG